>CAXTFI010000006.1:0-44099 GCA_964243255.1 uncultured Hymenobacter sp.
GCAGACCGCAGGGAACCAGCTCGCTCGCATTGTTCAACGATGCGAGCGAGCTGCTTCCCTGCGGTCTGCCTGACGTTCTTTTTGATGTTCTGCCTATGGCACGTCTTAGCGGCCGAAGTCGTCTTGCACGCGCACAATGTCGTCCTCATCCGAGGGCTGGGTGGCGTCGGTGTGCTGCCAGATTTCGGCGATAACGCCCCAGCCGGCCAGGCCTACCAGGCGGTGGCGCTCGCCCTGCTTCAGAATGATGCGCTCGCCGGGCTGGTACGATTTCACCTCCGTCTGCTCATCGGTGTCGCTGATGGCCACGCCCACCGGGCCTTCCACCACCTGCCAGATTTCGGCGCGCCGGAAGTGGTACTGCCAGCTCAGGCGCTGGTGCGGGGCCACGAGCAAAATCTTGGGGCTGAGCTGGCCCGAGATGCGCAGCTTGGCCACGTCCAGGCCGTTGAAGTACACGTCGGCAAACTGCTGGGCCTGGCTTTCATCGAGCACGAAAAAGCCGCCCCAGGGCCGGCTGGGGTCCTGGCGGTCCACCCGAAAGCCCTGCGCGTGCAGGCGGGCGGCGATGTCATGGAAAAGCTGTTCTTTCTGGGGGTCGGGGGCTGCCATAAGTGAGAATGAGGGTGTTAACCGCCCCTGCTAGCGTGGTAGCCAGCAAGCCAGTGGCGGGGCACAAAGCTACTCGCGGGCACCGGGTGGCCGCAACCACGCGGGAAGGGGTAACAAACAGTCGCTTTACCCACCAAACGGCAGGGCAGTAGCGTCATGCAGCCGGGCGCCACCCGGCGGCGGCTTTACCTTTGTGCCACAGCCTATGATTCTTCGCGCCGAGCACCTCGTCAAGCAATACAAAGCCCGCACCGTTGTCAACGACATGTCGCTCACCGTGGCGCAGGGCGAAATAGTGGGGCTGCTGGGCCCCAACGGCGCCGGCAAAACCACCTGCTTCTACATGATGGTGGGCATGGTGAAGCCCAACGGCGGCCGCATTTTTCTCGACGACGAAGAGGTGACGCGCCTGCCCATCTACCAGCGGGCGCGGCGCGGCATGGGCTACCTGGCCCAGGAAGCCAGCGTGTTCCGGGACCTGAGCGTGGAAGAAAATATCCTCTCGGTGCTCGAAATGACCGACATGCCCAAGCAAGCCCAGCGCGACAAAGTAGAGCAGCTGCTCGAAGAGTTCAGCCTGGGCCACGTGCGCAAAAACCTGGGCAAGGTGCTGAGCGGCGGCGAGCGCCGCCGCACCGAAATAGCCCGTGCCCTGGCCGTGAGCCCCAAATTTGTGCTGCTCGACGAGCCCTTCGCTGGCGTCGACCCCATCGCCACCGAAGAAATCCAGGGTATCGTGGCCCGGCTCAAAAACCAGAATATCGGGGTGCTCATCACCGACCACGACGTGCACAAGACCCTCGAAATCGTGGACCGCGCCTACCTACTCTTCGAAGGCAAGCTATTGAAAGCCGGCACCGCCGAAGAGCTGGCCGCCGACGAAACCGTGCGCCGCGTATACCTGGGCCGCGACTTCGAGCTGAAAAAGCGCAAGACGTTTGAGTAATGAATGAAGAATTTGGAATGAGGAATGACGAATTGCAGCTTCCGCATCACCAGTGTCTAATTCCTCATTCCTCATTCCAAATTCTTCATTCAGCAGATGCTCGACCAGCTTATTGCCCGTGCCGTTCAGCTTGGTAGCTTGCCCCGGCTGGCGCGCGTGCGGCACGAGCCGCTGGCGGCGCAGGCGGCCGTGCTGCGCTACCTGCTGGGCCGGGCGCGGGGCACGGCCTGGGGCCAGCGCTACGGCTACGCGGCTGGCCTGAGCGCCAGCGAGTTTGCCCGGCGCGTGCCGGTAAGCACCTACGAGCAGCTGTACCCCGAGCTGGAAAAAGTGCTGCGCGGCCAGCCCAACGTGCTGTGGCCCGGCCCCGCCCCGCGGTGGCAGGCCCGCAGCAGCGGCACCACCAACGCCCGCAGCAAGTATTTGCCCCTCACGCGCGAGGCCCTGCACCACAACCACTACCGCGCCGGGCGCGACATGCTGGCCCTGGCCACCCACCTCTACCCCGCCCACCGCCTGCTGCGCGGCAAAACCCTGAGCCTGGGCGGCAGCCTGGGGCCCAGCCCCTTCGATGCGGCGGCCCTCACCGGCGACGTATCGGCCCTGGTAATGAACAGCTTACCGGGCTGGGCCCAGACGCTGCGCACCCCGCCCTTGCCCCTGGCCTTGCTGGATGAGTGGGAAGAAAAAATTGAGCGCATTGCCCGCCACGTGCTGCGCCAGGACGTGCGCGTGCTGGCCGGCGTGCCCACCTGGATGCTGGTGCTGCTGCGCCGCGTGCTGGCCCTGGCCGGGGCCGACGACCTGCGCCAGGTGTGGCCCCACCTGGGGTTGTTTTTGCACGGCGCGGTGGCGTTTGGGCCGTATCGGCCACTCTTTCAGCAGCTTATGCCCGGCGAGCAGCTGCGCTACCTCGAAATATACAACGCCTCGGAGGGCTACTTTGCCTTGCAGGACGAGCCCGGCAGCGCCGACCTGCTGCTGCTGCTGGACCACGGCATCTACTACGAGTTTTTGCCCGCCGGGCAGTTCGACCAGCCCGACCCGCGCCCCGTGCCGCTGGAGGACGTGACCATTGGGCCCAGCTACGCGCTGGTTATCAGCAGCAGCGCGGGGCTGTGGCGCTACCTGGTGGGCGACACCGTGCGCTTTACCTCGCTGCGGCCCTACCGGGTGCGCATCACGGGCCGCACCCGGCAGTTTCTCAACGCCTTTGGCGAAGAAGTGGTAGTAGAAAACGCGGAGGCCGCCATTGCCGCCGCCGCCGCCGCCACGGGCTGCGCCGTGCGCGACTTCACGGCCGCGCCCGTCTACTTTGCGGCGGGCGGCGGTACCTCGCGCGGTGGCCACGAGTGGGCCGTGGAGCTCAGCGGCCCGCCGCCTGTCGATACGACACTTTTTATTCAACTACTTGATAGTGAGTTGCGTAACCTAAACTCGGACTACGATGCCAAGCGCCACCGCGACCTGGCGCTGGTGCTGCCCCGCGTGCACTTTGTGCCGGCCGGCACTTTCGAGGCCTGGCTGCGCCACCGGGGCCGCCTGGGTGGCCAGCGCAAGGTGCCGCGCCTGGCCAACTCGCGCCAGGTGCTGGAAGAAGTGCTGGCCAGCCAGCCGGCCGGGCGCTAGCCTACGCACCACAAGAAGTTCAGCGCGGTTTGCTACTTAGGATACCCGATGTAGAGACGCATCTTTGCGTCTCCTCGTTGAACAGCTCGTTAAATATCTTGCTCGGTAACAACCAACGAGAAGCAGCTAAATAACGACGAGACGCAAGGATGCGTCTCTACACCGGGCTGGGTAGCAGCGCTTACAACCGCTTGCTGACAAATTATTCAACAGCCACTTGCCGGCTGGCTACCTGGCTGCCCACCTGCACCCGCACGGTGTAGAGGCCGGCCGCCAGGGCCGCCACGCTTACCTGCGCCTGGGTGCCGGCGGCATCTACGGCCAGCGAGCGGCTCTGCAGCTGCTGGCCCAGGCTGTTGAAAATGGTAAGCTGGGCCGCGTGCGCGCCTGCCAGCGCCGGCAGGCGCAGCGTAAACGCGCGGTGGGCCGGGTTAGGGAACACCTCCAATTGGCCAGCCCCCAGGGCCTGGCCCATGGCCAGGGTAGCGGAGGGGGTGAAGGTGTAGACCTGGCCCGCCGCCGGGCGGGTGCTAATGGTGTTAACTGGCCCGGCGGCCGTGGCGTTGTTGACCACCGTGGGGGCGGCGGAGGCATTGGTCAGGGAAATGAAATTGCCCCGGCCGCCCACCGTGGTAGAGCCCCCATCGAGCCCAATGGAGGCACTGGCCTTGGTGTTATCAAACGCGCCCGCCTCGGGCCGGTACACGAACTGCACCACGTTGGTGCCTTCGTAGAGCTTCACCTGAAACGAGAGGTTGGCTGCCGTGGCGGCGTAGTCGTCGCGCCAGTTCAGCCACTCAAACGTGAAGACGCGGTTCGGGGCCGTGCCCGACACGGCGTAGGAGGCCGCGCCCCCCACCCCCGACAGGTCGTCGTAATACGGGGCAATGGTGCTCAGGCCCATGCCCAGCGCGTTCAGCGACTGCGAGTACGTGCTGCTGCCGCGCAGGTCGAGGTAGCCATCGGTGGTTGCCTGCACCGTAGTGCACGCCCGGCCCCCGTAGTAGAAAGTAAACGGCAAAGTGATGTTGGCCGAGATGGCGTCATTCGCGGCTAAAGCGGGCAAAACGGTGCCCGCCGCCAACGGCGCAAACGTGCCGCTACTGGCCGCAAACTGATACATCGAAACATCCTGCGCCTGGCTGGGCCGCGCTGCCAGCAGGCAACCAAGCACAAGCAGCGGGGCGCCTAGCCGCCGGGTGGCCGAAGGGGAGGGGCCTGGTCGGCCTGGCCGCACGCGCAATTGGGGGGGAAGAAAGTTTGTCATATGGTACTGAGGGTTAAGGGTGTACAGGCAATGTACAAATAAATAACCAAAAAATACCCTATGTCTAAACAGGCAAGTCTAAGCGTTTCTAGCTTGCCCCCAATAGGAATGTAAGTAGCCCAAGTTGCGGCGTATAACGCGCCGGTCCGCCGGCGCGAGCCGGCCGTCCGGTTGTCATTGCTTACACCGGACGCCTGCCACGTCAACCGGTCGGCCGGCTTGCGCCGGCGGACCGGGGAAAGACCAAGCTGACGAGTTGGTAGGGCGGCGCGATTCGCCCCAACTTGGGTTAAGTAGGAGCGGGTCCGAATGGGAATAAGCTTATTCGCCTCATTAGCAGCCGCGTGCGTCAGCCCCATGTGCGCCCGATGCTGCAAGCAAAACAGCTGGCTGCCCGGCTTTGCTAGGCCGCCAGCTGTTTTGCTTGCAGCAGCCAGCACACAGCCGGCCCCACCTCCCCAAAGTAAGCGTACTCCATGGCGCCCGCCCCCGGCTGCCCCTCCGGGTTGCCCTGGCCACTGGCTTCCACCAGCGCGCACCGCTCATAGCCGGCCTCCCGGATGGCGCGGGGTATCCACTCGGTTGCCAGCCAGCTCTGCACCGCTGCCGGAATCACCTCGCGCTGGCCGTGCACAACTAGCAGGGCCGTGACGTGGTAGCGCTGCATAGCCCGCAGCACATGCTCGTAGATGGCCCGCAGCTCGGCAGGCTCGGCCGCCATCGAATGCCAATCGGTTCGAATATAACCAGTTGAGCAATAAGATATTGCGGCAGCCGGGTTGCGAAAGTACTGCGTAGTGTTGCGCATGGCAGGGAGTGGAGAGGCGACGCCGCTACGTACTCCCTTGCCGGCCAATACGGTTTTTGCCTTACGCCCAACGCCCACGAAAGCCCGCCAAACGGCGGGCTTTCGTGGGCGTTGGGCGGGCCTGCCCATCGGGAGGTTGCCCTACACACGGTGCTCGCACCTAGCTTGGCTTTGCGGCAGCAGGGCTGGCCAAGGGCAGCCGGTGTGTCGGGCTGACCAGGCCAGCGAGCGACCAGCTACCACAAAAACGCCCTGGCTTGGGCGGCCAGGGCGTTTTTGTGCCTGCTCATTTGCCCAACGCGAGGCAACCTAAAGCTGCTCTAATTGGTCGGCCCCGCGTCGGTCTTGGCCTCCAGCGTTGCTTGCAGGCTAGCCGACACCGCAGATAGCAGGTCGTAGCCGGTGGCCGCCTCAATCGCATCGACGCTGGTGCGGTAGCTGCCCCAGGCCGTGCTCACCGCCGTGGTGTTGGGCACGTTGATGGCAATCACGCGGCTGCTGCTAGTGATGCGCGACACGTCGCCGCTGCCATTGGGCAGCACCACCACTACTTTCCAGCAGTTGGCCGGCACCGTCACCTTGCCACCCGCGATGGTCGTGGCGTAGCCATTGACGCCCGTGCCGCCCTTGCCATAGGAGCCGCAGACGATGTAGAGCTCATTGCCGGCATCGGCCAGCGTGCGGCAGTAGTTTTCCAGCCCGGCCCAGGTCTGCTGGTTGTTAACCGAGGCCTGGGGCATCATGTTGCTCATCAAGAAGGTAGCCGAGTTGTCGGCCACCGAGCCCGTGCGGTCGGCCGAGGGGCAGTTGTGGCCCCGGTCGAAGCCCGAGCCGGTGTAGTCGCTCGTTTTTACCTGGTACCAGCCGCTAGGCAAGCTGGCATCGGCCGAAAAGTTGTCTTGCCGGGGCGTGGAGCCCAGCCAGGCCGAGCTTAGGTGCCAGCTTACCCAGTTGGGCCGGCCCTGGTCGCGGTTATACGACATGGTGTACTGCGTCTTGGTCAGCAGGTAGTTGCTGGGGTACGCCGTGCTGGCCACGGCGCCACTGGGGTTACCCAGGGCCAGGTTGCTATCCCGCGTGGCCGTGGCCGCCGCGGTAGCCGAGCTGGTAGGGGTGATGGTGGGGGTGGCCACCTCGTTTTTGGCGCAGGACACGGCCAGCACAGCCAGCAGCGCCAAAGAGGCACCGCGGGAAAGAAATTGCTTCATGGAAAAGGAATAGGGAGAGAGAATCGCACAAAGGTGGGGGCTAAGCCCAGGCCTGCCGGTTACGCCAGGGTTATGCTTTTCGGGAGGGCGGGGTGGCCTCTGCTGTAGGATGCTGGACAGAAGCCGGACGGTAACAAGTGGTAGCAGTTGGTACAGTAGCGCCTTCACCCTGGCAAGCTGCTTAACACCCTGCTTCCTGGCTCTGTAGAGCACTAGCTACCCCAAGTTGCGGCGTATCGCGCCGCCCTACCAACTTGTCAGGCGTATCCCGCGCCGGTCGGCCGGCTCGCGCCGACGGACCGGCGCGGGATACGCCTGACAAGTTGGGTTAGCTAGGCTTGCAGCATAAGTTTCACATAAACCCTGCTTCATCATAGCCAGCAACAAAACCGCCTGCGTTAAAATGGCTACCCCTGCCAGCCGAGTGCTACCTACCCATCGCTCACCAAGGGTATGCATAAAAATACCCCCCAGGACAGTCCTAGAGGGTATAGGGTGGGCAATGCCGTACTCACGCATTTACCAATGCCCACTAGTATCTACTACAAAAACTGCGTTTGCAGGCAACTGAGTGGGGTAGGGGAGTGGCTTGGCAGTGAATACTAGTGCCGATTTTGCCAGAAACCGGGGGCAGCTTTTGCTTTTGCCCCCGGTCGGATTGCTGCCCCCGGTGGATGGAACACCAGTGGCTACCAGCGCCAGGCTACACGGCCCGGCCGACCGCCGCTAAGCCACATCGCGCAGGCGCAGCACTACCTCAGCCGGCACGCCGAGGCGCTCGTGCAGCCGGCGGGCAAAGTCCAGGTTCATGGCCCGCTTGCCGCGGATGATTTCGCTCAGGCGGGTTTCGGGTACTTCGAGCAGCTGAGCCATCGCGCGTTGACGCAGGCGGCGCTTGAACATCTCAACCTCCAGCACCCCGGCCACGGTGGTCGGTGGGGCAGGCGCGTGGCCGGCCTGCTGCTGGTAGGCGGCAATCGCATCGCGCAGGGCCAGGGTGTAGGCGTCGGGCTCCGCGTCCGACGTTTCGAGCGGGGCCGCCAGGAGGTAGAATTCCTCAATCGCCCGGCTCAGGTCGCCGTCGTTGAGAATAGGGGTTAATTGCTTGGTAGGCATGTGTTAGAGTGATTGGAAGCGTGGGGCAGTCCTGCCCACCCTCAGAGGGTAAGCAGTTGGTCTTTCGTGAGCTTGCTGTATTCGGCGTGGGTGAAGATGCCCCGGATGAGCACGGTTCTTACTTTGAACAGCACCACGGCCAGCAGCCGGTACTTGTTACCGCCGATGTTGAAGATGAAGCGGTCGCCGCTGATGAGGTCGGTAGGCCCGATATCGCCGCGCAGCTGGGCGAAGGTGGCCCAGTCGGCGGCCTCCACCTTCGCGTACCATTCGGCGAGTGGCTGGGCAGCTTGCGCATTGGCCTTGCCGTACTCGCGAATCGTCTTGTTGTGCATCACTATCATATCTCAAAGATACCTACCATATTTACACAATACAACAATTAATTACACAATGTAATAACTTTGGGCAACAAGCATGCAAAAGCCTCACCTGTTCAAGGTGAGGCTTTTATGTTTAAATCCTTACTGGTTTGTTATTCTTCTACTGACCCAGCGCCACCTGCCAGGCTTCGAGCAGCCGCGGGCCGTAGCGCTCCAGCGTATCGTAGCCGTAGACGCTGGCCGACACATGTCCCAGGGCAATCTCCTTGAGCGTTTGGTCGCCCTCACTGCCCAGCACCAACAGCGCCGCCCCCGTGTGGCGGGCTGTATGCGTGGTGAGCACCTGCCAAATCGGTACCACCGTTTCCGCGCGCGTCTTGCCCGAGAAGGCCACCTGCACAAATTCGCGCGTCAGGCCGGCGGCCAGGCCCAGGTGCTTGAGCCGGCGGTTGCGCTCCTGCTGGCTGGGCATGTTGAGCTGCCCGCCGCAGCGCTGCCAGATGGCCACGGCCGCCGGTGGCAACGGTATCACCACCGGCTCACTGGTTTTCTGCTGGTAGAGCTCGACGCACAGCGTCGGCCCGTGCCCGGGCAGCTCATGCAGGCTGACGTGGTGGGGGCGCAGGGCCCGCAGGTCCACGTCGCGCAGCAGCAGGTGCAGTTGGAGCAAGAACATGTCGCGCTCTTCGGCCAGGTCGGCCGGTAGCTCAGCCGTGGCCAGGGCCTGCACCTCCGCCCGCCGCAGCGCCGGCGAGCGCCCGGCCCGCACGGTGAACTTAGCTAGCCACTTCGGCACCGGCCGGCCCGCCAGGCGCTGGCACTCCCGTAGAAAGACGTAGTGGCGCTGCACCGTCGAGTCGCGCTTGCCCTGCCCAAATAGCCAGGCCACGTACTGGGCCAGGCGCTCACGGGTAAGCGTGGCTAGCCGTAGGTGGGCGTCGAACTCGGTGAGGCTGGTAGCTACCTGCTTGTACATGCGTAGGTAGCTATCGCTCAATAGGTGCTCGTTTTCCGCCCGCCAGCGCGCCTCAAACTCTGTCCAGGTAGCGGTGGCTTCTATCGGTGCGTCGGCAGCGGCCTGCGCTACGGCGGCCGGCGTGGGCTGGGCCCGGCGCTGGGTGCCAGCGCCTACAGCCAGCACGGCGGCTTCTAAATCGGCCTGTGTTACATCCGCCTCAGGCTTGCCCGCGCCTTCGGCCGCGGTAAAGACGCCCTGCACCGCCGTGAGCAGCCGACCCAGGCGCAGGTTTAGGGCGTTGGCATTGTCGGCCCCCGTGTGGATGCGTTTGGCCTTAGTGGGCTGCCAGTGGGCGGGCAGTACCTTGACGCCCGTGGGCATTTTCCAGCGGTGGCCACCGGCCCAGTGTAGGTCCCCGAAGACAACGGCCCGGCCCAGCTTATCGGGGCGGTCCAGGCGTTGGCGGAATATGAGCTCCATCGCTAGTACCTGCTAAAATTCACCCAGAAAGGTGCGTACTGCCTGCTCAGTGATGCGGTAGCCTTCACCATCAATATAAGTAGCATGGATTTTCCCATCTTTCACTAGTCGCTCAGCCGCCTCGTTTGAGATATTCAGCCGATGTGAAAGCAAACCATCATAAAGGCTATCCGAGTCGCCCTCTACTCCCAAGCGGTATACCATGGTTACCGAACTCGTTTCATATCCGAGTAATGCGCGCTCAGCGCGAATTCTATTGCGTGCTGCGTCGGTGTAGCTCTTTTCTGCAGCTAATCGCTCTGCTTCTGCATGAGTCAGTTCAATGACTTCTTTTTCGCTGAGAACCTCATTTGCTTGTGCTTTACGATGATGTACACTTCGTACTATTCGCTCAAACTCAATAGCACCAACTAGTCCAGAGCGCTCTACCTCCTCTATTTGACGCAGTTGTAAGAGGTTGCTTACGCTAGGGTATCCGGTGGTGAGTCGGGCAGCAGAGGGTGGTAATTCGCCCGACTGCACCATCTCTTCAATTCTATCCGCAACCTCACTAGCAAATAGCTCTAGCTTATGAGCAGGGTCATTGTCAGTCATTTCAAACATTGGCCCCTCGCCTAGCACTAGCCAGTGTAAGCTAACTGAGGGATAGGCTAAAGCTATTTTTTGCAAGGCAGCAAATGAGGGCGCATTCTGTCTGCCTCCCACTATTTCCCCAAGGCTTTGATTGCTGATACCAACTGCTTTCGCAAAAGCTGATTTATTGCCCTTGGCAAAAAAATCTAGCATTTCAGCAATCCTGTGACTTACAGTGGATTGAGGCATTTTTCAAATATATACTGGGAATTAATCCCGTAAATTTTGGAGATTTATCCAATATTTACGTATCATTGTGATGTCAAATCACCAACAAATGTAGAACAATGGAGCACAAAAACAACATAAGTAGCCTACTTGCTCCCGGCGATGTGGGAACTATTGCTAAAAAGTTGGGACTCTCAAATTGTGCAGTTAGCGCTGCAATTCGCCGTGCCAACCCCGGCCACCCCGCCGTTCGAGAGGCCCTGCGCATTGCTGAAGAATCGGGAGCACTAGCTGCTGCCCAGCAACTGGCTAAGCTCACCCCCGCCGCCTAGGCCCGTTGCACATGGTCACTTTCACCACCGCCAACGGCCTGCTACAGTTCGAAGATGCTGCCACTACGGCGCGCATCTTGGAAGCCCAGCAACGGGACCGCTTGGCTGCTGAGGCAGCGCAGGCAGCCCTCTCAGTGGTTTACCGCCTGAGTGGGGAGCCCGACCCCGCCCGCGCCTACGGTGGCTTGCTCACCCGCCGGCTCGACATCAGCCTCAGCACCGCCTACGCGCTCATCACGGAGGGCAAGCTACGCTACACCTGCGCCGGCAAGAAGAACTACCGCGTGAGCGAGCTGGCCGTGCGCGAATTCTTAGGCGACGCGCCTAGCTAAACCGCCTCATTTTCTGGATTTTACAACCGTCTACGCTGCATAGTCTGGCCACGCCTTTGCCCTCATTTTCTCTCTCCTACCCATCATGAATACCACCCAGATTGCCGCCCTCTACACCCGCCACCCCGACGTTGCCCGCCTACTCGACAGCTGGGCCCCAGGTGCCGACCAGGCCCTGCTAGCCCTCTTGCGGCTAGCTCGAAAAGATGACACTCCCCACGAGATACGTATCAAACACTTTGCTCCTGAGGGTATCAGCCTCCAACAGACCTGCCCTTGGCGAGTATTTGACTGGGCCTGCGCGCAATTCCCGGCCGATGACCAACCCCAACCCAAAGGGGAATCGTGGTCCGCGATGGCAGCCGACTTTACTACGGAGAAGGGCGGGGCTCTGATACGCTATGGCAGCGCAACAGACTTCGCTACCCTACTGCGTGGCCTGCGTCATTACCAGCGCAAGCTCAACCGCGGCGCCAAGAAGCAATTGGCCCAACTGCGTGCTTACCATCAGCAGCAGCTAGACGCGCAGTTCTTGACTACAACTGCAGCAACAGCCGCGGCCCTCACTACCCTAGCCAACGGGCGCAAGCTTTCCTGCTTGCATCTGCCCATTGCAGAGTACTACCGCCGCACCGACCTGGCCGAAGAGTTGGAAGAGCAAAAGCGGGTGCAGTATGACCGGCCGGATGGGCGCTACGGGCGCGAAATCATGTGGCACCCCTCTTTCCCATCTGAATTTGTGGCGACGCTCAGCAACATGCCCCTGTATGAGGTAGCGGCATTCCTCAGCAGCAACCCAGCAAAGGACTTCAACGCAGGCCGACCGCTCGACTTCGCTGACTACTGCTACCTAGCAGACCTGCTACGGGAAGGCCTAGCCAGCCAACCCGCCCCGCTGGCTGCTCTACGCCTGGAGCGAGCGCTGGCCTTAGTAAAGCAGGCTGGGGCGGCCCTACGCTTGGTGGCTGCGCCCATGGCGGCCATCACTTCGGCAGCAGCAGCCTAATTCTTCGAAGCCACCCACTGGCCACCCAGCCGGTGGGCCTTGCTTTTGCCTGCCACCCTATCGGCTGCTTTCGCTGCTACCGGCCGAATAGCCAGCTGCTAACTATTATCCCATGCCTACCCCTAATATTGGATTAGATATTCCGGCTGATGTGCTACGCCTACGCTTGCCTATTCCTACGCGAATGGTGCTTGCCGAAATTATTGCGCTTCACGGGCAAGCAGGCTGCTCGACGGCCTACCTCGCTACCCGTCTTCACCTCCCACAGGCCACGGCCAGCGCAGCAGTGCGGCGGTTGTGCGCAGCAGGTTTCATAGCGATGCCTATTGGCCGAGGCGCAGGCCGCCAAGTAGTGCCACACCTAGCGGCTATTGCCCATGAGGCCCACTCCCTAACTGCCCAAACTGGGAAAGCCCAATGAGCAGTAACACCCGAGGCTTGTACATGCAGCCTGCCGTGCTCAACCTAGCCGGCCTCTCCTGGCCAGCGCGCTTGGTACTATCTGAAATTCTCGACCTCTACAAAGTTAACGGTCAGGTGTGGGCCAATGACCAGCACTTTGTCAATCGCCTACCTGGTATTTCGCTACGCACAGTACAAGGTGCCATTAAAGAATTAGTGGATGCTGGTACACTCGTCCGAGAAACAAACCAGAGGGCACAGCACAAGCGCATACTCACGCCGGTAGACCTTCCGCAGAATCTGCATGAGGCTACCGCAGATTCTGCGGTAGCTGCTACAGACCTTCCGCAGAACCTGAATGAGACTCCCGCAAAATCTGCGGTAGACCTCCCGCAAAATCTGCATGAGGCTACCGCAGATTCTGCGGACATAAACTATACATTAAATACCAAGGGAAAAGAACAGGAAAACACAGCGGCAAGCGCCGATGTGCAAGCTGCTATTTCTCCGAAAAAGTCGGCTGCTTCAAAAAAGTCCATCCTGTCCGAAGCCGGCCCCGACTTTCAGGAATTCTGGGATGCCTACGGCAAAAAAGAGGACACCAAAAAATGTAAGCTGCGCTGGCAGGCCCTCACCTCCGAGCAGCGTCAGGCCGCCTTGGCTGCTACCCCAGCTTACGTAGCCGCCAAGCCCGACAAAAAGTACCGAAAAAACCCGCTCACCTGGCTAAACGGTGAGTGCTGGCAAGATGAGCTACCCGACCGCAGTCCTAGCGGAGCGCCCACGCCACCGCCCGCCCGCCCGGCGGGGGCCAGCAACTCCACTACCGTTGCCCTCAACCACGACTTCGAAGCCGAGCTGCAAGCCCGCGAGCGTGCCGAATCCGAAGAGCGCATCCAAAAGTTCCGCGCCGCCCATGCCACCGCCGCCTGAGCCTACCCCATCACGGCCACCCCACGCGGGCCGCCTTGTCCCAGCCTTGCCCATGAATCCTTCCCATCCAACCGGCCGCGAGCAGCTGGCCACCGCCGCCCAAGCGCTGCGCCAGGTGCTGCTACGCCTCGACCACTACGCCAAGAACCGCGTGCAACACCTCGACCCCAGCGCCCGCTACGCCGAATCGACGATGAGCCACGTCCGCGACCTCGACGCGCTCATTACCGCCGTGCAGCAGTACGACGGGGCCGTGACCGTCTGCCTTAACGAGCCCACCGCCCCGCCGGTGTGGGCCGCCACCGCCCGCCCCACGCCTGCCCAGCTGCTGGCCGAGCGAGAAGCCGACCCCGTGTACCGGCTGGGCTACGTGCGGGGATACTACCGCGGCTACCAGCTGGGCCAGCAGCCCGCCGAGCAGGCGCTGAGCCTCTACGCGCAGCATGCTGACTTGCCCCTGCCCCCGGCCGCGCCCTCAACTGGCTACGCCGCCCTGGTAGCGCGCACCCGCGCTTTTCTGGCTGAGCTGACCCAGCGCTACGGGGCCGGCTCGCTACCCCGTCACCAACCACCCTCCCGCCGCTATGGGACTGTTTGACGGATTGGGCGGCGCCACCGCCGGCGGCGAGCCCCTGCTACCCACGCCCGACCCAGCCGCCGCCCTACGCCCGCTCGATGAGGCGACGTGGGCGCGCATGGCTCACGACTACCACCACGGTCGCACGGCGGGCGAAACCACCCACGTGCTGCCCCTCGACAAGCATTTCAAGTGGATGGCCGGCTACTGCAATGTGTTCACGGGCTGGCCCGGCGACGGTAAAACCGAGTTCATCTATCAGTTGCTGCTGCTACGGGCAGTGTTCAAGGGCAAGAAATCAGCCATCTTTTCGGCGGAGAACATGCCCGAAGAGCAGATTTACGACGGACTGATTCACAGCCTGACCGGGCAGAACCCCGACCGCCGCTGGGAGGGGCACCTCTCCTTCAACCGCTACCAGCTGGCCAAGGATTTCGTGCGCGAGCATTTCATCGTAGTCTATCCCGGCAAGGGCATGGGCCGCACGCCCCAGCATTTGCTCAGCTACTTCGAAGCCGCCATTGCCAAGTACGGCGTGAGTCACTGCCTGCTCGACCCATGGAACAAGGCCGACCATTCGGCCATGAACGGGCTGGGTGGCATTGAGCCCTACCTGGTCAACGTGCTGGGCCAGCTCACCGATTGGACCGTGGAAACCAAACAGAGCCTGACCATCACGGCCCACCCCATACGGCTCGACGGCATGCGCCACGGCCAGGCGCGCCCCATTCCGGACGGTACCAGCATTTCGGGCGGCCAAACGTGGGAGAATATGGCCCACGTCGTGGGCACCGTCTACCGCCCCTACAAGCATTTGGGGGCCAGCAGCGAATTCTATTCCCAGGTGGCCATCTACCTACACAAGGTCAAGAGTCACAAGCTCGTGGGCTTTCCGGGCAGCATCGGCATGGACACAGAGCGCCCCGAGATACTGGTTGACTTCGATTGGAAGGCCAACCGCTACCTCTTCAACGGGGCCAGCCCGCTCGATTGCCGGGAGGCCCAAGCCTACTACCTCACCGACGCGGAGCTCAACGCGCACCATGCCGTGCCCGCCGCCGCGCTGGCCCGCGCCCCGGTCGCCACCACGCCCGCCCCCGACTACCAACCCCAGCTACTGCGCACCGCCAGCCCCAGCAGCTTCGAAGCCACAGGCCAACTCACCGACGAGCTGCCCGTGGGCTGGCATCCGGCGGGCCGCACCATCACCTTAACTTCAACTACCCCTGCCCCCGATGCCTCTTTCTGAGCTTTGCCGCTGCCCGGCCTGCCTGCCCAGCATCCCACCCGACCCAGCCACCGGCACCCCAGCTGAGCACGCCGCCCACCGCGACCACCTGCGCAAGTTGGGCGCTATCGGTGCGCTGCCCGACCCGGCCTTTCACCCTTACCCGCAGCAGCCGCCCGCCCACGGCGCGGCCGCCGGACTGGCCAGCCCCGCCCCGACGTGGTAAGGCCCGCCACCGCTAAGGCGTGGGCTGTGCAGATGCGCGTGGGCTGGGGCGGCTACTACTTCGGCTGGAGTGCCCAGCACCCCGCCGGCTATGCCGCCCCGCTGCGCACCAAGCGCGCCCCACCGCTGCTATTCGCCACCGAAACCGAGGCCGAGATTGCCCGCGAGGCCTACCTGAGCATGACGCCCGACCCCTACCCGGCTACCGTGGTGCAGGTGAAGGCCACGCCCACCCACCGCCTCACCAACGCGGGCTTTGCCCCAGTACCATTGGCCGAAGCCTTTGCCCTGTTTGCCCAGCCAGCCGCGCGCCCCCACGACCCCGCCTCAAATAGGCAATAGCAGAAGGAAAGCAGAAGGAAAACGCCCGCCCGTGGGCTGCCTAGCGGAGCCCTGAACAGGCCAATAGCAGGAACAAAGCAGCAATGAAACCGGGATTTCCGACTCGCTACACCTTGCCCTGAACTCCGGCCAGCACCACGTTGCCCCGAGCCCACCGAGTAGGACGAAAGGAACAGCAACCCCAACGCCAATCAGCCACCCAACCCAGCCCGCAAAAGCCCAATAACAGGAATAAAACAGCAATGACCCGGCCACCCGCTACCCGGCACCGATGCCCGCCGCCGAATTGCACTTTCAACAGCGCTCATGCCCGCAGCCACCGGCCCGCACCAGGGTAGGCTATTGGGGCAAATACAGTAATAGAACAGTAATAAACTCCCAGCTTCGACGCGCCCCACCACCAGCTGCAACAGCCTCCACCCAAACAGCACTACGCCCAGGTTGAGGCACATCCCGCCGCTACCCCACGCAACACCATGCACCACCCCCACGCACGGGCGCGCGCCGCCCACCGTCCGGCCCCAGCTGCGCTATCCAGGCCAGCAAAGCGCTCCACCCCAAACCAGCTCAGCGCCCACCCGAGCGGGCCGCCCCGCCGAACGTTCAGTATGCGGCAGCTGGCCTACTTGCGCCAGCACTACGCTGACCGGCCACCCGCCCACTTTGCCGAGCGCTTCGGCGTGGGCGTGGCCCAGGTATACAAGCTGGCCCAGCGCCACGGCATCAAGCGCCGCGCGCCCAACGGGGCCCCCGTGTGGCGGCAGGCCGCCTAAGTTGGAGCCGGGCCCGCGGGCAGCAGGCCCACCAGCTACTACCCCGCGAAGCCTGGCTCATCGGCCGGGCTTTTGCTTTTCCCAGCCAAGCAACGTGGGCAGCTATAAATTTTTAAAACCTAAGTCGAATACCACAGAAACCGATTATTGCGGGCCGCAACTTCGGGGCATGATTCCAGCTGCTACCCGCGAAGCCCAAGCCACGGCCTGCCTGGCCACCGCCGAGCGCTTCCAACCCCAACTTCTGGCCCTGGCCCTACGCCTGACGGGCAACCAGCCGGACGCGATGGATTTATTCCAGCAGTCCGTTCTCAATTGCCACGATGCCATTCAGTCCGGCGGCTTCGAAGGCGACCGGTACGAGTTCTACTTGCGGCGGGCCATTCAGACCCTCCACTACCGCAAGGCGCGCAACCGCACAGTAGCTATCGACTTTCAGGAGTTGATTGAAGCCGATAGCGACGACGCGTCCGGCGAGTGGGGCGATGAGTTCTTTACCAAAGAAACCCGCCCCTTTGCCGTGGCCGCCATCGACGAGCACGGCGTGAGCCAGCTGGCTGAGCAGATGATGGAGGAGGTCCGCGCCCGCTTCACCCCCGCTGAGCGCGTGGTGCTACGCCTCCACATGAACGGGGAAAGCAGCCGCGACATTGCCGACCTCACCGGCTTGCCGAACCATCTGGCCGCGTGGCGACTGGTAGAGCGCCTGAAAAGCCACCTGCGCAGCACCTTCCGCCAGGCGTGGGACTCGCTCACCGAGGCGGCTTAATCCTAATAGCATTCCATGCCCCGCGCCTACCTCCACCACGCCACGGCCACCGTGCGCCACCTACGCCAGCACTACGGCCGCCAGACTATGCGCGAGCTCGCGGCTGAGCTGGGCATTCCCCTGCCCAAGCTGCAAGAACTGGCCCGCCGCTATCGCATCAAAAAAAAGTGAGTAACCGACTGAGCGGCTACCCACTCCCTTTCATTTTCCTACCCCCCGCGAGTTATGCGCAAATTTAAAATTGAAGCCAGTGATGGCGAACTACTCACCGGCCACATTCCCGAGTCGTGGGGTGAGGTGCCCTTTCGCGGGTATATGGACCTGGCCGCCACGGCCCAGGAAGTGCCCAGTCTGATTGAGCCCACGGCCCACGTCTTCGCTAGCCGGGCCGGGTGCACGGCGCTGGCTACTCTGCTGGGCCTGCCCACGGCCGAGCCGTTTCATACCGATATGAGCCTGCTGCTGCCCATCTACGAAACCAGCCCCTGGCTCTTTCTGGGCCCGCTGCCCGATGAGCAGGCGTTGGTTACCGCCTTCACCCACCAGGGCATTGCCTACACCTACGCCGGTGGGCTCGACGGGGCCAATGGCGGCCAGATGGAGGCGCTGCTGGCTTTCCTGAAAGAAAATGAGGGCAACCCGACTGCGTGCGGGCCGCAACTGCTGGCCGTACTCTACTGCCCCCAGGGGAAAGAACAGACCGCCGACCTGGTGCAGGCCACCGCTCAGGCCTTCGAAACGTTGCCGATGAGCATTGCCTGGCCCTGCTTGCAAAATTTTATCGTGCGCTCCATGCCCTTGGCCCTGCCTATCCAGAGGTATTTGGCCATGCGACCGGCGGTCGCGCAGGCACTGAGCGCGCTGGAGAAGGCAGCTCACTCGCCGGTTTCGGCTTCACTGGGGCGCTCTTGGAGTATGCGGCGCTGGTTGGTGAAAACCTGGCTTCGGCTCGCAAAACGCACCTTGACGATATCCTCACCACCCTCTGTTTCCATCGCAAAGCGGGGGAGCCTACGCGCTAACCGCGCGGCCAAATAAGGATGGGCGCTACTACCGAAAAAGTCTACCGCATTTCGCTGGAAATGTCGCAGGCCCAGCAGGCGCTCGACACCGCCGTGAAGTCGCTAGCTGATTTTAAGCAAAAGGCCGCCGATGCCAATACCGAGGCCAAGGAGAGCAAAGCCACTTACCAGGAGAACGCGGCCGCGCTGAAAGAGTTGGTCGTGCAGCAGAAGGCCCTCGAAGCGGCCAAGAAAACGGCCAGCGCGGGCGCGCCCGCCGTGGCTGCCTCCAGTGCCCTGACCAAGAACCTAGCTGAGCAAAAGCTCCTCAATACCATCGTGCAGGAAAGCAAGGTGGTATACCTCGACGCGAAGGCAGCTAGTGAGGCCGCCGGGGCGGCCGTAGGCAGGCAGGCGGGCACCGTGAAAGAGTTAGCTGCTTCGGTGAAGGACTACGGGGCCGCCGCGAAGGGGGCCGCCAAAGAGTTCGCCCCCGGTACCTTCGGCGTTATCGGCGCGGAAATTGAGCAGCTCAAGGCCGAACTGCAAAACCTGGTACCCGGCAGCGCGGAGGCCGGCAAGGCCATCCAAGAGTTGGCCGGTAAGCAATCGGCGCTGCGCTCGCTGGCCAACGCCACGGCGGCGGCCAACCCGAGAAGCCAGGCCCGAGCCTTCGGCGTGCTCTCGCAAGCTTTGGTGGGCGTGACGGGCATCGCCACGGCGGCCGCGACCGCGTTTGGCTTGTCCGATGCCACGGCTCAGAAGTATGCCCAGCAGATGCAGGGCCTCTTGGGCGTGCTCTACAGCCTGGAATCTGTCAATAAATTGGCAAATTCCGAGAACTTGAGTCTCATTAAAGGCATCGTAGCCACGGGCAAAGCCTGGTTTACGGCGGGCGAAAGCGCGACGGCGGCCGGCCGCGCTACCCGCCTGGCCATCAGCAGCACCGGCATCGGCCTGCTTATCCTGGCCGTGGGCGCGCTCATCAGCTGGTTTGTAGACTTAGGCAGCACCGTCAAAGGCTCCGAAAGCACCTTCACCAAGTATAAGTCGGTGGTAGTCGGGGTATTTGATGGCTTGCTTGAGGTGGTGAAGGACTTCTACAAACTACTCTTTCAGCTGGCTACCCTCGACCTCTCGGGGGCCCTGGCTACGGCCACCGGCGCAGGCAAGGACATTGCCGACGCCTACCAGAAGGGCCGGGCCGGCGTGATTGCCGAGGCCCAGCGGGCGGAGATTGCCCACGAGGTAGAGAAAACGGCCCGCTACATCGATATCATCAAGGCGCGCGGGGAGGACACGCTGGCGTTAGAGGTAGCCAATATTCGGCAGAAGATTGATAGCGAGAAGGCCGGTTCGAAAGAGCAGCTCGACGTAATTCGGGACTACCTGGTGCTGAAAAATCAGCTACTCAAGCGTAACCAGGACGAAGAGAAGGCCCAGGCGCTGGCGCGGCTACAAGGGTTGACGGCGATTGAGGCCGCCAACGGCCGCGCCGAGTTTGAGCACCAGCTGGCCGTTAAAAAAGAGCAGCAGCAGCAGCTCGATGCGGATTTGTTGGCCGGCCGGCAAAATTCAGCGGCCAGTATTCAGCTAGCGGCCGAAATCCAGGCCCTGGAGGATTCCCACACCAAGGAGGTACGCGAAAAGCGACAGGCGGCTGAGCTAGCCGCCTTGGATGCGCGCATCTCGTTGCGCGCCGCCAAGGGGCAGGAAGCGTTTGCCCAGGAAGTAGCCCGCGCTGAACGGGAGTTGCAGTTCTTGCGCGCCGCCGCCCAGCGCGACGAAGCGGCTATTACTACGGCCGAAGCCCACAAAAACGACCTGCTAGCGGCCCGCGCCTACGAACTGACCCAGCGCCGGCACACGCTGAAGCTGGCCGAGTTGGACGCTATCATTTCGTTAGAAAACACCAAGGGCGAAGACTCGTACCGTGAGCAGGTGAAGCGCGAGGAGAAGGCCCTGGCCTATATGCAGCAGGCCGGCACCCGCAACCTGGCCGCCGAGCAGGCCCAGCAGTCCAAAGTGGACAACCTCAAAGCCGCCCGCGCCGTGAAGGAGGCCGCCGACGAACGCGCCGCTGACCTGGCCCGGCTTAATGCCCGCATCGCTTTTCTGCAAGCCAGCGGCGAGGACACTACCCAACTCCAGCTTAATCTAAAAGCGAAGGAGCTGAACACCTTGCTCAACGCGGCCATCCGTAACGAAGCGGCCATCATCGGCAAGCAGGGAGAGATTGATGCGCAAATTGAGCAGCAGCAGGGGCAGGCCGTCGAGCGCCGCCGGGCCCAGCGGGTAGAGGAGTTTGAGAACGAAGTCAACCTGCTGGAAAAACGGGGCAAGGACGTGTTGGCTATTCGCCTGAAGTTTGCCCGCGAAGAAGTAGCCCGCGACATCAGCACCACCGAGGCTGGCCTGGCGAAGCGCCGGGCCGATGTGCAAAAGGTCAAAGAGTTGGAGTTAGAGCTAGCGCAGCGCGGCCCCGACCTGGGCGGGGTGCTGCTCCAGAAGTTGTTTAAGGTAAAGGATGAAGATGTTTTGGCCGTGAAATCGGCCATCACCCAGGCCGTGGGCCAGGTCTACGCGGCCAGCCAAGAGCTAGCGGGGGCCTTCCTGGATGGGGCCATGCAGCAGACCGAGCAGGCGCTGGCCGATGCGCAGTTGCGCTTGCAGGTGGTTACCCAGCAGCTCAGCGACCAGCAAAGCAAGGCGGATGCGGATGCCAAGGCCCTTGAAACCGCAACGGGGGCGCGCCGCGACTTTCTACTAGCTCGCTTAGCCAAGGAGCGGCAGGAGATTGATAAAATTGCTTCCGCGAAAGCCAAGGCCGCGGCTGAAGAAAAAAGTCAGTTGCAGGAAAAACACCGCTTGGAAAAGATTGGGCAGGAGCTCAGCGCCGCATCGGCATTAGCTACCAACGTAGCCGCTGCTGCCTCAGCTGTTTACGCCGGCATCAAGGCGGTAGAGAAAGGCAGTGAGGTCGGCTTCCCTTTAAATATTGTGGCCATTGCCAGCGGTATTGCGGCTGTTATCGGCGCCGTAGCCAGCGCCAAGCAACTAGCCACAGCCACCAGGTACGCGGACGGCACCGGCGCGCTGGGCAGCGATGGGGTACTACGTGGGCCCCGGCATTCGCAGGGCGGTATTCCCTTCACTGTGGCCGGCCGGCCCGGCTTCGAAGCCGAGGGCGGGGAGGCCGTTACGCCCGTCGATGCCACGCAGCGTAACGGGGCCCTGCTGGCTCTGATACGCACCGAAGGCCGCAGCCGAACCTTGGGGCCGCTCGACATGCTGCGCATTGCCAACAACGCCCAGGCTGTAGTAAGCTCTGTTCGGCCTACCCCGGCCAACTACTTTGAGCCGGGCGGCGTGCTCAACAAAAGTGGGGTGTCCGGCGGCCAGGCGTCCGCCGCCGACGTGGGCGCGCTTCGGGCCGAAATGCAGCGCAACAACCTGCTGCTGGCTCAGCTCGTGGGTAGTGCGGAGGCGACCGCCGGCAACACGGCGCGCGCCGCGGACCACGCGGCCAGCACGGCCGCCAACACCGACGAGATAAAGCGCAAGCCCACCGGGGGCGGCCCACGCACTTATGAGGATTTACAGCGAGAAGACGATATGCGCAGGGGTGTAGCACAGGCGCAGGGCTTTGCCACGCTATAGCCTACCACCCCAACACGGCCACCACAAGCCGCTTTCGCAAGGCAGCGAGGGCGGCTTGTTGCGTTTACACCTTGTCCGTCTATTTAATCAATTCACAAGCCCAAAAACTCTATGCTTCGACTCACTTACCCCAATGGCACCGTACTTGAGGCCAGCGATGAGGTTAGCCAACGACTATTACTCGAAGAATCGCGTCAGCAGCAAGTGTATACCGTGGCTGAGTTAGCCCTACGCCTCAGAATTAGTGAGCGTAGTGCCTATGACCTCATCCGCAATGGTGAAATCGCTTATTGCTGCTGTGGGGCTAAGAACTATCGAATAGGAGAGCCTGCTGTACAACGCTTTCTTGCGAGAAGCTTAACCTAGAATCAATTAGCCTCAATGTTATCTGAACTCATGCTGAAAGAGGCCGAAGCTGCTGGCCGTCACCGAGCTGAGATTGAGCAGCGTACTTATCATATGGGCAGAAAATCAACCGCTGGTAAGGACTACGATGACCGCCTCACCGCCCGCCTGGATTGCTCCCCTACCACTGCCTACGCCTACCTGGCCCTGCCCGAACACCGGGGCGGCATCCGGCACCGTCGATTAGGAAAGAAGTATCATGTCATGGAGCGAGCCGTGCGTGAATGAGAGGGTGAACGCCTACCATAATTTTAGCAAAAAAATAGGGCTGTATCGTTTCTTTCTTCACACTGGCAAGCTAGGCAGTGCCTGGCTTTTCGTTGCCGTAGGGCATCAGCTACCCCTATAGCATGGCTCTGCTTACTCTTCATGAGCAAGGCAAAATATATGGGCGAGCGCTCCTTTTTGCCGAATCCATTTAGTAAGGCCAAGTGTTAGATAGCTATTAAACCCGCATCTTTGTGGCGCCGTGCTTGCTACCTCATCCCATATTGACCCAGCCTTTCACTACTCTTTAGCTCAAATTTTTGGCTCTTCGCTACTGAAGCGAATTGGCGACCAAAAGCATGAGCAAAAGGTTCGAGAACTACTTGAGCGTTGCGGGTTGCGCTGTTCTGGAGAAGAGTGGAATATGGCTAACTCGCTAGAGGTAGTGTATGCTTATTTGAAGGCAAACTATCGCTGTGAGTATATCTACAAAAACGAGATTGCCCGGCAACTGCTACTTAAAAATCATCCTGACAAGTCCGCAACTTTGCTTCGTGAAGTAGCTTCTGAAAAAGCGATAGCCGATATCGTGATTGTAAATGGGGCCACGGTAGCCTACGAAATCAAGACAGAGCTCGACAATTTCGACCGTCTTAATAATCAGCTGGTATCATACAGCAAATTGTACGACCAGCTATATGTGGTAACTCATGAGCGCGCCGTGCAGGCCGTAACGCAGCGGGTGGCCCCACACGTAGGATTAATGGTGTTAGATGAGCAGGGCGTAATCACGACGCAACGGCAAGCGGAAACTATTTCTCATCTCTTCGAGCCAGCTATTGCCGTCGTTACATTGAGGCAATCGGAGTTGGTAACTGCTATTGAGCAGGCGAATGGTAAGCTGCCTATGATGGGAACGGCTGCTATTTTTAGCTACTGTCGGACTTGGTATGAAAATCTTGCTCAAGAGCAAGCTAGGGGGTTTTTTTACACGGCGTTAAAGTCACGCTATCCTGCACAGCATCAGCATGAATTGCTACTCGATAGTATAGAATCAATAAAAATGCTGTTATTAGGGCGCGATTTGCCAAAGCGCCTCTGTATCACTATTAAAGATAAGCTTGGCGTGTCGGAATAATCCATATCCAACCCTTCTCTTTTTAATGTATTACCCATTTTTACGTGCCAAAAAGCATGAGCTATTGACGCTGCTTAGCGTACCAGCAAGCACCTTCAGTAAAATGTTGCCGATTGTTGAGCCTGTTAGCGTCACAGCATATTCGCTTTCCTCCTATAGGAAGCTTAATTCTTCAGGTAGACCATTTATTCTAATCACTAATCCGCATCATGGGGACGCTACTCCAGGGGATGTACAGCGTTTTTTAATCGCTGGCGAACTTGCTACTCACCCTGCTTTGACGTTGGGGTTTCTAGTTGATAGCGGCTTCACGCTGGCTGCACTGAATGGTTTTCTAGCCAGCAATACGAGCCATAAGAAAGCGGTTATTTTTAAGCACACACCACGCCCAAGCGATGTTGCCGCGATAGATACGCTACTCAAAGGCCACCCTGAAGTAGAACATCTCATATTTGAGGATACAAGATTGCCCGTTGCGAGAAGCTTTGCGTGGCACACGCAACGAGTAGTATTACATGACGGCTTTCAGCGTGAGAAGAAGAATGCTGATTATGGAAGTGATAGCACATTTCCTTCCTTTATGGATGATGCTAAAGCAATGGGTTTTCAAGGCTTCGGCGATTATCTAATAGTTGGCGATATGTTTAGGGACAACTCAGGAGGAGCTGGGTATGTCGTTGCTCTGCATGTTACGATACCTGAAGGAAGGGATTTGAATGTGCATCACTTCTGTTCAGTGTCTGACAGCGGCATTAGGGGCTTAGAGCCTGACAAGTTTAGAGAGGCCTGTTTAAGTCTAGCAACTTCCCCAGCAGTGTTGGCCTTACCACGTACCACTGGCCTTGATGACTTTTTTGATTGGAATAGTCGGGTTCACTACCCAGGCCTAGGCAAGGCAAAACAAGCTGCCATGCAACATCATGTTGAGGTAGTTTGTAGAGCTATCTAATCTAATAGAAAAGCCCCGCTGGCGTGTGCTAGCGGGGCTTTTCTATTAGATTCATGCTAATTATTTAGTGCTTTCTTGTTGACCGAATCCAGCAGCATGTGAGTGTTGAATCTGTGTCTGAAAAGCATTGTAAGCGTTGAATAAGAGTAGCCCTGCTATTACAAGACCTGCTGAGAGCGTCATTCCAGCGAATTGGTTACGTGTCATAGTGCGATGATGTTAAAATACAATAATTGTATCGTTTTTTGCCAGCAAAATGTTACATAAAATAAGTAAATAAGAAGGCCGCCACGTCGTAAAACGGGCGGCCCTTTTTATCGCACTAATCTAGAAGAAGAGCCCACCGGCCCCACCATTCTCGTCCTTGGGCTTTCGCTCAGCTAAAGCGAGTACCTTGTGCAAAATACGCTCAATTAATTCGGCGTTGGTGAATGGACTAATAGCATCAAAACCAGCCATAAACACCCCTCGCATTGCCGTATCTTCTATTTCTCGCCACACCCAGGCTCCGCTGCTATCAGTTTCAATTTGATAGACAACGAAATCTGGCTCTACCTGCTCTTGCCCGTACTGCCGCGCCCGTGGGTTTCTGAGCCAAGTAAGCTCATGAGTGCCTAGCGTGAACTGAGTACCGCTTACTTCTCCGGTCATGAGCCACTTACCAGCTACAACAATTTCAAGCGCCGCGCCCCGCTGGGGCTGTTCCGGTAGACGAAACAAACCGTCTGGCCCTGCCTCAATTACTTGCCTCTTAATGTCAGCTATTACTTCGGCTGCGAGTTGCTGCGCTGCTGCTGGGCCATCAGTGTTAATCCGCCGCTGCTTTTCCTTGACAGCGTCTTCAGCGGCCTGCTTTGCAGCTACGGCAGCCTCCTGTGAAGCTTTCAGTTCACGGGCTTGTTCGGCAAAAGATTTCATAGCAAAAACAATAAACCGGGGGCAAAACCGGGGGCGTAAACTGAAAATACCCTCTAGGAGTGCTCTAGAGGGTATAGTGTGGGCAATGCCGGAATCGAACCGGCGACCTCTACCATGTCAAGGTAGCGCTCTAACCAGCTGAGCTAATTCCCCGAGGCTGGGCGGCGCACCGGGTGCGCCCGGCGCAAAAGTACGCCGCCCGGCCGATTATTGGCCCGTGGGCCGCCTCTTTTGCCAGCGGGCCGCGCAACTGGCCGGGCCGGGGTTTCCTTTGTGGCTATGCTACTGCTATCTACGCTGCCGGCCGCGCCGGCCTGGCTGGCTGCCTACCAGCACCACGAGCTGCTGCTGAGCCGGGGCCTGAGTGTGCTGGGCGTGTGGGCGCTGCTCAACCTCACGCTCAGCGGCTACGAGCTGCCGCGCACCGACCGCCGCACCTGGCACCACCACTTCCACCTCATGAACTGCGGCTGGGGCTTCGTCAATGCCATATTGGCGGCCGTGGGCATTCTGCGCACGCACCCTGGCCGGCCGCCCGTGGGCTTTTCGCCCGCCGCGGCCCTGGCCGATGTGCGCTTCACGGGCCAGGTGTTTCTGTTCAACGCGGCCCTCGACGTGGGCTATCTGCTGGTGGCCCTGTGGCTGCTGCGCCGCGCCACCCAGCCCGATGCCCAGCGCCCCGAGCGCCTGCAGGGCTACGGCCGCTCGGTGCAGCTACAAGGGCTTTTCCTGTTGCTTTTTGATGTGAGTATGTATCTGGTGCTCAGGTATTAGAACTATCAAAAGGATTAACGGAACGTCATGCTGAACGCAGTGAAGCATGACGTTCCGTTAGCTTATCAAAATATAAAAAAGCGTGACCTGCCGGATAGTAGGTCACGCTTTTTTAAGAAATTACTTAGTGATTCAGGCGGCTTTGCCGGCTAGCAGCAATTCCTCGATTTTCTGGTTGAAGGCGTCCAAATCTTCCGGCTTGCGGCTGGTGATGAAGTTGCCATCGACCACCACTTCTGAGTCCTGCCACTCGGCGCCGGCGTTGCGCAGGTCGGTTTTGAGGCTGGGCCAGCTGGTCATGTGCTTGCCGCGTACTACACCGGCTTCGATGAGCGTCCAGGGGCCGTGGCAGATGGCCGCCACCGGCTTGCCCGAGTTAGCAAACTCGCGCACGAAATCCACGGCTTTGGGCTCGGTGCGCAGCACGTCGGGGTTCATTTGGCCGCCGGGCAGCACCAGGGCGTCGTAGTCGGCCGCGCGGGCAGCGGTCAGTACTTTATCCACGTCCACTTTATCACCCCAATCGGTTTGGTCCCAGCCCTTTATCGAGCCCGACTTTAGAGAAATAACGTCTACGTGCGCGCCCGCGTTTTTAAGAAATTTCTGGGGCTCGGTGAGTTCTACTTGCTCAAAGCCATCGGTGGCCAGGATGGCAATGCGCTTGCCTGTAAGCTTATCGCTGCTGAAAAGAGACATGGTACGGGTGGAAAAGGAGCCGGCTGGAAAGTGCGGGCCGGAGGGTGCCGCGTTGTACGCCCCGCGCCGGGACCGGGTTGCTGGGCTGGGCGGCTAGTCGGGCTGGCCGGCGGCGCGGCGCTCCTTTTTTAGCTCCTGGCGCACGGTTTTCACGCGCTGGTCGAAGCCATCGGGCTCGTAGTCGATGCCCGGCACATCGAGCTCATCGAGCAGGTCCATGAGGGCATCGGCGTGGTCGGTGCGGGTGCCGGCGGGCAGTTTTACAAAGGCCAGTTCACTCCACAGCAGGGCCAGCAGGCGCTGGCCGTCGGCGGTGCGCATCTGCATCTCCACCACCAGGCTGGAGTTGTCGAAGTGAATAAGCTGGGTGAGGATGCGCACCAGCGCGCCCTGCCGCGCCGGCTTGAGGTAGCTGAGCTGGTGCTTGGTCACGACCCAGGCGGCCTGCTGCCCGCGGGCCAGCTCGCCCATGTTGAGGGCGTAGTGCTCGGCCACCTGGTCTTCGCGGGCATTGAGAAAATAGTCGAGGTAGCGGGCGTTGTTGAGGTGGCCCAGCATGTCACAGTCCTGGAAATGAATGCGGTGCTGGGTTTCGGGCGTGCGGAGCGGAGTAGCCATGCGGCAAAGGTCGGGCTGGCTCCGGCATTGGCCGCAACTAGTCGGCACGCCTACTACTTTGGCCTTGCGCTGCTTATCTTTTCGGCCTCAATCACTTGCGCGCCTCCTGCCCCGCCCACCCGCCATGTTTGCTCTCACGCCTGCCCGCGCCGCTACCCTGCGCGCCCTTGCCGACACCTTCATCCCGGCCAGCCCCATGCCCAGTGGGCCCCCGCCCGGCTCGGCGCTGGTAGACCTCGATAAGCTGGCTGCCGCCATCCGGGCCCAGCCGCTGGGTGCACAAGCCGAGTTCGGGCACCTGCTTGATTTACTGGATAAACCCCTGACGGGCCTCACGTGGTGGGGCCCGCTGCGGCCCTTCCAAGCGCTGGCGCCGGCGCAGCGCGAGCGCCTGCTGCAAAGCTGGGCCGGCTCGCGGCTGCCCGTGCTGCGCCAGGGCTTTCAGGCGCTGCGCAAGCTGTGCACGTTCTTGTACTACGGCGGCAGTCCGGCCGACGGCTCGCCCAACCCCGCCTGGGCGGCGCTGGGCTACCCCGGCCCCGCGCTGCCGCCGGGCAGCGACCCACCCGTGGCCGCCGCCCGGCCGCTCACGCCCCTGGCGCCTGTGGTCGACACCACCTATCAGTGTGATACGCTAATAATTGGCTCGGGGGCCGGCGGGGGCGTGATGGCCGGCGAGCTGGCCCAGGCCGGCCACGACGTGCTGGTGCTGGAGGCTGGCCCCTACTGCCACGGCCCCGATTTTACCCAGCGCGAAGTGGATATGATGGGCCGCCTCTACGACGGCCGCGGCGCGCTCAGCACCCGCGACGGCAGCGTGGGCATCCTGGCCGGGGCCTGCCTGGGCGGCGGCACCACCGTGAACTGGGCCGGCGCATTCCGCACCCCCGACTACGTGCTGGAGGAGTGGGCCCGCGCGCACGACGCCCCGCAGTTCGTCAGCCCCGCCTTCAAAGCCAGCCTCGATGCCGTGGCCCAGGCCCTGAGCGTAAACACCGACTACCCGCGCCACAACGGCCAAAACCAGGCCCTGCGCGACGGCTCGGCCCGGCTGGGCCAGGCTACCCAGCTCATTCCGCGCAATGAGAAGGGTCTGACCGACAGTGATTTGCACTACCAGGGCCTGGGCTACTCCACGCTGGGCGATGCGCACGGCATCAAGCAGGGCACCCTCAATACCTACCTGCGTACGGCCGCCGCCCACGGCGCGCGCCTGCTGCCCGACACCCGCGCCGAGCGCGTAACCGTGGTGGGCGGCCGCGCCACCGGGGCCGAGGCCGTGCACACCACGGCCGACGGCCGCCCGGTGCGCATCACGGTGCGGGCGCAGCGGGTGGTGGTGGCGGGCGGGGCCATCCAGACGCCCGCGCTGCTCTTGCGCTCGGGGCTGCGGCACCCACACCTGGGCCGCCACCTGCACCTGCATCCTACCGTGGCGGTGGCCGCCCACTACCCGCACCCCATGCACTCGTGGCACGGCCCCAGCATGAGCGTGGTCAATGACACCTATACCCGGCTGCACGGCACCAACTTCGGGGCTAAGCTCGAAACGCCACCCACCCACCCCGGCCTGCTGGCCATGGTGCTGCCCTGGCTCTCGGGCGCGCAGCACCGCCAGCTGCTGCAGGCCGCCGACCACCTGGGCTCGTTCATCGTGCTCACCCGCGACCGCGACGGCGGCCGCGTGCAAGTCGACAAGCAAGGCAAACCCTTGATTGACTATACGTTATCGAAATTTGACAAGCAAAACATGCTGACCGGCGTGCGGGCCGCCGCCGAAATTCACGTGGCGGCCGGGGCGCACACCGTGTTTCTGCCCCATGGCACGCTGCCCACCCTGCACGCCCAGGCCGGTGAGCTGCTCAACCCCGCGCTGCTCGCCCAGCTCACCAGCCTGCGCTGGCACCCCAACCGCTTTGGCCTGTATAGCGCCCACCAAATGAGCACCTGCCGCCTCGGTGGCCAGCGCGCCACCCACCCGCTGCGCCCCAGCGGCGAAACCGTGGAGGTGCAGGGCCTCTACGTGGCCGATGGCTCGGCCTTTCCGGCGTGCAGCGGCGTCAACCCCATGCTCACCATCATGGCCCTGGCCCACTACACGGCGCAGGGGCTGAAATAGGACTGGTACCCGGCCGGGTGGCTGCTTCGTTTTGACCAAGCCGAATGGCTGAGGCGGCCGAGGCCGGCATTGCCACTACCCGGCGCTGGCCGTGCCCGCGTTTTTTGCGTAGTAATAAGCTGGCCTCCCTCTGAAAAACACCTTTCCCGCTATGCATTCTCTTTCCGCTTTTGCGCTCCGGCCTTTGCTGGCTTTGGCCTTGGTCGGCACGGCCAGCTGCTCCATTTTCCATCGCCACCGCGATGCGCCCGCCCCGCCGGTGGTAGAAGCCGTGCGCACCACCGACTCGCCAACGCCGCCCACCGCCGCCCGCGACCTGGCCGATGCCATGACCACCGTGCTGCACTTAACGCCTGAACAAACCGTAAAGGCGCGCCAGGTCCTAAACTCGACGGTGGAGCAGGTAAACGCCGCCCGCCAGCAGTACCCCGCCCAGTCGCCGCAGCTTGGCGCCGCCCTGGGCCGCATCAACGCCTTGTCCGATAAGGAGCTGCGCCAGGTGCTGGGCCCCGTTTCGTACAAGGAGATGCAAGTGAAGCGCACTCAGATTCAAGCCGAAATGCAGCGGCGTTAAGATTTTAATTTACTGCTACTTACGTAGGTGTGTGCGTTGCCTACGATAGGGCATAACGTAGGACTGGCCCACTGTTCACAGCGGGCCAGTCTTAAAATTAACAAATTCAGGTGACAGCTAGTATTGATGGCAAGGCATCACACCCAGTAGCGTGCCCAGGCCAGTGCAATGAGGAGGTCATAGCCTACCGTTTGGGGAGCAAGTATAGATACGTCCGCCAAAAAACAATCTCTCCATCGGATATTTACTTAGTGTTGGATGACTAATTGCGTAGTTCGCAATACTTTGTTTTGAACTGAAACTCGTACTTGGTAGAGCCCAGCCGGTAGGTCGCGCAGGTTAACAGCAGTTTCGGCGTCGCGGGCGTGCAGCGGCACCACCTTGCAGCATACTCCTTGGCTATCATAGAACGAGGCCTGTCCCTCTTGGTCTACTCCCTGCACAGCCACTTGGTCGGTGGCTGGGTTGGGATACGTGTCCTCTTGGCTAGCCGTCGAGTTTGTTTTCGCGTAGCCGTAGCCACACTGCCCCGTAGGGCCGTTGAGTTGCTGCGGACCATATGTGGTGGAGGAAGTGCCACAAGGGCCAGTAGCCGTTACCGTGACGGACATGCTAACGCCCCCGTACTGATTGACCTGATAGCCGAGGGGAAAGCGCACGCTGTAACCCTGCTGATTGTAGACGCCATTCGCGCTGTAGCCATTGCTTAGCGTGGCTTGGTAACTGGTAGCCCCCACGATGGGCGTACAAATTACGTCATAGGTTGGGTGGCATGAGGAGGAGTAGCTACCGCCAATAAAGTTGATGCCACTTGGGGCGGGTATGGTATTATAATTGCCCACCCGAACATAGGTAGTGCCAACATCCGATGGGCCGCAGGTAGCGCTGTTGGCTGTTACGTAAATCTGGTAATCGTTGGCGGCAGTACCAGCGGGTGGGGTAACGTTGATAGAGTTGCTGGTTGTCGTGAGGGTAGTACCCCCGCCATTAATTTTCCAGTTTGCCGGTACCGTCCAACTGTAGGAGCTGGCTCGGGTTTGGGCATCAACAGCAACGGCAACAGTTTTGATGTCATTGACACATACAGTGGCGTATGGCTGAGTGCCAGTGGGCCGAACCGGTATGGGAACTTCAGCCCCTACCCCTACCGCAAACCACGCATTAGTAACCGCAAGTACCTCTGGGGCGCAATCGCTACCATATAAATCCTTCGCTGAGCGAATCATAGCGGTCCGGACTTCCGGGAACCCTGACATCGAAGTTATATATCCTGCGTCCTCCGCATGAAATAGAATCTGTGCGGCTTTATCAATGCCAATACCTAGTACACTGTAAGATGTGCCAGAAGTATTAGTGCCGGTCGACCCGTTGGCCAGAATGAAAAAGCAGTGTCCCATTACAACACCATTAATATGTGGGTCTGGCCGGTTTGCTGGGTCTGGAGCATCCTGGGCTCGCTGGTCGTAGTATGCGCCATGATAAACGTCGGGATAGCCGCCGGGACCATGATTAAGAGAAGGGAAATAGGGGTCAAAGCCTGCACCCGGATTTGCGAGATTTCGGCTACACAGGTAGCCGCTTTTCTGGATATCTTCCCCAATCAACCAAGTTTGCTTACTCGGCGCGGCAAAATACTCGACACATGCACCCCAAATATCACTTATGCCTTCATTGAGGGCATTTCCTTCCGCACTATTGCGATTGAAATTAACCATGAACTGGGTATACCCATGCGCGAACTCATGACCAACAACATCAAGGGAGGTAAGAGGATTGCAGCGCGACCCATCATAAAATTTCGCATAATGGGAATCGGGCTCCCATAAAGCATTGTCAACTGAGCCAGCGTGGGCATATACCGCTAGCCTACTACCTTGATTATCATAGCTATTACGACAAAACTTAGTTCTGAAATAGTCATAAGTTTTTTCTGCTGCCCAGTGAGCATCTAAGGCAACATCTGAACTCCAATTAGGCGAGTTATTGTAGATGTCATAATTGTCGCCGACCCCCCCCGCTGTAGGTTTCAATACTTGCGCTACCAGTGCCGCAGGCAGCGCCATTACCTCGAATGGCTTCGCGTAGCCTATAGCTGTTGCCACTAACTTGGTCGATTGTGATAGCTTGGTTTCCGCTGTAGCGGGTAGCAGCAGTACCAGGAACATTGTTATCCATTGCAATCGGTATCCGGCGGAAAACTTCACCAGATTGCGCATCCACGTACACGTAGTGAGCACTCGCTGGCTGCTGAGCATGTACCGCGAATTTATAAGCCAAATGGGCGCCCGTACTGGCTTTGTCGTCACCACTAATCAGCAACTCGCCTTTCGGATAATAGCTGGCACTCGGATTACTCGTAAGTACTTGTAGTTCTTTTTCTGCCGCTGGTACTTGCCACGAATAAATTTTTGCTCCGACTGCTACCAATGCTTTAGCCAGCGCAGTCTTTTCGCTCAGCGTTGGGGTGGCGTCCAGGGCTGTCCCAATCTTAATAACCTCTCCGTTAAGCGTTTCAATAGTACCCTTGCGAGCGTGAGCTACGTAAACGCCATATTCAACAGGAACGCCTTTGAAGTACTGCGCATGGCGAGTATGCGTAAAGCCTAGCTCATCCGTATGCGAATCCTGAGGCCGCAACTCATCTTGGGTACGAAGCTTTAGCAAGCTACGTAGTGTCGGCCCTACCTCTGCTACCTTGTGGCTGGCAGGCCCATCCGTAGCCAAGCGCATAAAGGTTACTGTCCCTTTGCGGGTCGTATCCTTCTCTAAAATACCATTCTAAGCATGGGCTAAGTGCCCCAGTAAACAACCTGCTCCGAGGGCAGCAAGGCGAAATCCATACGTGTGTTTCGTGGGATGTGTGGAAAAGGTGAAAGAGAATTAATGGGTATTCGTAACGCTTAGCGCTATTTCCTAAGAATTATGCCTTGAGCCGTGGTAGCTATGCCCGCACCAGCAGGTGAGAAGCCAACTGCGTTGAAATGGTCTGTGGTAGGCAGGGGGTGCTCAGCTTGCCAGGAGTGGCCCCCATCAGCAGTATGGTAGAGCGCGGGGCCAGGGAGGTAGCCCTCCTGCTCACTTATAAATACGCCGGGGGAAGTGCTGCCCGGTAGTTGCCCCAGCACGCGTTGCCAGGAAGCGCCCCCGTCCCTAGTCTGATAGAGTTCGCGGTCGAGCGTGCCGGCAAAGCCCACCCGCTCGCTGATAAAAGAGAAGGTATTTATGCCTGCGTGTGGCCAGGGCAGTTTCTGCCAGGTTTCTCCACTGTCGGTTGATTTAAGCAGGATGCCTACGCTAGGCGAACCATCGTAGCCCCCGCTACTACCAGCCGCATAAGCTATGCCCGTGGGAAAACACTGAAGCTTATCCAGGCCGGCCAGCGTTTCTTCAAAGGTGGTGCGCCAGGTGGCCCCGCCGTCGCTGGTCTTCAGTATCCGGTTGATGTTGGCCGATAAGCCCGTCTGCTCCGTGAAAAAATGCAGGCTGTAACTACCATTGAAATTGGTGCTAACTAGCCTGCGCCAGGTAAGTCCGCCGTCCTCACTTTTTGCTAATACTGGGGGGGTGCTGGGTACAAGGGAGTTGTCAGGAGCACAAGCGTAGAGTAGTTGGTCATTGACGGGTGCCAGCGCAACAAAGCGGCTAATTCGTAAGCTGCTCAGGTCAATGCTAGTCCAAGTAGTGCCTCCATCAATCGTTTTTAATAACACAGGTTTACCAGATAGGTCCTTATCACGACCTCCACTTATCCAGCCCACTTGTGCATTGCTAAAGCGAATCTCATCCATGAGACGTATAGTAGTTGTATTATTACTGACCGCCACTGGTTGCCACGGGTCAGGGCCTTCTTTGTCTTTGTGACAGCCGAAGAGCATGCAGGATAGAATACTGAGGGTCAGCAAATATTGTCTCATAGTAATGAATAGAAAAGTCAATTGGAGCAAGAAGGGTGGATATATGCCCTAATGCTAAAAATGGTAAGCAACGTTGCTACGCCACCGAAGCAGGAGTTCCCGCTCCAACAGAGCAAAAAATTGCGGTAAGTCTTAATATACTGTTGAGCACTACGCTTGAGCACTACGCTTTATCGGCTTCTCAACAAACAGCCGTTTCGGGGGCAATCAGCAACCAGACCAAGAGTAACCTTCACTACCTGGCTACGGGCCTTTGAGTAGTGTCTTAATCAACGGGGCACCTTAAGGCAGCCCAGCGAGTCAGCGAAACCCTTGCCGCAATCTCTCACTCCATTAGAGTAAGAGCCTCGGAACCTAAAGGGTGCCGGCGTAGCAAGTACTTGAGCACTAGATACTGATATGAAAAAGATAGCCAAATATAAAGAAAAGTTTTAAACTTGCTTCTCTGGTAATAAAAAATTCATGTACTCGCGTATAAAAAACGATTTTCTGCTTATCTGGCTGCTACATAGCTACATAGCCCTGGCATAAGTTGGGATGCCTCTCAGTTATAAGTTTCACCAAAGACTAGGGGGTAAGTACGGCATGGCAGCGCTCGTACAACTGCGGCAATCGTGCAGTGCCAGCGTAAGTAGGAATCTAGGCGTTTGCTAATTATAGGTTTCCGGTAGGCGTAGTTTTCAACCGCGCGTGCCACGCTTCAAGTATGACGCGCCGCCTAACCAAGTCAATTTACCCTTGGGTCAGTGGCCAGCACGCGTGCTTTAACCCTAACCTGAAAAGGCCACCGTGCAACGCTACTACCAGCCGATAGCTTGGCAGCTACCTGGACACTACCAGCTTTGCGTTGGCCAGTGGCTAAGCCAAACGTCTCAAATGCTCGCGCTGCTTGAAACCCGTGAGTACAGCTATATCCAAGGCCAAAAAACCAGTTGTGTTTAGCGCATTCGCATCCTAGCAAGCCGCTACGCAACTGCGCGCCACTAATAGCGCTAAATGATAGGCACATCCAAATCCGGCCCCGGCTGCACCCGCAGCGGGGCTACGTCGGTGTCTTCGTATAGCTCATGCAAGGCAGCGTTAGCCCAGGTCGGGAATTGCCAGCACGCTTTCCAGGGTGCTGAGCAGGGTATAAATCCACTGCCCGGCCTCCTCACGCCGAAACCACTCGACCACCCAGGCCGTCTGCGACACTAATAGGTAGTGGCGTAAGCCGGTTATTTTTTGATAGGTAGCGAATTTCTCCGTGCGGTCGTACTAGGCTGTGGAGGGAGATAGAATTTCGGCCATCAGCACCGGCTGGCGCACTTGGTAGGCTTCGTGGCGGTCGGCTGGGTCACAAGTCAGCAGCACGTCGGGATACACGTAGAGCGCCTTTTCCCGCACTACGCGGCGCACGCTTCCGGTAAACACTCGGCCGCCGTGCTGGCGCGCACCGGGCCGCAACGCAGCCATTAAGTTGCTCCGTATCAGGTTATGTAATTTACTTGCCCCTCCTAAGGTAAACAGCTCACTTTCAAAGTGTTCGTGGCGCTCGTCGCTAGCTGCTTCCAGCGCAAAGTACTCTTCCGGCGAGTAGTGGCGTGGCGTTAGGTCAGCTGGCTCCATAGAGTTACTCAACTGAAAATAGGGAAAGCAGTCTACAAGTACTTCAGCAGCAAGCCCAGCAGGCGCCGTACCCGCCCGGTATACGGCGGGTAAAACTGCTTGATGCCCGTGAAGCCCACCCGCTGCTGCAACACCGCTTTCTCGTTGCTGAACGCCAAAAAGCCCGCGTGGCCGTGCGCCTTGCCCAGCCCGCTGTTGCCCACGCCGCCAAACGGCAGGTCGGGGTGCGCGAGTTGCACTATCGTCTCGTTCACGGCGGCGCCGCCGGCCGCCACGGTGTCGAGCAGGTAGCGCCGGTTGGCGGCACTGGTAGTGAACACGTACTGCGCCAGCGGCGGCAGGCGGGCGTTCACGTAGGCCGCCGCTTCGGGCAGCTGCTCAAAGGTAAGCACGGGCAGCAGCGGGCCAAATATCTCTTCTTCCAGCACGGCGGCCCCGGCGGGCACATCGGTCAGAATGGTGGGCTCCAAGTAGCGCTGGTGCTCGTCGAGGCTGCCGCCCTGGGCTACGGTAGCCCCGCGCGTCTGGGCATCTTCGAGCAGGCCGGCCAGGCGGGCAAAGTGGTGCTCGTTCACAATGCGGGCGAAGGATTTGGAGGCCTTAATCGCCTCATTATCGGGTCCGTAGAAGCGGGCCAGCGCCCGGCGCATTTCGGCCAGTAGCGGGTCGCGCACGCGGGCCTGCACCAGCAGGTAGTCGGGGGCCACGCAGGTTTGGCCGGCGTTGAGAAACTTGCCCCACACGATTTTTTCGGCCGCGTCGCGCAGGTTGGCCGTATCGTCCACAATGGCCGGGCTTTTGCCGCCCAGCTCCAGGGTAATGCCGCTAAGGTGCTCGGCGGCGGCCCGCATCACAAGTTTGCCAATCTGCGGCGAGCCGGTGAAGAAAATGTGGTTCCAGGGCAGGCGCAGCAGCTCGCTGGCCACGTCTTTGCCGCCTTCCAGCACCAGCACCTCATTAGGCTCAAACAGCGCTTCGGCCAGCCGGCGCAGCAGCGCCGAGGTAGCGGGCGTTTGCTCGGCGGGCTTGATTACCACCGCGTTGCCCGCCGCAATGGCCGAAGCCAGCGGGTCGATGGCCAGGTAAAACGGGTAGTTCCAGGGCGCGATGATGAGCACCACGCCCTTGGGCTCGGGCTGCACCCAGCCCCTGGTGCCCACCAGCGCCAGCGGCGTGCCCACCCGGTGCGGGGCCGCCCAGCTTTTCAGCTGCCGGCTGCTGTGGCGTATCTCGGTGAGCGAGGGCCAGATTTCGGTGAGGTCTGTTTCTTCGGGCGGCTTCCTAAAATCCTGGTATAAAGCCTGTTGAATAGCCGTTTGGTTGGCCGTGAGCCAGTCGGCCAGCCGGCCCAGGCGGCGGCGGCGGGCGGCTACGTCTTCGGCGCGCAGCGCTGGGGCATTGGCCCGCAAAGCCGCAAACTCCGCCGCAAAGCGATTGGGTACAGTAGCCGGGGTATCGGTCGGGGCGGCCGGCGAAGCAACGAGAGCAGACATGCGTGGAAAAGGTAGTGAATAGCAGGCAGCGCGGCGCCCCTATTCAGTTGAAGAGCTGTAAGATACCGCTATTCGCGCAGGTTTTAACCCACCCGGCCAGCCACGGCGGCCAAGCGGCGAGCAGTGGCTGGCTACCCCACAAAAAAGGCCCGCTTCCAAGCCGGAAGCGGACCTGTTTTGTGGGACGCTGCTCGCTAGAACAGGGGCTTTTTTACCGTGCGCTTGCCGTTTTCGTCGATTTTAATCTTGGTGCCATCGGCCCGCTTGATTTTCAGCGAGCCATCGTCGCTGCGCTTGATTTTGGCGCCGTTCTCGTACTTCACCTTGCGGTCGTCGGCATTGTTTTCCAGCTTCTTAATACCTGAGCCCTGGCCCACGCGGGCGCCCAGGCTGGGCTTGGCCGCTGGCGCGCTGGTGGTGGTAGTCGTTGTGGTAGTGGTGTAAGGGCCGGCGTAGTAGTTGCCCTGGTTGCTGGTGTAGGTGCGGTAGGCGGCGGGGTCCGTTACCACCGTTTTCACTTGCGTGGTAGTCAGGTCATTGGCCGCCTTCACGGCGGCGTAGCGGCCGGTGGTGTCGGCCACGTAGCGGGTGTCAATGTCGCGCAAGGCGCGGCCGCGGCCGTAATAAATTTGCTGCAAGCGAGCCTTGGCCGCGGCATCGGTGGTTTTCAGGTCGGCGGCCACCTGAGTGGCCAGCTGGTCGGCGCCCCCGCGGTAGCTGGCGGTGTCTACGGTCGTGGTGGTGGCAGTGGTTTCGGTAGTGGCACCGGGCACCACTGTGGTTTCAGTCGTTTCCGTCTTTTTTTCCTGCGAGCAGGAAGCAAAAGCAAATGCGGTGGCCGTAGCCAGCAGAAGGAGTTTGATAGTCATCGTGTTAGAGCAAGGTAGGGTGCGGTTTAACCGCGTTTGGCAGCTAATACGGTTAGGCCGGAAATGATGTTGCCAGCCAGGATTTTAATTAAAATGAAGAATGAGGAATTAAGAATGAAGAATGCCAGGTAGTTAACCAGACAATACGCGTTGGTTAATTACCCGGCATTCTTCATTCTTAATTCCTCATTCTCAATTCAACCAGCTAGGCATTTACCACCGAGCCGCCGTTGGGGTGCAGCGTCTGGCCCGAGAAGTAGGAGGCGTCTTCCGAAGCCAGAAAAACGTAGGCCGGGGCCACCTCGGAGGGCTGGCCGGCGCGGCCCATCGGCACGTCGTGGCCGAAAAGCGGCACCTTGAGCAGCCCTGCCCCCGTAATAAACGGCGTCCAGATGGGTCCCGGCGCCACCGAATTTACCCGAATGCCTTTCTTGACAAGCTGCAGCGACAGCGCCCGCGTGAAAGCCGTGATGGCCCCCTTAGTCGAGGTGTAGTCGAGCAGCAACTCGTTGCCCTTGAAGCCGTTGACCGACGCCGTGTTAATAATAGAGTCGCCCTCTTTGAGGTGCTTCACGGCCGCCCGCGAGATGCGGAACATGGCAATGATGTTAAGGTTGAAGATGCTATCCAGCTCCTCATCCGTAATTTCTTCGAGCGTATCGTGCCAGTTCTGCTCGGCCGCGTTGTTCACGAGCACGTTCAGGCCGCCCAGCTCGCCCACCGTGCGGTCCACTATTTCCTGGCAGAAGGCGGGCACCTTGAGGTCGCCGGGCAGCAGCAGGCAGCGGCGGCCTTCGGCCTGCACCAGCTCCTGCACCTTCTCGGCGTCCTGCTGCTCGGTGGGGAAGTAGCAGATGGCCACGTCGGCCCCCTCGCGGGCAAAGTGCACGGCCACGGCCCGCCCAATGCCCGAGTCGCCGCCCGTGATGAGCGCTACCTTGCCCTGGAGCTTGCCCGCCCCCTTGTACCCTTCGCGGATAAACTCGGGCTCGGGGGTCATCTTGTATTCGAGGCCGGGGTTGCCAGCGCCCGCGTCCTGCTTCTGGGGCGGAAAAATGGTTGGTTTATCAGACATACAACGGGTGAAATCTTGTGGAAGGAGTTGGGCTTAACGGCTTAGCGGGGCGCAGGGTTAGGTTCGCGCTGGCTGGCGGCGGCCGACCTTTGCCGGTAGTATTGCCGGCCGGGTCCGGCCCTATTTATCTCATGCTCAGCCCTCCTGCCCCCGACGCGCCGCCCGCGCCCCACCGCCACTTTGCGCTGCACAAGCCCTACGGCTACCTCAGCCAGTTCACCAGCGAATTTGCTAAAGAGGTGAAAAAGAAGCACTTCCTGGGTGAGCTCGGCGAGTTTCCGCCCGGCACCATGGCCATCGGCCGGCTCGACGAAGACAGCGAAGGCTTGCTGCTGCTCACCACCGATGGCCGCGTGAGCGAGCAGGTGCGCAGCCGCCACGTCGAAAAAGAATACTACGCCCAGGTCGATGGCCAGCTCACGCCCGAAGCCCTGATGCAACTGCAAGAGGGCGTGGCCATTAGCATTCACGGCACGCCCTACCGCACGCTGCCCTGCCAGGCCCGCCTGCTGCCGGCCGCGCCCCAGCTGCCGCCCCGCGGCCGCCGCATTCGCGCCGACCGCCACGGCCCCACCAGCTGGGTGGCCATTGTCGTTACCGAGGGCAAGTACCGGCAGGTGCGCAAAATGACGGCCGCCGTGGGCTTTCCTACCCTGCGGCTGGTGCGCGTGCGGGTGGGCGCGGTGCTGCTGGCCGACCTGCCGGCCGGAGCCAACCGCGAGGTAACTAGTTTTTTCGAAAAATAACGAGTAAATTCGGGACTTATTCCGGTGCGAGGTGGTTATAACCTAGGCGGTTGCCGCCCGGTGGTAGCATCCCAACGCAAAGCAGCCGAATATCCTACACCCCCCCTATGGCCAGAGCGCAAGAAAGTTTCAGTAAGAAAGAGAACGAAAAGAAGCGGCAGAAAAAGCAAGCCGAGAAAGCTGAGCGCCGCGAAGAGCGCCAGGCCAACAAAAAGGACTCGAGCCTGGAAGAGATGATGGCGTATGTCGATGAGAACGGCAACATCACCTCCACCCCGCCCGACCCAACTCGCAAAAAGAAAGAAATCAACGTGGAAGACATCCTGGTGGGCGTGCCCAAGCAGGAAGACCGCGAGCCGGAAGACACCCAGCGCACCGGCACCGTCACGTTCTTCAACAACTCTAAAGGCTACGGCTTCATCAAGGATGCCGCCAGCCAGGAAAGCATATTTGTGCACGCCAACGCCCTGGGTGGCCTCCAGCTACTAGAAGGCAACAAGGTCACGTTTGAGGTGGAGCCGGGCATGAAAGGCCCCACCGCCGTGCGCGTGAAAATGGCGAGCACCGCCGCCTAGCCACCCCCGCTTTTAGCCTTTGCTAAGCCAGCGCCCCTTGGTGCCACTTTGATAGTGGTGCCAAGGGGCGCTTTTTGCGTTAAGTTAGTGCCCGCGTCTCTCACTAGGTTATCAAATTTATAGCTGAGCTTCAGCATACTGAAGCGGCTTGCCTGAGCGCAGTTGGTGGAGTTGACGACGCCCGCCAGCACGCCCTGGCGGGGGGCTACTTCCGGCGGCTAGACCTGCTCTTCGACCAGGGCGCTTAAGTTGTGCTCGGCAGCTTCTACCTCCTCGGCCCTGGCTGAGGCGGGTGTGATGGGGCTAGCCGGGGCAATGGCCTTGCTTTTGCCGCGCTGCTTTAGTAGGTAGCGCAGGCTCAGAACGCTGAGCGCCGTGCCGGCCACTACTTTTTGGGCGGTGCTCAGCTTGCCTATGCTCGCTGCCGTGCCCTTGCCCAGCTTTTTGAGCGACTTGGCGGCGCCGCCCAGCAGGCCGGGCTTCTTGCTCTTGGCAGCCTTGGCGGCCTTGGTTTTCTTGTTTTTTTTCATCGCACTAGGGGCTAAAATGGTGTCGAGAAGAGACAGAACCAGTATGGCGTTGCTGAGCGTGAAGCCGGGGCCGGGCGGGCTGCGGTGGTTAGTCATCGCCGGCCTTTTTGCGATGCCGCAGGTTGCTTTTGGGGCTAGCCAGCGCGCTGGGGGCCTCGGCGGGGGGCGGGAGCGGGGGCGTTGCGGGCCGCGCCGCTATGGGTGGGCTGCTGGCTTGCTGCCGGGCCAGGTAGGTGAGGCCCGCGGCCAGCAGAGTTAGCCCACCCACCAGCTTCTGGCCGGTGCTCAGCTTGCCGATTTGCTTGGTAACGCGCCGAAACTGCTTGATGGACACCACGGCCATGTCGAGCAAGTCGCCGGAATTGACGATGTTCTGCGCCTTCTTTTTCTTGCCTTTGCCCATGCTAGTAGAAGAAATAAGTGCCCGACCCCCTGCTACCCCCGACGCTCTTGGCACCTCGGTTAAACAGCTCCGGTTATTCGCAATCTTTACCTAAAAGGTTGCTACTGCGCCGTTTATCTGCCTTCACTCCCGGTCGTAGTTGGCGCGCTTGTTCAGGGCCGCCATGCGCACGGCTTCGGCTACGCGCCGGGCGCGGGTGGTGGGCTGCCTGGCACCCAACACCCACAGCAGTAGCATCTTGCAGGCCGAGGCCGAAAAGGCTGCGAAGTGCCGGGCCGCCGCACCATTGGCCGCCAGCGCGGCGGCCAGGTCGGCGGGCACGATGCCGGCTTCGGCGGCATCGAGGCTTTCCCAGGCGCCGTTTTGCTGGGCCCGCGCAATGGCGGCCCGGCCGGCGGGCATAAGCTGCCCGGCCGCGTCGAGGCGCCGCAGCCGCTCTTTATTAACCTTGCTCCAGCCGCTGCGGGGCTTGCGGGGCGTGAAGAGCAGCTGCGACCGCTCGGTGTCGAGCTTGCGCGGGTGCGAGTCAATCCAGCCAAAGCAGAGGGCTTCTTCCACCGCCTCGGCGTAGGTTACGCTGGGCTGCCCGCTGGCTTTTTTGAAGTAAACTAGCCACGCGCCGGGCTGGCTGGCGTGGCAGTCGGCCAGCCACTGCCGCCACTCGGCGCGGCTGGCGGGCTGAACCTGGGCGTAGGCATCGGGGCGGGGCATGGCGCTTAGGGGTTGGCTCCCGAAAAATAAGTAAGCCGCCTAAAAAATACCCCAAAGGCCAGCCCGGCTGCGGCGCCGGCCGGGCTAGCCCTTTACCCAGCCAGCGTGGTAGCCAGCCCCCAGCAAAGCAGCCCATAGCCGCGCTGGTATATTTGGTCGCTGCGGGTTACTACTTTGCCGCTTCATCCTGTCTTTTGGCTGCTTTAATTTCTGACTACTCCCAGCTTATGAAATACCTTTTCTGCCTGCTCCTGTCATTTGTCCTTAGTAGCCAAGGCTATGCGCAGTCGAAGAACAACGACGTGCTGCTGCTGGGCACTTTTCACTTTCACAACCCCGGAGCCGACCTGGCCAAAACCAAAACCTTCGACGTGATGACACCCCAGGTGCAGGCCGAGTTGGAGACTATCACCCAGAAAATCAGCGTCTTTCATCCTACTAAAATATTCGTGGAATGGCCCTGGGATGAGCAAAAGGAACTGGATGCGCTGTACACGGCCTACCTCGGCGGCCAGTACGAGCAGTACGTCAGTGCCACGTACCCGAAGCGCCGGGACTTCTTTCAAAAAAACGAGATTATTCAGTTAGCCTTTCGAGCGGGTAAGAAAACCAAGCTAGCCCGGATTTATGCCCTCGATTACAACAAAACCTCCTTCCCCTTCGACAGCGTGAAGCAGGCCATGCAGGCGGCCAACCAAACCACCCTGCTGCAACGGGTGCAAGACGTGCTCCAAGACTACGAAACCAGCCAGAACAAGAAGATAGCTACCTATTCGCTCACGCAGCTGCTACTGGATGCCAACACGCCCGAGAACCTGGCCAAAAACAAGGGCTTGTACATTGACCTACTCAACCGGGCGGGCCGGCCCGACAGTTTCGCGGGCCCTTTCCTGGTAGCGGAATGGTACCGGCGCAACCTCTATATGTACTCGCTGGTGCAAAAAAACATGACGGCTCCAGACGATAAGGCCCTGGTGCTGGTCGGCGCCGGCCACGCCGCCATGATGAAGGAGTTTATTGCCTCCGACCAGCAATTGCGGTTGAAAGAGCTGAAGGACGTGCTGAAGTAAGCTGGTGGGTGCTATAAAGCTAGAGCACCCTTACAGACTTCCTCTCACAACGAAAACCCGTCAATTATTGCTTAGGAACAACCTGGTTATCAGTGGCGGCGGGCTCCCACTCGCCGACGATAATGCCGGTGCGCTTGATTTCTTGTACGAAGGGATTCCAGTCGGTGAATTGCTCGGGCGAGAAGGTATGGGGCTCGATATCGATATGCTTGACAAGAGTGCGAACAAAGGGCTTTATATCAATAAAAGCCGCTCCGGTGAAGTCATCGGCTACTAGGGCAAGGTCAATGTCTGAATACGCATGCTGCTCGTTGCGCGCGAACGACCCAAATAGAATAGCCTTTCGCAAGGGAACGCCCAGTTGCATTACTTCCTCCAAAAACTGTTGCGCACGGGCTAGGGCAGTTGCTTGAGTAACCATTGGCGTAGCTGAGCAGTGTCGTTTAACAAATTACGGGTATAGCTTTCGGTAGCCTGTTGCGCTACGGCGCGTTGGTAATCAGGGTAACGACCTTCAAGCTGAAAACGATTCAAGTCAGCCGCCGTGTTTTCCTGGTCAGGCGCAGGCGCTAGCTGCGTGTCGCCCCACAGTCGCAGAATGTTGTGCGTGCGAGGTGGATAGTAGCCCGCATTATCCTGCACCCAATGCGCTTTGCTCAGCTTCTCAATGGTCAGATGGGCTAGAAAAAGCGACTGCAAGTAGCGCTTTGTTTGAAATAAGTCCTGCGCCGCCAGCCAATCTTCCTCTGCCGTTTCCTTCCAATATTGAATATGGTCGTGCTTGGTCATAACGCAAAGTAACGAAAAACGGCCGAAGCTGCGAGAGCCTCGGCCGTTCCAACCAATTAAACGACAGCTTACATATGAATCGCCCGATTCTCCGTAGCTGCCAAACACGCTTCTTTCATCGCCTCCGCATACGTAGGGTGCGAGTGGCTCATGCGGGCCACGTCCTCGGCGGAGGCGCGGAACTCCATGG
>CAXTFI010000007.1:0-43326 GCA_964243255.1 uncultured Hymenobacter sp.
CGATGATGTCGTACACGCTGGTTTCCATGCCGCCGCCCGGCCCGCCGCTACCCGTGGGGATAATGGCGTGGTGGTCAGTTACCTTGTTGTTGTTAAATACCTTAGGCGTTTTCGGAATCTTAGTAGCCAGCAGCGGCGCGGTGAGGTTGCCGTAGCCAATGCCGCGCAAAATGCCGGGGATTTTGGGGTACACGTCGTCGGGCAAAAACGTGGTATCGACGCGCGGGTAGCTCACGGCTTTCTTCTCATAAAGCGCCTGCACAATCTTGAGCGTGTCCTCGGCCGAGAGGCTCAGCTGGTTGTTGCACTGCACTTGCAGCGAGGTCAAATCGAACAAGCGGGGCGGCGACTCGCGGCCCTTCTTAATCTCCACGTTGGTGACGGTGAGCGGCGCGGGGCGCACGGCGGCCAGGGCCTGGTTGGCCTCATCTTCCTTCACGAAGTAGCCCAGCGCCCGCAGGCGGCTCTGCTCATCGGGCGCATCCTGGGCCTGCTTTTGCTCGGCCTCCGTGTTGATGCGGGTGAAAGTCGTGTCGCGGTACTGCGTTTTCAAAACCCAATACGGCTCAGGCTTGAAGTTGGTGATTTCGTGGTGGCGGGCCACCAGCAGGGCCAGCGTGGGCGTTTGCACCCGCCCGATGCTCAGCAGCTGCTTGTCCTGGTACGTGGTGTATTTGAGGGTAAACAGGCGCGTGGCGTTCAGGCCCAGCAGCCAGTCGCCCACGGCGCGGCTGCGGCCGGCCTGGTAGAGCGAGTCGAATTCCTTGCCATCGCGCAGGTTGTTAAACCCCTGGCGGATAGCCTCTTCCGTGAGTGATGAAATCCAGAGGCGCTTCACCGGCTTGCGGCACTTGGCCTCGTGAATCACCCAGCGCTGAATCACCTCGCCCTCCTGCCCCGCGTCGCCGCAGTTGATGACCTCGGTGGCCGCATCGAGCAGGCGCTTGATGGTGTTGAACTGCTTGACCACGCCCTCGTCGCGGCGCATGAGCTTGATGCCGAACGACTCGGGTATCATGGGCAGGTCGTGCAGGTTCCAGCGCTTCCACTCGGGGCGGTAGTCGTCGGGCTCCTTGAGCTGGCAGAAGTGGCCAAACGTCCAGGTGACCTGGTAGCCGTTGCCCTCGTAGTAGCCGTCCATGCGCCGGTCGGCCCCGATAACCTGGGCTATTTCGCGGGCTACGCTGGGCTTTTCGGCAAGGCAAACCTTCATCGCAGATTCAAACGGATTAAACGGATTTCGCAGATACGCCCACTGCGTGGGCTGGCTTTAAGGAACAAAAATACGGCTTAAAAAGGTCGGTGCGGGGGTAGCCCAGCAAAACCTAGCTTGGTTGCTGGCATTGTTCGGCCTCCGATTACTGAAAATATTTCGCTTTTAGCTTGTGCCTTATATGGCGCGGAAGCTGGTGTTGCTCGAAGTCGGCCAGGGCCTGCTGCTCACTCTTGTGGCCCCAACCCATACAGCAAACTACTTCTACCAGCAGCACTGGAAGGCTGGTAATCCCAACCCCCAAGGCCGCAGTGTTGTACTTATTACCATCCCCGTATGGGACGGCCAAATTACCGTAGCCGCTGCCGCCACGGTTGCCGCCAGGGTCGTCGTCGGGCGGGTGTAGCAGCAAGATGGCTGCTGCCGTAGCTACTCCTGCTGCCGTGCCCCCTACCACATACCGAAAAACACGGCGCTTGGCCGCAAACAGGCGATGCAGGGCAGCTGCGGTATCGGGTGCGGCTGGTTGCTCGGGAGTAGCGGTGAGCACCTGCGCCTGAGCAGCGGCCGGGATGCTGGCTAGCCCGAAGGCCACCAGCAAGAATAGAGTTTTCATAACGCAGAAAGGGCTATTGACCCGGCGAAGTACGGGGTCATTTTTGGCGCTTCCTACTTCATAAAATTTAAGTTAAAGTCCAATTATTTACGCTTTAACCAGCTGCTAATCAGCTTTATGCTTTCCTAAATAATTCCCACTAAAGTCTGTCTTTGTAAGCAATAAAGATTGGGCTCTGGCAGCCTTTGCTCAGGCGTAATAACTTGTGCGGTAATTCGATTAGTCATCAGTCATGTCGGCACCTAGCCTACTCACTTAGTAGAGCGGTTTCTAGATTGCCCTCCAGAGTCGTTGTTGCGGGCTGCCGGGGTTGAGCCGGCCGTCCGCTCGTTACTAGAACAAGCGGTGTGAACGACGAGCGGACGGCCGGCTCAACCCCGGCAGCCCGCCCCGTACGGCAACCTGGAAACCGCGCTAGTTTGGCACTTAAGGTGCTAGTCAACTTTCTTTGGCAGGGCAAAATAGCTGCCCGCTACCAGCGCCGCCCCGCCGGCCAGCGCCACGCCGGCTACCAACCAAGTGAGGCCTTCTTTGTGGTAGCCGCGGTAGCTTGTGAACAACAGTAACAGTCCGATTAGCGCGGCCCGCCAGGCATTGCGCGGGCCACCCTTGGCTGATAGGGCAAGCGCGGGCACGCGGGGCTGAATTACCGGGAGCTGGCGCAGGCCGGGATAAGCCTCCGCAGCGGCCGGCGGCAAGCTAGCGAAGCCCGTTAGGGCGAGCAGGTCGGGGGGCAAGCTGCCCAGTGGTCCGGGTTGGAGCTGGTCGATGGCCGTTAGCTGCTCGCGCAGGCTGGCCAGCAAGCCATCAGGCTCCTGCATCTCAGCTAACGCGTAGATATCCAGATGGATATGGTCGTTTTCGGCTGGCAAGTGCGCTAACAGGTAACGCACAAAATCCTGGTACGCAGCGACGAGTGCGGGGTGGTATTGTTGCAGCCAGCGCTGGGCTTTGGCACTGTTGACTAGCAGCTCGGGCTTATCGAGGTGAATGTTGGTGAGGCGGGGCCAGATATCGTCCAGAGATTCGCGCTCGTTTTCATCGCCAGTTAGCCACACGTGATGGGCGTAGACCCAGTTCGGCTCCACGTACGTCAGGGCCGCCTGGTCGAGTAAGGTTACCCAGAAAAAGGGCAGCAGGTTTTTGACGTCGAACAACTCTTTCTCTTCGGCCTCGGCCCGGATTATCAGGTACGCGTATTGCCCCATAAGCTTTTGCTGAACAATTAATTAGGTGCATCTATGCAAACAAAGCAACCCACACGGAGCCACGTGGCACTTAGGTCTTTTTCTGCTGCGTGGTGATGAGCACCACCGACCCCACGATGACGGCCGCGCCCGCCAGCATCTGGCCCGTGAGGGCTTCGTGGGCGATAACCCAGCCCAGCAGCACCGCCACCACCGGGTTGACGTAGGCGTAGGTGGCCACCCGCGCCGGCGGGGCGTGCTGCATCAGCCAGCTATACGCCGTGAAGGCTACCAGCGAGCCAAACACCACCAGGTAGCTCCAGCCCAGCCACGCCGCCAGCCCAAACTGGCCGGGGTGCAGCCCGCGCCACTCGCCGGTGGCCGTGCCCAGCAGCCCCAGCAGTGCGCCGCCAGCCAGCATTTGCATGCCCGAGGCCAGCACCGGCGAGCGCGGCCGCGGCGCCCGCAGGCCATATATGGAGCCCGCCGCCCAGCTAAAAGCCGCCGCCAGCACCAGCCCCGCGCCCAGCAGCTGGTGCTGGCCTGCCCCGGCCGCCAGCTGCTCGCCCACCAGTAGGTACACGCCCACGAAGCCCAGTACCAGGCCCAGCACCACTTTCCAGCTGGGCCGCGCGCCGTGCAGCCACAGCCAGCCCAGGATAACAATCCAAAACGGCTCGGTGGCTATCAGCAGCGCCGCCAGGCTGGAGGGCAGGTGGCGCTCGGCCAGCACCACCAGGCCGTTGCCGCCCACCAGCAGCAGGCCGCCCACGATAAAGCTGGTGCGCCACTGGGCCAGCGTCGGCTTTTCGTAGCTGGCCGATAGCCGCCCCGCTACTAGCATAATGCTGCCCGCCAGCAAGAAGCGGCTGCCCGCCATCAGCAGCGGCGGCATGGTGGCAATGGCGTACTTAATGGCCAAGTACGTAGAGCCCCACACGAGGTACACGGCCGCAAATGCCGCGATGAGCAGAAATCGGGAAGGGGGTTTCAAGAGAAGGGCTAAGATTTAAAAGGTAAAGAGAACGTCATGCTGACGAAGGAAGCATCTCGCCCGCGTCACTAGCTTCTGCTGTGTTGGCTACTTGCGTGAGCGAGATGCTTCCTTCGTCAGCATGACGTTCCTTCTCACTCCTAGCTCACCCCCTCACTTGCGCAGCGCCACGCGCACGCCGGCCATGAGCCAGCGGGTGGGCATTTGGGCACCCAGCAGGTCAGCGTATTTGGCGTTGAACAGGTTCTGGGCCTGGCCCGTGAGCCAGAGGCGCTCGGGCAGCAGGGCCAGGTCGAGGCGGGCGTTGAAGACGGCGTAGCTCGGCGTGAGCGTGGCTACTAGCTGGCCGTTGGTGGGCGTGGCGGTAGTGCTTTGCCCGGCCCGCACTTTGTAGAGGCCCCCCACGGCCACCGTGAAGCGCCGGTGCGTGAAACTCACGTTGCCGGCCACCAGGTGCCGCGCCACGTTGGAGAGGTACTGCGACTGCACATCGCCCGCCACGCCGAGGTGCACGTAGGTGTAGCCCACGCTACCATCCAGGCGCAGGTTGTCAGCGAGTTGCGCGCGGGCCGTTGCCTCCGTTTCGATGCCCTGGGTGGTTACGGCAAACAGGTTTTGGGCGAAGCGGTAGGTGGCCGTCGCGCTCAGGTTGGGGAAGCCGCTGGCCTCTATCACCTGGCGGCCGGGCTGGCTCACGTAGTCAATCAGGTTGCGGCCGTAGCGGTTGAAGTACGTGCCGCGCAGCGTGAGGGCCGGCCGGGGCTGGTAGTCGAGGCCGGCCTCGTAGTTCAGCGTGCGCTCGGCGCTCAGGCCGGGGTTGCCCACGTTGAAGCCGGTGGGCACCGGGCCGGGCCGGATGGCCGAGTTGTACTGCTCGGTGAAGTTGGGCGCCCGAATGGCCCGGCCCACGGCACCGCGCACGGTCAGCTTCTCGCCTACCTGCTGGCTGGCGTTGAGCTGCGGCACTACTTCGGTGCCGTAGTTCTGGTCGTGGTCCAGGCGCAGGGCGGCCGTGAGGTGGAGGCCGGCCGTGGGTGCAATAGCCGCCACCCCAAACGCCCCGGTGTGCCACACGGCGTGGTCGCCGCGGTCGTTGCTTTGCACGGCGCGGCGGTCGGCCTGACCGCCCAGCGTAACGCGCACTTTACCAGACACTTGCAACTGGTGCTGGCCCTGCACGTTGAGGTAGTGCAGGAGGTGGTCGCTGGCTGCCGAGGTGGGCGTGTACACGTAGAGGTCGGTGCTGGAGGTGCCCACCACGGACAGCTCGGTGCGGGCCCGCTCGCTCCACTCGTAGCGCAGCTGGCCCTGGTACCAGTCGCGGCTGGTGGTTTCGCGGGCGCGGTCGCCCACGTTGGTGGTGTAAAAATTCTGGGCGTTGAATTCGCGCCGGTCGAAGCTGGCGCGGGCGGCGGCGCTGAATTTCTCGGTTAGCTGGTACGCGCCCGACAGCGAGTAGGTGTTCAGCTTGAAGTCGTTGCGCAGGCCGCCGGGCAGGTCGAGCAGCTGGCCGCTGGCCGTGTTGTTGAGGATGCCGCCCGCCAGGCGCAGGCCCTTGTCCTGGCCGTAGAAGCCGGCGTTGGTACTTTTCAGGCCATACTCGCCGGCCAAAAAGGTGCCGGCCAGCTCCACGGCATCGGGCCGGTGGGTGGCGGCAAAGGTCTTGGTAACGATGTTGAGGAAGCCGCCTACGGCATCGGGACCGTAGAGGGCCGCGCCCGGCCCGCGCACTATTTCCAATTGCTCAATCTCGGCCGGCGTAATGGGCAGGTAGCCCGCAAAGTGGCCGGTGAGCGGGTCATTCAGCCGCATGCCATCCAGCAAGATGAGCACCTGGTTGAACGTGGAGCCGCGCAGCGTAATGTCGGCCTGGGTGCCGAAGTTGCCCCGGCTCTGCACCTCCAGGGCAGGCAGCAGGCGCAGCAAATCGTCGAGCGAGGCCACCGGGTAGCGGCTCAGCGTGGCGCCGGGCACGATGGTCACGTAGCGGCCGGTTTGGCCGGCCAGCTGGCCGAGGCGGCTGGCGTACACGGTTACTTCGCCCAGCGTGCGCTGGCCGACGCTATCGGCGGGCGTGGCCAGGCGCTGGGCCGGCGCCGCTAGCGGCAGCAGCACTGTCAAGGCAAGGGCACTTCGTAAAAATCGGGGCATAAAAGCGGCTTGAAAACGGCCGCAAAGGTACCTGCCTCCCCCAGCAAAAACCGGCTGCGACAGGTTTATTTCGGCACTACGGCCGGCCGTTGGCGCGTCAGCAGCAGGCCCAGGCCCAGCCCCTGGCTGAACTGCAGACCGGAGTCCTGGTCGTACTGGTAGAGCACGGTGCTCTGAAAATTGACGCTCAGCAGCCCGTATACCTTGGCCGTAATGATGAGGTCGAGGCGCTGGTTGATTTCGCGCAGCCGAAACTGACCGTAGTTGGTAAAGAGCAGGTAGCGCGCCTTGAAGCTGGCCGCGGGGCCCAGCGGCTGGTCGAGGGTGGCCAGCACCTGGGCCGCCAAAATTTCCCAGCGCGTCGCGTGGCCGGGGTTCACGCCGTACACCACGTCGGTGGGCAGCGTTTGAAAGCGCCCCAAGCCGCGCACGATGGTGAGGCGCGGCGCAAAGGGCGACAGCCGCAGCGCAAACCGGCTATTGGGGTGATATTCAAGGCCATAGGCATTGGTAACGTACGCCGGGGCCAGGAAGCCGGATACCAGGCGCGGCACCTCGCCCGAGTAATCGTAGCCGGCCGCAAACTGCGAGAGCATATTCAGCGACCCAAAGGCGTCCCAGTGTGGCGAGAGGGCGTGGCCGTACTTGGTATCGAGCCACAGGCGGTCGTTGGTTTTGCGGTAGCCCTGGCCGCGGGTGTACTGCCCGGCGTACAAAAAATCGGCCTCGTTGTCCCAGCTGCGGCGCGCGCGCTGGTAGTGCGCCTGGCCATTAAAGAGCGTGCTCAAGCCCAGCGACGTGGCCCCGCCGCCCTTCCAGTTGTTGGATATCACCGCCTCGTTAAGGTTGACGCCCGCTTTAAGGCTGGTGCGCCAGTACGACGTATCGGCGGCCGCGGCAACGGCCAGCGGCGCGGGGGCCACCACCTGGGCCAGAGTCGCCGCCGGGGCCAGCGCGAGCCCGGCCAGGGTAAAGAGTTTTTTCATAGAAAAAGCGGTTAACGCACGGGGCCACTCACCGGGCCGACGGGTGCAAATGTATCGGGCCACCTCAGCTGGCGGGCCAGGCCGCGCCAGGGCTAGTATTTTGCGGGCTCATGCTGCCCACTCTCCCTGCCGCGCGCGCCAGCGCGCTCCCCTACTACCCGGCGCTCACCGGCCTGCGGGCCGTGGCGGCCTACACGGTTTTTTTCCACCATTTCCGGCCGCTGGCCTGGCACCAGGGCTGGGTTAACCTGGTTTTTGAACAGCTCTACGTGGGCGTAAGCCTGTTTTTTGTGCTCAGCGGCTTCGTCATTGCCAACCGCTACCAGGGCAGCGTGCAGCTTAGCCGCGGCTGGTGGCGCGACTACTTCTGGCGGCGCGCGGCCCGCATCTACCCCGCCTACCTGTTACTTAATACCTCGGTGCTGGTGCGAGTGTACTGGCCCATTCCGGCGGGCAAGGCGGCTAATACGCTATTGCTCGTCTTCCTGAGTGAGAGTATGCTGCGCGGCTTTTCGAGCACGCTCAAGTACGTGGGCCTGCCCCAGGGCTGGTCGCTCACGCCGGAGGAATGCTTCTATTTTTCGGTGCCGTTTCTGCTGCTGCTCTGGCAGCGGCGCGGCACGCTGGGGGCCGGGGGCTTCGTGCTGGGCATGGTAGCTGCCGGCTTGCTACTGACCGCTTTGTGCCGCGACCGGCCGGCGCTGCACGGCTTTTTCGGCTCCTATCACCACCTGTTCAACTTCACCTTTTTTGGCCGGGTGCTCGAGTTTACGCTCGGCGTGGGCCTGGCTCGCTGGTGGGGCGGCCGGCCCGAGGGCCAGGCGGCGGGCGTGCCCTGGCGCACGCTGGCCGGCAGCTTGGCCCTGGTGCTCACGGTGGGCCTGTTGGCCGGCATTCATTCGCCCCGGCCCTGGTATGAGGGCAACCTGTACCCGTCGGCCATTGCGCTCAACCTGGTGGCGTTTCCGCTGGCTACTAGCTTGTTGATGAGCGGCTTACTAGCTGAGCGCAGCTGGTTGCGGCGCACGCTGGCCGCACCGGTGAGCCAGGCGCTGGGGCGCAGCTCCTACTTTTTTTATTTGTTTCACGTGGGCTTGTTCAGCATTTGGTGGCACGACACCTTTGGCTGGGGGCGGCACGTAGGCGGGCAGTTTGTGGCCACCGTCATCCTGGCCGAAATCGGCTACCGGGTTTTTGAGAAACCCGTGCACCGCTGGCTGCTGGCGCGCACGCTGGCGCGCCCCCAACCCCGGCCGGCCGCCGCCTAGCTTTCTTTTTTTCGCATGTCGCCTACCCTGCCTGCCGCCAAGTCCGCGGCCCCCGCCTACTACCCCGCGCTCACCGGCATTCGGGCCGTGGGGGCGTTTCTGGTGTTTTTTGTGCACTTCCGGCCCATCGGCACGCCCGAGCTGGTGGGCCGCATTGCCACCGCCTTTTACATCACCCTGAGTATGTTCTTCGTGCTCAGCGGGTTTGCCATTGCGCACCGCTACCAGGGCAGCGTGCAGCTTAGCCGCGGCTGGTGGCGCGACTACTTCTGGCACCGGGCGGCGCGCATCTACCCCGTGTATTTGCTGCTCAACACGGCGGCCCTGGTGCGGGTGTACTGGCCCCTTCCGGCGGGCAAAATTGGCAACACGCTGCTGCTTATCTTTTTGAGTGAAAGCATGCTGCGCGGCTTTTCCAATACCCTCAAGTACGTGGGGGTGCCGCCCGGCTGGTCGCTCACGCCGGAGGAGTGCTTTTACTTTTCGGTGCCGTTTCTGCTGCTGCTCTGGCGGCGGCGCGGCAACCTGGGGGCCGGGGGCTTTGTGCTGGCCACGGTGGCTACCGGCTTGCTGCTGACCGCTTTGTGCCACGACCGGCCGGCGCTGCACGGCTTTTTCGGCTCCTATCACCACCTGTTCAACTTCACCTTTTTTGGCCGGGTGCTCGAGTTTACGCTCGGCGTGGGCCTGGCTCGCTGGTGGGGCGGCCGGCCCGAGGGCCAGGCGGCGGGCGTGCCCTGGCGCACGCTGGCCGGCGCGCTGTGCATCGGGCTCACCATCGCGGCCCTGGCCTGGATAAACTCGCCCCAAACGCCCTACGACGGCAACCTCTACCCGTCCACCATCTTTCTCAACATCGTCGTTTTTCCCTTGAGCATGACCTTGCTCATGGCCGGGCTGCTGGCCGAGCGCACCTGGTTTCGCACTTGGCTGGCCACGCCCTTTATGGACGAGCTCGGCAAGCGCTCGTACTTTTTTTACCTGCTGCACGTGGGTATTTTCAGCGTGTGGTGGCACGATACCTTCGGCTGGGGCCGGCACATCGGGCTGCAATTGCTGGCTACCGCGCTACTGGCCGAGGTAGGCTACCGCTTCTTCGAGCGCCCCGTGCACCGCTGGATTCTCGCCCGCACCACCCGGCGACAAAGCGCTATGGCTAAATAGTTTATAAGATATTGCTTGTCAGTAATTTATAAATACTAAACGAACGTCAGGCAGACCGCAGGGAGGCAGCTCGCTCGCTTCAACAGAGCCGTTCAACGAGGCGGGCGAGCTGCTTCCCTGCGGTCTGCCTGACGTTTGGGTTTGTGGCTACTTATTTTTTAAATTATTGCCAGTCAATATTCTGTCTTACCCTACACTTATCCACCTTTTCCTAGGAGGTAGCACTGCCATCCTTATCGTGGGCGGCCTCCACGCCGTAGATGTGCTCCAGCTCTTCCATCACCTCTTCGCCGTTCACGTTCAGGTCTTTGAGCACGCCATCGGCAATGTCATACACGAGGCCGTGCAGGCGCGGGGGCTTGTCGCCGCGCATGGCGTTTTGGATGATGTTGGTTTTGGCCAGGTTCTGTATCTGCTCTATCACGTTGAGCTCCACGAGGCGGCGCAGGCGCTGCTCATCATCTTTGATGCGCAGCAGCTCGGTTTCGTGCAAGCGCACCACGTCGCGGATGTTTACCAACCAGTTGTCAATCAGGCCATACTGCTTGTTGGCCGCCGCCGCCGCCACGCCGCCGCAGCCGTAGTGGCCCACCACCAGAATATCCTGCACGCCCAGCACTTCCACCGCGTATTGCAGCACGCTCAGCAGGTTCAGGTCGGTGTGTACCACCAGGTTGGCAATGTTGCGGTGCACAAACATCTCGCCCGGCCCGGTGCCCGTGATGCCCGAGGCCGGCACCCGCGAGTCGGAGCAGCCAATGAACAGGTAGCGCGGCTGCTGGCCGTTGGCCAGGCGCTGAAAGAACTCGGGGTCCTCACTGTTTTTGGTGGCTACCCACTGGCGGTTGTTGGCGAGAATATCCTGGATTCCAGACATAAAATGAGGTTGATTAACTGGGTGATGGGCAATAGAAGCTCCGGCTTATACGCAGCTGCCAGCGGTTCGTGCTGGGTTGGCGGCCTTACAGCGTGGGCACCACCAGGCTGCGCTGGCGCCGCGAGTGGGCATTGAAATACCCCAGCACGCCGCCCGAGAAATTGGACTTGGGGTTGGCTGGCGTGGTGCTGAAGGCCCCCCCGGCCTGCAAGGTCTGGTTGAGGGTGCGAAAGTACTCGTAGGCATCGGGGTCCACGTTTTGCATCTCCACGCGCACGCTGTCGCCGGCGGCCAGCCGGTCGGCATCGTCGTCGCTGTTGTTGCCCCCGCCGTTGGGACCGCCCCCGCCCAGGCCGCGCGCGTTGGCCTTGCCATCGGTATACTCGTCGTTTTGCAGGAAAGTGGCCTTGTTGAGGCGGCCGTTGCGGTACTGCCGAAACAGGTAGTAGTTGCGCACCCCGGCCGGGTCCTGGTACTCGGGCACGAGCTGAATGTCGTTGCCAATGATGCTTTTCTGGGCTTTCAGACCCGCGAAAGCCACCACCGGGGCGGGCAGCGTGCAGGCCGCCACGTAGGCCTGCCCGCCGCTTTCCACGCGCAGCGTGTAGCGGCGGCCGGGCTGGCCCAGCAGCCGGCGGCCGCGGTACTGGCCGGGTGTGCTGGTTTCGGCCAGCGTTTCGAGGCCGCCCGCATCGTCGCTCAGGGTGATAACAGCCCCGCTCACGGCCGGAAAGGTATTGGTTTGGGTGTAGTCAACGCTGCGCGAGAGCTGCACCGTGCAGGGCTGGCCATCGTCGGCCAGGTTGGCTTCGATGGCCAGCTGCGGGTCGGCGTTTTTGAGGTCGAGCGTCACTACTTTCTGGCACGAAGCGGTGAGGAGCAGGCCGGCGGCCAGGAGTTTGATTCTCATAAAATATCAACGAGTTTTCGCGCAGTGTTTCGGGGTGTTAAAGCGCAGTGTTCCGCAGTGTTTTTTTCGCAGAACGACACTGCGGAACACTGCGCTTTAACACCCCGAAACACTGCGCGAAATACTTCTAAAAGCTAAAATTGTACGTAGCCGAGGGTATCATCCGAAACAAAGCCGTTTGCAGCGCCTGGGTCTTGGTGGCGTCGCTGGGGTCGGTTTGGAAGGTGATAGTGTAGGGGTTTTCGCGGCCCAGCACGTTGTAGATGGAGAAATTCCAGGAGCTGTGCCAGCGGTTGCCCTCCTGGTGGGGCTTTTCGTAGGTGGCCCCCAGGTCGAGGCGCTGGTAGCTGGGCAGGCGGTCGCCGTTGCGCGCGCCGTAGAGGCTCACGGTCTGGCCGGCCACCGAGTACTTGCCCGTGGGGTACGTCACGGCGTTGCCGGTGCTGGCCACGATGGTGCCCGAGAGGCTCCACTTGGGCGAAAGCTGATAGATGGCCACCACCGACAGGTCGTGCGGCCGGTCTTGCCGGGCATTAAACCAGGCCCCGGCGTTGATGTCAGTGAATTGGCGCTGGCTCTTGCTGAGCGTGTAGCCCACCCAGCCGGTGAGGCGGCCGGCGTCTTTGCGCAGCAGCAGCTCGACGCCGTAGGCGCGGCCCCGGCCGTAGAGCAGGGTGCTTTCCACGTCCTGGTTGCCGTTGAGGTTGGTGCCGTCGCGGTAGTCTACCTGGCGCTGCAGCCACTTGTAGTATACTTCGGCCGCCAACGAGTAGGTGCGGTTGGCGCCCAGCGCGCGGTAGTAGCCCGCCGAAAGCTGGTCGGCCAGTTCGGGCTGCACGTTGAGTGAGGTGGGCACGTAGAGGTCGGTGGGCGAGGTAGAGGCCGAGTTGCTGAGCAGGTGCAGGTTTTGCACGTTGCGGGCGTAGCCGGCCTTGAGCGAGGCCGTGGGCGTGAGGGCGTAGCTGGCGGCCAGGCGCGGCTCCAGGTTCACGTAGGTTTTCACTACCTGGCCCGTATTAAACGTTTGGCTGCTAAGTATTTTGCCATTCGCATCGTAGGCCGAGTACGTGCCCGCGCCCAGCAGGCTAAACTGCGACAGGCGCAGGCCGGTGGTGAAGTCGAGCCTGTCGGTGGCGCTCCACTCGTGCGAGACGTAGGCGGCCGTTTCGAGCGAGTGGTTGGTGCGGTCGGCGGTGGCGTTGATAACCGCATCGGCCGCCGCCGTTACGTGGCCTGGCGTAATGGTGTGGTAAATGGCATTGAAGCCAAAGCGCAGCGTTTGCCGCGTGCTGGGCGAGTACTCAAAATCCTGCTTCAGGTTGAGGTCCTGGATTTTAGAGTCGATGCTGAAATCCTGGTCGTTGGCCCGGATTTTTATCTGGTACGAATACTTGCTGAAAATGAGCGACGTATTCGAAAACAGCTTGTCGGTGAACAGGTGGTTGAAGCGCAGCGTGGCCGTTTGGTTGCCGTAGTTATTACCGAAATTATTGATGCTCAGCACGTCGCGCCCCAGATAGCCCGAAAAGTAGAGCCGGTTGCGGTCGTTGAGGGTGTAGTTGGCCTTGGCGTTGACGTCGTAGAAATACAGGCTGGCGCTCTTGGTCGTAGGGTTGCGCGAGAGCTTCAAAAACACATCGGCGTAGGTGCGCCGGGCGGTGAGCAGAAACGAGCCCTTGTCCTTCACAATCGGCCCTTCCAGCGCCAACCTACTGGCAATGAGCCCAATACCCCCGCTGCCGTGCAGCTGCTGGTTGTTGCCATCTTTCATCTTGATATCGACCACCGACGAGAGCCGCCCGCCGTACTGGGCCGGCATGCCCCCCTTAAACACGGTCAGGTCCTTGATGGCATCGGAGTTGAAGGTCGAGAAGAAACCCAGCAGGTGCGAGGCGTTGTACACCACGGCCTCATCGAGCAAAATCAGGTTCTGGTCCACGTTGCCGCCGCGCACCGAAAAGCCGCTGCTGCCCTCACCGGCCGTTTTGATACCCGGCAACAAGGTCAGGGTTTTAATCACATCCTTCTCGCCAAAAAGCACCGGCACCTTGGCTATCTGCTTGATATCGAGCGTTTCGACGCCCGCCTGCGCCCGGCTGATGTTGGCCTGGCTGCTGCGGCCGGTTACCACTACTTCGTTCAGCGCCTGGCCGCCGGGGGTCAGCCGGAAGTCAAGGCGCTGGCTTTTGCTGAGCGTGGCGCTGCGGCGCTGGGCCGGGTAGCCCACAAAGCTGGCTTCCACGGTGTAGGTGCCGGCCGGCGCGGTGAGCGTGTAAAAGCCGTAGGCGTTGGCCGCCGCGCCCACGCCGGGCAGCTCCACCAGGCGCACCGACGCGCCGGTGAGGTCCTCGCCGGTCTGGGCATCTTTCACCGTGCCGCTGATGGTGACGCGGGCCGGCGCTTGCTGGGCCGGCGCCGCGTGGTGGCCAAGGCTGGCGCCCACTAGCAAGAGCACGCCGAGCGGCCGCCCCGCCCCACGGCCCCCGCCAGGTAAAAAAGCGCGGACTCCACACGTGCAAATAATAGCTAATAGCTTCATCCCGCAAAGTTACCGGCTGCGCGGCCGGGCCGCCGCGTTTGTCTATCAACGGGGCCAAAAGTCCGGCGGAAGCTCAGACCGCACCGGCCGCGCCGCGGGCCTAAACGCCACCCGCAGCGTGTGCCGCGCCCCGGCCGGGGCAAACTCGTAGCGCAGCCCAAACCCATAGTAAGCGCAAATCTGCTGCACTATGCTCAGGCCCAGCCCCGGCGATTCGGAGGCGGCGTTGTGCTTGCGGAAGCGCTCAAAAAACCGGGCCGGGTCGCCGCTCACCACCGGACCGGGGTTGCTCACTTCCAGCGCGTTAGCGGTGAGGCGCACCGTCACGTCGCCGCCCGGCACGTTGTGCCGGATGGCGTTGTGCAGCAGGTTGTGCAGCAGCGAGTCGGCCAGGCCGGGGTGCAGCTGGCGCGGCGGCGCGGCGGCCAAGTGCAGGTGCAGCGCCAGGTCGCGGGCCTCCAGCAACGGGGCCAGCTGGGCGGCTTTTTCGCGCACCAGGGCGGCCAGGTCGAGGGGCACGGCGGCGTGGTACTGCCCGTTTTCGATGCGGCTGAGCAGGCCCAGCGCCTGGTGCAGCCGCGAGAGCCGGCGCGTGGCCCCGTAGAGGTCGGCCAGCAGCGGCGCGGCGGCGGCATCGGTGGCCAGGGCGGGCAGCTGCAGCAGCTGCTCCAGCTGGGCCTGCATAATGGCCAGCGGCGTCTGGGTTTCGTGGGCGGCGTTGGCCGTAAACTCGCGCAGGCTCTCGTAGTCGGCCACCAGGCGGCGGCTGAGGTGGGTGAGCGCCTGGTTGAGCTCGGCAAACTCCTCAATGGCGGGCACGGGCAGAGCCAGCGGCTGGTGCTGCTGCAAGTCGTAGCCGCGCAGCGCCGCCAGCGTGCACCGAAACGGCCCCCACAGCCGCCCCGCTAAGTAGCGGTGCAGCAGCACGATACCGCTTAGCAGCAGCGCCAGCACTACCAGCATGCTGCCCACGGTGGCAGCCAGCAGCTCATCGGTTTCGACCAGCGACTTGCGCAGCGTGACCCAGGCCGGGGCCTGCCCCGCCCCCGCCACCCGAAACGTGAGCTGCCGGTGCGGCACCAGCGCGCCCTCGGTGGGGTCGAGCAGCACCGTATCGGCAAAGCCCAGCGGCCGGGGCCGCGCGCTCACGCTGAGCTGCTGCCGAAACACGGGCTCGGGCAGCGGCCGGCCGCTGGCCACGCGCGCTTCCAGCTCCAGGCGTTGGTTTTGCAGCTGCTCGCTGCCCTCGCTGCGCACGGCCCGCTCAATGCCCACGTACAGCACCCCGCAGCCCACCGCAAACAGCCCCGCGCTGAGCAGGATGTAGTAGCGGTTGGTGGCGGCGAGCAGCTTCATAACGGGCCTGTGAAAGCAAGCAGTGCTACCTTCTTCTTAGCAAGGTAGCTTAGGGCAGCTTGGCCCAGCCCAGGGGCGGGATGTGGCGCAAGGTGTCGGGCACGGGCACGGCCAGCACCTGCGTCGTGCCGGGCGACTCAGGCGCGTAGTAGATGTAGAGCCGCTCGCCTACTGCCGGGCACTCCAGCGCGTAGCCGTTTTCACTGCCGCAACCTTTTCCCGTCTGCCAGCGCTCCCCACCCAGGTAATATTCGTAGGCGAAGCGCTGCTTGCCCCGCCACGTGTCGCGCTTGAACACGGTCGCTACCGTGTAGCGCCCCATGCCCGGCTGCAATAGGTAGCGCTCGCGCACCATACGGAGAGCGCCAAACCCAAAGACTAATCCCATAAGCACAGAGACCGGCGGCACCACTACGTCACGGTATGTTAACTCCTTTTTTGAAATTTGGAATGCGCGCCAGGCCAGGGCAAGCCCCCCGCCGAGCACTACCGCCCCCAACAAGGCCGCAACTACCTCTCGGCTCATCACGCCGTGCTCGCGCACGAAGGCCCACAAGGCGGCGTTGCTCATCGGTAAGGAGGCTTGGGAGTTTTGACCGTATCGGGAGCCGGCGTGCTACCCGGCACTTCCCACTGCTTTTGCGCCTGGTTCTCCAGGTATTCCTCCGAAATACCAATGCCCGAAGGCACGACCTTGCCGAAGAAATGGTAGCTGCCGAACCAGGCGGCGTAGCCGATGTCGTGGCCCAGGCGTAGAGCCGTGGCGCGGTAGAGCTTATAGGCCAAGCGCTGCGTCAACAAGTGCTCGGCCCCCAGCCCCAGGTACCCAAAGCTCGCGCCGATGGCGGCCTGCGCCCCGAACGCCTGCCAAGTGAGTTTGTGATTAAGTGGACTTTGGAAGCCGTCGTTGAGGCTATACTGAAAAAAAGCTGACCCCATGCCAATCCCAACCGGGCGCAAGCCATACACCGCCATTCCCGATTCAATTATGTTGATGCCAAATACCGAATCCCAAAACCTGTCCTCAAATCCTACTTTATCAGAGCCAATAAAATTGGCTCCTCCCTGCGCAACGGCATCCGCCCCCAATCGTCCAAACGCCGTACCGGCCGCTTGGCCGGCCGACAGCCCCTGATACCCCTGCCAGCCGGCGCGGGCTCCAATCAACTCGCTTTCCGCGCCGGCCCACGTCATGCGGCCCACCACCACGGCCGCGCGCGTGGCCCCTGCCCAGCGCAGGCCCGCCACCAGGCGCGCCGCCGCCACCTCCGACACCGCCACGGAGGCTACCGTGGCCAGGCCTACGCCCACGCCCTGCCCAATGGTGACGGCTTCTGGGTTATCAGCGGCGAGGCGGGCCAGGTTCTCGTCAATTTGGCGCTGCACGGCGATTTCGCGGCCCACCGTAGAGGGCGGGGCGGCGGGACCAATTTTGCAGGCGCAAGGGGGCAGCTGCCTACTGAGCAGGGCCTGCCAGTGAGCCTGCCGCAGCTGGGCCAATTGCTGCTGATGGCTGAGCAGCAGCTGGTTATAGCGCTGCCGGGCGTCGAGGCGGGCCAGGTCGCCGTCGCGGGCCGTGCTGGGGTGGGGCCCACCGGGCAGGGTGGGCGGCACGCCGCCGCCCAGGCGCAGCACTGACAAGTCGTAGCGGGTGGCGGCCGCGGCAGCGGCTCCCGCCTGCCGCAGGCGCTGGCTTATCTGCCTGGCCAGCGAAGAACTGGTTGGCGCGGGGGGCGAGTGCGGATGCCCCGGCCGGGGCACTTCGGGCCACGACGCGGAACGGGGACGAAGAGGTTGCATGGCGAAAAAAACGGGTGGCGTTAAAGATTAAAATATTAGCGGTCCGACGTGGGCCACGGGTTGGGGTAGTCGATGCCCGCTTGGTGATGCGACGGGCCACCACGCTCACCAGTCAGCACAAGGCCAACTGCTGCCCGCCCGGCTGGGTTTCAAAATGCTCTTCGAAGCTCCCGCAGTAGGCCTCCTCCAGCGCTAGGGTAGCGGGCACAACAGGCCATCGAGCGAGTTGAACGCGACGCGGGCAGGCAGTACCTCAAGAGGGTCGTAGGCCCAGGAAGCCAGCAGCACGACGGCGGGGCTAAAGTCGAACAACATTCGTAGCTCACCATCCACGGGCCGGATAAAGGGTTTGCATCACGTAGGGCGTGTGCTGCACCCAAAAAGTAGCGGCGTTCCTAAGTGGCTTGCAGAGGGTGGGGAGAAAAGCCAGCGCGGCGGGCCGACGGGGGCGGCTACTGCGGCCAGCGGTTGTCAATGCACAAGAATTCTTCCACGTGTAGCTCGCGGGCCGGGAGCAGCCGCGACCTCGACCCCACGAGCTACCCGGTGCCGGCCGCAAAGCGCAGTCAACGGGCCGCCACGGGACAGCAGCGGAATGAGCTACTAGATTGCTGCTCAACTGTTTGTGAGCATCAGCCATCCAGGCAGCAAGTGAGGGGTGCGTGAGGATATCCATTACCAGGCTGATTCTACCGGCCAGCCCACTACCCTGTGGCTGGCTCAGCAGGTCAGTGGGCTGCACGAGGCCCCGGTAATACTCCCAAACCGCAATGGGGTCAATGAGGTCACCTTCCAACTGAAGTGTAGCGGAGAGTGCCATAGCGAGATTCACGTTATTTTCGCTATAAACATACATAATAAGTCCTATTCGCAGCCGTCCTATCGAAAACTCATCCCCTGTCTTTTTTTCAGGTAGCGACGCATCAGGGTAAAAGACAGCGTATGCGCCGCCCTGAACTTCCCAAACAGCTTCCTTATCAAGACTTACGCCGACGCAATTGCGGCGCGACACTTCTTACAACCAACTGCAGCCGAACGATATCACTCACTACTAAGCTTATACCCCACCCCGTACATCGTCCGAATATAATTCTCCGCCCCCTTTTCCTGCAGCTTTTTGCGCAGGTTTTTGAGGTGGGTATAGATGAAGTCGAACGAGTCGGCCGCGTCCACCGAGTCGCCGCAGAGGTGCTCGGCAATGGCCTCCTTGGTGAGCACGCGGCCGGGGTTGGCCAGCAGGTAGAGCAGCAGGTCGTACTCCTTGCGGGTGAGCGCCAGCGCCTCGCCGCGCACCAGCACCTCGGCTTGGTCGGGCCACACCAGCAAGTCGCGAAAAACCAGGTGGTTCTGGCCCTGAAAGCGCCGCCGCCGGATAATGGCCCGCAGCCGCGCGTTCAGCTCCGAAAGGTGAAAGGGCTTGGCCAGGTAGTCGTCGGCCCCCAGGTCGAGGCCCGCCACGCGGTCATTTAGCCCATCGCGGGCCGAAATAACGAGCACGCCCGCCGGCGAGTTATCGGCCTTGAGGGCGCGCAGCAGGTCGAGGCCGTTGCCGTCGGGCAGGGTCAGGTCGAGCAGCACGCAGTCGTAGCGGTAAAGCTTGATTTTTTCGTGTGCCTGGGCAAAGTCGGCGGCCACCTCTACCACGTAGCCGCCCTGGCGCAGGGCCTCGACCAAGGTGGCACGCAGGGCTGGTTCGTCTTCAACTAACAGAATTTTCATGGCTACCTAAAGCTGGTACAGCGCCCGAAAAAACGGAGCAAATCTGAAGCAAACCTGTACGCAGGGCGTCCTTACTCTATCACCAGCAGCCGAAACGTACCGGGCACGATGTTGGGCCGGGGCCGCGCCGCGCCAGGGGCCGCCGCCGGGGCCGGGCCATAGCTGGCGGTGGGCAGGTAGGCGCGGTGCGTGGCCGGGTCGAGGGCAATGGTGCGGGCCCCGCGCTCGGTGGGCAGCGTTTGCACCACGCGGAAGGTGCTGGGGCTGTCTTCGTGCACCACCGTGAGCGTGCCGCTGCCGTTGGAGCTGAGCGCCACCTGCCGGGCGGGGTCAAACACCACCCCATCGACGCCGGCGCCGATGGGCAGCTCGGCCACTTTCTCGCCGGTTAGCGAGTTGATAACGACCATCTTGCCGTTGCTGCACACGCTAAACAGGCGGTGGTGCGCCTGGTCGAGGGCCAGGCCGCTGGGCTCTTCGCCGGGGGCCACGGGCCAGCGGTGCTTCACGGCCAGCGTGCGGGCGTCGAAGGCTACGATTTCGCTTTTGTCTTCCAGGTTCACGAAAATGGTGCCCTGGCCGTCGCTCACGCCGGCTTCGGGGGCGCCGCCCAGCTCGGCGGTGCCCACCACGGTGCCCCTGGCCGCGTCGAGCACGGTGGCGGTAGTGGTGCCGTTGTTGAACACAAACAGCCGGCCGGTGGCTTTGTCGAAGAGCAGGGCGTCGGGCTTGGTGCCGGTGGGCACCGTGGCAGTTACTTGCAGCGTTTTAGGGTCAAAAATCTTCACCGCGTCGTTGCGGCCGCAGGTGATAAAGCCCCGCTTCAAGCCCGGCACCACCAAAATGCCGTGCACGCCCGGCGTCTCTGGAATGGTACCCACCAGCTTACCCGTTTTCAGGTCGAGCACCTCCACCTGGGTGCCGTGCGAGGCGTAGAGCCGCCCGCCCGCGTGGTCGGCGCTCACGTAGTCCCAGCCCCCTTCGCCGCCCACTGGCCAGCTAGCGGCCAAGCGATAGGCAGGCGGGGCAGCCGATTGGGCCGAGGCAATACCGGCGCTTAGCAGCAGGGGAAATAACAGTTTCATAGACTAAATTTTATTTACGTACTGACTGCAAGTCATTTGCATAAGGCTAGCAAACCCAAATTGCGGCGTATCGCGCCGCCCTACAAAATTTCCAGGTGGTTCCTGCACCCGGTCGGCCGGCTCGCGCCGGCCAACCGGCGCGGAATACGCCGCAACTTGGGTGAGCAATCATTTGGAGGGCCGCCAGGTAATGCACAGGCCGGGCGTGCTGCCATAAAATGTGGGCACGATGCCCACATCGCGGCCAATGGCCTTGCGGCCCCAGCGGTTGCGGTGCGTGAGGTAGGCCAGGTGGGCCGATAAAATGCCGAAGCCCGCGCCGGCCACCACGTCGCTCTGCCAGTGCTTGTCCACTATCATGCGCAGGCCGGCCACGCTGGTGGCAATGGCGTAGGCCCCTACGCCATACCACTGGCTTTTGTCGCGGAACTCGGTGTGCACAATGCTGGCCGCCAAAAACGCCTGCGCCGTGTGGCCCGACGGAAACGAGAGATTATCCGACCCGTCGGGGCGCTCCTCGTGGCTCAGCGCCTTCACGATATACGTGCTGCTGAGCATGATAGCCTCGCTTTTGGCGATGAGCAGCAGCGTGTTGAGGCGGTCGTTGCGGCCCTCCACGCCAAAGAGCTCCACCGCCGCCAGCTCGGCATAGGGCGTAAAGATGAGGATATCGGCCACGCGGGTTTTGGAGCTGGGAAACAGGCGGTGAATGTCGCGCCGGGCCTCCTGGTTGGTATAAAAGCCCCCGCCATTGAAGGTATAGGCCCCGTACCCGATAAGCACCGCCGGAATAGCTAAGGCCTTGAACACCTTACTCTTGAGAAAGGGCTTCTTAGCCGCCGCCGGCACCCCCGTGGGGTTTTCGTACTTGTGGGTAGTATCGGCCGGGGCGGCGTGGGCGGGGTTGAGCGGCACCTGGGCCAGCACGGGCGTGGCGGTGCTCAGCAACAGGCCCAGCACGGCCATTCGGGTAGCGGAAAAAAGGGAACGCATGGGATAACACTACGATAATGAACTGCGCTCTACGCAAGCCAGCCGTTTTTGCTGCCTGCGCAAACCTAGCGGCCAATTCTGAGGACATTCTGCCCCACCCGCACCGCGCCGGGGCGGCCGGGGCCAGCGGCAACGTTGCCGGCAACGATAGCGCAAATAAATTGGGGCCACCGCTTGCAGATGCCCCCCGGCAGGCCTAGTATTCCGTTGCCAAACCCCGGCTTGGGCTGGGGGCTGGCTGCTTTTTCAGTTGTTGCCCCGTGGCCGCGGCCGGGCCGCCCCACTTTCCCACCCGCTTATTTTATGACCCGTTTTTCGTTGCTGCCGGGGGCGCTGCTGGCCCTGGCGGCCCTGCACACCTCCCCCACTATGGCCCAGGCCAACCGCCCGGCCCCGGCCTTTGCCCCGGCGCCGCCCACGCTGCCCGCCGTGCGGCAGGTGCGCTTCAAGGCCGACACCTTCAACATTCAGCAATACGGGGCCGTGGCCGATGGCCAAACGCTTAATACCCAGGCCTTTCAAAAAGCCATTATGACTTGCGCCCAAAGGGGCGGGGGCACGGTGCTGGTGCCGGCCGGGCTGTGGCTCACGGGCCCCATTGCGTTGCAAAGCAACGTGAACCTGCACCTGGCCACCGGCGCGCTGGTGCAGTTTACCACCGACCACCGGCAGTACCCGCTCGTCAAAACCACCTGGGAGGGCGAGGCAGCCATTCGCAGCCAGGCGCCCATTTCGGGCGTGGGGCTCACTAATATTGCCATCACCGGCAACGGTACTTTCGACGGGGCCGGCGACAGCTGGCGGCCCGTGAAGAAGAATAAGCTCAACGAGGGCGAGTGGAAAAAGCTGGTGGCCAGCGGCGGCGTGCTCAACGAGAAGCAGGATGCGTGGTACCCCTCGGCCAGCTCGCTCAAGGGCAATATGCTGGCCGCCGCTGGCACCCCGCGCAAGAGCCTCGACCCCAAGGCTTTCGATGATATCCGCGATTTTCTGCGACCCAACATGCTGAGCCTCACCGACTGCAAGCAGATTTTGCTCGAAGGCTTCGTCATCCAAAACTCGCCGGCCTGGACGATTCACCCGCTGCTGTGCCAGGATATTACCGTGCGCCGCGTCACGGCCCGCAACCCCTGGTACGGCCAGAACACCGACGCCATCGACGTGGAATCGTGCCGCAACGGCGTGCTCGACGACTGCACCTTTAGCGTGGGCGACGATGGCCTGTGCATTAAGAGCGGCCGCGACGAGGAAGGCCGCAAGCGCGGCGTGCCCACCGAGAATTTCCTCATCCAAAACTGCCGGGTATACAGTGCCCACGGCGGCTTCGTGATTGGCTCCGAGATGTCGGGCGGCGTGCGCAACCTGGTGGTGCGCAACTGCACCTTCCAGGGCACCGACGTGGGGCTGCGCTTCAAAACGGCGCGCGGCCGCGGCGGCATGGTCGAGAACATCTGGGTCGATGGCATCACCATGACCGACATTGCCGGGCAGGCTATTTTGTTCGACATGTACTACGCCGCCAAAGACCCCGTGCCGATGGCTGGCGAGGCCACCACGCCACCCGTTATCGCGGCCCAGCCGCTGGGCGAGGGCACGCCGCAGTTCCAGCACTTCTACATCAAAAACGTGACCTGCAAAGGGGCCGAAACTGCCATTCTGGTGCGCGGCCTGCCCGAGATGGCCATCAAGGACATCAGCCTCGAAAACATTGTGATTGAGGCTACTAAGGGCATGGTGTGCCAGGAAGCCGAGAACATTCGCCTCAAAAATGTGACCCTGCTCACCACCAATACCCAGCCGGTACTGGAAGTGCAGAACAGCAAAAACATCAGCCTCGACGGCATCAGGTACGCCAGCGGGGCCGAGCTGCTGCTGCGCGTGAGCGGCGACCGCAGCCAGGACATTCGCCTCACCAACACCACTACCAAGCTGGCCAAAAAAGGCCTGGAGCTGGGCGAAAAGGTGGGCAAGAAGGTAGTGCAGGTAGCGGCGAAGTAGTTTAGCAACGATTGACCCCACCCTCCGGCCCCCTCCCCGATGGGGAGGGGGAGCCGAACATCAATGAACAACGGGCAATGCGCAATGAGCAATTGTTCACTGCTACCTGCTCATTGCTCATTGACTCTCGGCTCCCCCTCCCCATCGGGGAGGGGGCCGGGGGGTGGGGTGAACGCCAGAACGAAAACAAGCCAATTCCCATGAACCTCCCCACCCGCCGCCTCCTCACCGCCGCCCTGGCTCTGCCGCTACTGGCCCCGGCCCAAAGCGCTCCGGCCGCTATGTCGCAGCGCATGGCCGATGCCTTCATCGCCCAGCATCCCGATTCCATCGTGATTGGCAACCGCAAAAGTGCCCGCTGGGATTACGAGCAGGGCCTGATGCTCAAGGCGTTGGAGCGGGTGTGGGAGCGCACCGGCGACGGCCGCTACTTCACCTATATTCAAAAAGACCTCGACCAGTTTGTGCAAAAGGATGGCAGCATCCGCACCTATAAGGCCGAGGACTACACGCTTGATAACATCGCCACCGGCCCGGCGCTGCTGCTGCTGGGGCAGCTGTCGGTGCCCGGCAATGAGAAGTACCGGCTGGCCGCCGCCGCCCTGCGCAAGCAGCTGGCCGAGCAGCCGCGCACCAAGGAGGGCGGCTTTTGGCATAAGAAAGTGTATACCAACCAGATGTGGCTTGATGGCCTCTACATGGCCGAGCCCTTTTATGCGCAGTACAGCGCGCTGACGAATGATGCGGCCGGCTTCGACGACGTGGCCAAGCAGTTTGCCCTCATCGAAAAGCACCTGGCCGACCCCAAAACCGGCCTGCTGCGCCACGGCTACGACGAGAGCCGCGCCCAGCCCTGGGCCGACAAGGCCACCGGCCGCTCGCCCCACGCCTGGGACCGCGCCGTGGGCTGGTACGCCATGGCCCTCGTGGATGTGCTCGACTACCTGCCCAACCCCAGCCCGCACCGCGCCGCGCTGGTACAAGACCTGCAGCGCCTGGCCCCCGTGCTGGCCAAGTACCAAGACGCCAAAACCGGCACCTGGAGCCTCGTGATGGGCCACGAAACCGAAAAAGGCAACTACGCCGAAGCCTCGGGCAGCAGCATGTTTGTGTACGCGCTGGCCAAGGGCGTGCGGATGAGCTACCTGGATAAAAAGTACGCGGCCGTGGCCCGCAAGGGCTACGAGGGCATTCTCAAAACCTTCGTCAGCACCGAGCACGGCGCGCTGGCCCTCAATGGCACCGTGAGCGTGGGCGGCCTGGGCGGCACGCCCTACCGCGACGGCTCCTACGCCTACTACCTCAGCGAGCCGCTGCGCAAAAATGATTTGAAGGGCGTGGGGCCCTTCATTCTGGCCAGCACGGAGATGGAAATAACCCAGGAAAATGCGTCGGGCCAGGGCAAAACCGTGGGCCTGGACTACTACTTCAACCACGAGCTGCGCAAAAACGCCTTCACCAGCCAGCCCGAGCAGTGGCACTACACCTGGGAAGAGCGAACGCACGGCGGCTTTTGGCTGTGGGGCAACCAGTTGCGCGAGCTGGGCGCCCGCACCGTGCCCGTGCCCACCGCCCCCACCGCCGCCAGCCTCAACGGCCTGAGCGTGTACGTGATAGTAGACCCTGATACCAAAAAAGAAAGCCCCCAGCCCAACTACGTGTCGGCGGCCGATGGGCAGGCCGTGGCCGACTGGGTGCGCGCCGGCGGCACGCTGGTGCTGCTCGCCAACGACACCGCCAACTGCGAAATCAAGCACTTCAACACGCTGGCCCAGCGCTTTGGCATACAGTTTACCGACCAGAGCGTGAACATGGTGCAGGGCACCCAGTTTGAGCAGGGCCGCGTGGATTTGGCGAGCGGCGCGGCCGTTTTCAAGCAAGCTAAATCGGCTTACATCAAAGAGTTATCGGTATTGTCTTTGCAAAGCCCGGCCCAGCCGCTGGTAACGAATAACGGCAAGGTCATCATGGCCACGGCGCAGGTGGGCAAGGGGCGCGTGCTGGCCCTCGGCGACCCGTGGCTGTACAACGAATACACCGACGGGCGGAAAGTCCCGGCCACGTTCGAGAACTTTCAGGCCGGTAAAGACCTGGGGCGCTGGCTGTTGAAGTAATGAACAGTGAGCAGTGAGCAATGAGCAAAAGAACGTCATGCTCATCTGGCGTCCTTTTACTGTGCATAGCGTTCTTGCGCCCGACGTTCTTTGTCATTGCTCACTGCTCATTGCTCATTGTTCATTGTTCATTACTAATTACCTCCCATGCTTCTAATCCGCCACGGCCAGCCTGGCCGCGAAAAACCCGGCATCGTCCTCGACGGGCAGCGCTACGACGTCAGCGCCTTTGGCGAAGACTACGACGAGCATTTTTTTGCCAGCGATGGCCTGGGGCGGCTGGCCGCCTACGTGGCCGTGCAGCGCGAGTTGCTGCTGCCGGTGCCCGCCACCGCGCGCCTGGGCCCGCCCGTGGCCCGGCCCTCCAAAATAGTGTGCGCCGGCCTCAACTACACCGACCACGCCCAGGAAATGGGCCTGGGCCTGCCCACCGAGCCGGTTATTTTCCTGAAAGCGACTTCGGCCCTCGTCGGGCCTAATGATGATATTGTGTTGCCCCGCGGCTCGGTTAAAACCGACTGGGAAGTGGAGCTGGCCGTGGTTATCGGCAAGCGGGCTTCGTATGTGAGCGAGGCCGACGCGCTCGACCATGTGGCCGGCTACGTGCTGCACAACGACGTGAGCGAGCGCGCCTACCAGCTGGAGCGTGGCGGCACCTGGGACAAGGGCAAGGGCTGCGACACCTTCGCGCCGCTGGGCCCCTGGCTGGCCACGCCCGATGAGCTGGCCAGCCCCAAGAGCCTACGCCTGTGGCTGGCGGTGAACGGCGAGAAAATGCAGGATGGCAACACGGCCAACCTTATTTTTGGCGTGGCCTACCTCCTCAGCTACGTCAGCCAGTTTATGACGCTGCTGCCCGGCGACGTGCTCTCGACCGGCACGCCGGCCGGGGTGGGCAGCGGCTTGCAGCCGCCCCGCTTCCTGGCTCCCGGCGACGTGCTGGAGCTGGGCATCACCTGCCTGGGCACCGCCCGCCAAACGGTGCGTGCCCATCCGGCAACCCCGTAGAATCCTATTATTATTCAGTTAGTCGTTATAACTTTGCATCAGGCAAGCTCTCAGTCAACCTTTTACCGACTGGGTTTCTTGCCACTTTATTCTTTACCGTCCTACTTATTTCTTTTACACCATGAGATTACGCCTACTTTTGGGGCTGCTAACGGCCTCTATTACCCTGGCCCAGGGCCAGGCGCAGCAGGTGGTAGTAGCCGCCGATGGCAGCGGCAGCTACCGCACCGTGCAAGCCGCCCTCGACGCTGTGCCCGTGGGCAATCGCACGCCGTTTACCATCTTTATTCGCAAGGGCACTTACCGTGAGAAGCTGACGCTCAATAAGCGGCAGGACTTTGTAAAGCTGGTGGGCGAAGGTTTTGACCCGACCGGCGTGGTGCTCACGTTTAACGACTACAAGGGCCGGCTCACGCAAACCGGCGATACGCTCACCACCTCCAACTCGGCCACGCTGCGCGTGTTTGCCGCCGATTTTTCGGCCGAAAACCTTACCGTGCAGAACACGGCCGGGGCCGCCACGCAGGCCGTGGCCGCCTGGGTGTACGGCGACCGCGCGCAGTTCAAAAACTGCCGCTTCCTGGGCTTCCGCGACACGCTGTACCCGTATGGCTACGGCAGCCGGCAGCTCTACCAGGGCTGCTACATCGAGGGCACCACCGATGCCGTGCTGGGTTCGGCCACGGCCTTGTTTGAGGACTGCACGCTGGTGTGCAAGCCCGGCGGCGTGTGCCTGCTGGCCCCCTCCACACCCGACACCGTGCGCTACGGCTTTGTGCTGCAGCGCTGCCGCATCACGGGCGACGCCCCGGCCGGCACCTACTTCGTGGCCCGCCCCTGGAAGCCGTTTGCCAAGGCCGTGCTGCTCAACTGCACCCTCGACGCCGTGCTAAACCCCCGCGCCTGGGACCACTGGGGCAAGGAAAGCAACAAGCAGGATACCTTTTTTGCCGAGTTTAAGTCGCTCGGGGCCGGGGCCGCGCCCAAGCTGCGCGCGCCCTGGGGCCGGCAGCTCAGCCCCGAGCAGGCCGCCTTCTACACCCGCGAGCGGGTGCTGCGCGGCTGGCAGCCGGGAGCTACGCCCAACTAACTACTTTTCACTATGCGCTTCATTATCAGCACTTTGCTGATGCTGCTGGCCTGGGCCGGCCGCCTGCCAGCCCAGGGCGCGCTGGGCCACCGCCTGGTGGTGGCCGCCGATGGCAGCGGCGACTACCGCACCGTGCAGGCCGCCTTCGATGCTGTGCCCGACGGCAACGCCAGCTGGCTCACCATTGTGGTGAAGCCCGGCACCTACAAGGAAAAGCTGACCCTGGCCAAAACCAAAACCCGCGTGCGCCTGCTGGGCGAAGACGCCGCCCGCACCATCCTCACCTTCGATGACTACCACCAGCGCCTCGACGCGAGCGGCCAGGAAATCGGCACTACGGGCTCGGCCAGTATTCATCTGTATGCCAACGACTTCGCGGCCGAGAACATCACCTTTGCCAACTCGGCGGGGCCGGTGGGGCAGGCCGTGGCGGCCTGGGTGGCCGGCGACCGCAGCCACTTCCGGCACTGCCGCTTTCTGGGGTTTCAGGATACGCTTTACACCTTCGGCTACGGCAGCCGGCAGCTTTATGAGGACTGCTACATCGAGGGCACCGTCGATTTTATCTTCGGCAGCAGCACGGCCTGGTTTGAGCGCTGCCAGGTGGTGGGCAAAACGGGCGGCTTTTTCACGGCCGCCTCCACGCCCGATACCACGCGCTACGGCTACGTGTTTCACCGCTGCCGCCTGAGCGGCGAGGCCCCGGCCGGCTCATTTGCCCTGGGCCGCCCCTGGCGCCCCTACGCCAAAACCGTGCTGCTCAGCTGCGCGCTGGGCGCCGTGGTGCGGCCCGGCGGCTGGGACGAGTGGGGCAAGGAAACCAACAAGCAAACCGCCTACTACGCCGAGTATCAGTCTACCGGCCCCGGTGCCGCGCCCGCCGCCCGCGTGCCGTGGTCGCATCAGCTCACCAAGGCCGAGGCCAAAGCCTACACCCGCGCCACCGTGCTACGCGGCTGGCAGCCAATTAATTAGCGATGAAGAATTTAGCATGAGGAATTAGCAAACTCCTCATGCTAAATTCTTCATCGCTAATTCTTCATTCTAAATTCCCTCCAGCTAATACACTACCGTGAGCGGGCCGGTGTACGACTTGCCATTGCCGAGCGTGATGAGGTAGTAGTAGGTGCCCACGGGGGCAGGCTGCCCGCCGATGGTGCCGTTCCACTCGTTGCCACGGCGGTAGCCCGCGGTTTCGAAAACCCGGCTGCCCCAGCAGTTGAGCACCACCACTTTATTGCCGGCGTAGTCGCCGATGTGGTCAATTTGCCAGGTGTCGTCCTGGCCATCGCCGTTGGGGCTGAGGGCGTTGGGAATGCGCAGGCGCGGGGTCACGGTTACGGTTATGGAACTGCTAGCGGCGCAGTAGCCGCGGCCGGCCGACAGCATGTAGGTAGTAGTGACCGTGGGGGCCGCGATGGGCCGCAGCCGGCTGGTGCCGTCAAACGACAAGCTCGCGGTGGGCGTCCACACCACCGGGTAGCTGCCGTTGGCCGCGCCTTCGAGCACCACGCGGTCGCCCTCCATGATGGTTTTGTTGGGCCCGGCCGCCACGTCGATGCCCTCGGTGAGGCTGACCGGTAGCGCGTCGGAAACGACGGTGAGGGGCCCGCAGGCGGTGGCAGTGCGCAGGGCCAGCGTCACGGCCTGCCCATTGCGCAGGGTGGTGCTGGTGAACGTGGGGCCTTGGGCACCCGGCACGGCCACGCCATCGACTTGCCACTGGTAGAGGGGATTAGGGCCGGGGTCCGTCACCTTATCGAGCTGAAACGTAACCGGCGCCTGCAGGCAGGCGGGCAGCACCGTTTGGGCGCTGATGGCCAGGGTGGGCAGCGGGGCCGGCGTGAGGCTGATGGTAACAGTTGCCTCAGCCGGGCTGCTGGTGCAGGGGCTAACGACGGTTGGCGTCAGCGCCACCCGCACCTGGTCGCCGTGGCGCAGCGTGGCCACGGTATAGGTAGCGCCGGTGGCTACCAGAATGTTATTCACAAACCAGCGGTAGGTGGGCGCGGCCCCGGCATTGGTAGGCACCGGGGCAAAAACGAAGGGCAGCCCGGCGCACTGCGCCGCCGGGGTGGCCAGCGCCACGCCCACGGCCAGCCCTGGTTGCAGCCGCACGGCCACCACGTTGGAAGTCGCCGTGGCACAGCCCGACGTGGCCCGCCGCCGGTAGTACGTGGCGGCAGCCACCAAACCGGGCGCGTAGGTAGCGCTGGTAGCGCCCGCAACGGCCGTCCAGGTCGGGGCCGCATTATCCGGCGCCGACTCCCACTGGTAGGCGTAGGTGCCCGCCCCACCGCTGGCTTCGGCCACGCTGGTGAGCGGCGCGGCGCTAGTGCCGGGGCACACCGCCTGGTCGGCCCCGATGGTGCCCGGCCCCAACGCCGGGTTTACCGTCACAACCACGGTGCCGGTGCTGGCGCAGGCCGTGGCCAGGTTCGTCACCAGCAGGGTATACGCCTGGGTAATGGGCGCGCCAGTGGCGTTGGCCAGCGTTACGGTGGGGTTGGCAACGGTACTGCTGCTGAGGCCCGTAGCCGGGCTCCAGCTGTATGAGTAGCCCGCCACCGGCGCGGCCCCCAGCTGCCCCGCACTGCCCGAGCAAGTAGTAAGGGCCGCGCCCGTGGCCGCCACCGGGAGCGGGTTGACCGTCACGGGCACCGTGGCCGCGGCCGCGCAGTTGCTTAGGTTAGTAGTGGTCAGGGTGTAGGTGGTGGTAATGGGGGCGCCGGTAGCGTTGGTCAGCGTTACGGTGGGGTTGGCAACGGTGCTGCTGCTGAGGCCGGTAGCCGGGCTCCAGCTGTAAATAAGCCCCGCTGCTGCCGGCGCGGCCCCCAGTTGCGCCGTGCCGCCCGAGCAAATAACAACGGCCGCACCGGGCACCGCCACGGGCGGCGGGCTCACCGTCACCGTCACCTTGCCCGTGCCTACGCAGCCGGTGCGCGTATTGGTGGCAGTGAGGGTGTAGGTGGTAGTAACGGACGTGCCGGTGGCGTTGGTCAGCGTTACGGTGGGGTTGGCAATGGTGCTGCTGCTGAGGCCGGTAGCCGGGTTCCAGCTGTATGAGTAGCCTGCTACCGGCGCGGCCCCCAGCTGCCCCGTATTGCCCGAGCAAATGGCCGTGGTGCCACCCGCGGCCGCCACCACGGCCGGGCTCACCGTCACCGTAACCGAGTTGCTGGCCTGGCAGCTGCCGGTGGCGCTGGTTTCGGTAAGGATATAGGTTTGGGTGATGGGCGCGCCGGTGGTATTGGTGAGCGTAGCGGTGGGGTTGGCTGCGGTGGGGCTGCTGAGGCCCGTGGCGGGGCTCCAGCTGTAGGTGCTGCCCGCCACCGGGGCCGCCCCCAGGCCTATGGGTACCCCCGAGCAAGTAGTTCCGCCCGCGCCCGCCTCGGCTACGCAACTGGTGCCGGCAGGCCGCGCCGCCGCAATATAAGTAGCTGTTTTGGTGCGGCTTATGGTAAAGAGGCTAGTCCCGATGAGGGTACCGCGGTTATCGTACGGCGGCTCCGTTAGCTCGTGGCGTTGGGGCGCGGCGGCCGGGCTGCTGGTATCGAGGTAGCGGCAGGCTATTTTCCCGCTTGGCAAGTGCCTGGCCAGGGCCGGGTGGCTAGCCGCCAGCGCTAGCAGCAGCAGCTTCGGCCAGGTATTCAAACGAGTACGTAACGTTGAAATCATAGGGAGAAAGGAGAATAGCGCAGTGCCCACTGTCGGCAATACTTGCTCAAAAGCGGGGCCGGCTCCGAAGCGGCCAGCACGGCGGCCCATATGCACCCGGCTTGCATAGCGCACCGGGCGGGCTGCCGCGCAGCATAGCCGGGGCGGTGAAACTTTCCATCGTGATAGCACAACTTATTGAAAATCAATATTTTGTGCTAAAATCATTGGCCGGCCGCGCCCCGTGCCCTGGCGGCAGTGCTTTTGCCGGGTACTGCCCGCACCCAGTCCAAAACCCGCAAAATCAGTAGCAGCAGGCAGTTATCGCCAGCGCTTTGCCCAAGCTTACTGCACGCACGCAACTGGGGCCGCGGCATCCTGGCTGGCTTCTGGCCGCTGAAACGGGGTGGCGCGGCCAACCGCCGCCTGGGTATGCGGCCACGGCCGGCGGGTGCTCAGCTGCCGGGCATTACCCACACACAGCCAGCCGATAAGAGTACGTTTGTTCATAGAAATAAAGCGCGCGAGTTCGGCACGAAAGTACTGATTCAGCCTATTCCTTACTGCTTTTATCCAATATTTATTTTCCCAACCAGGTCGTTAGTCCGGTCGCGGCAGCTGGCAGGGCAACCCGTTGCGTTACCTTGCCGGCCATGCGCCTACACCCTCTCTGCTGGGCCGGCTGGCTGCTGCCGCTGGCCCCGGCCCTGGCCCTGGCCCAAACCCCCGCCCCGCCCGCGCCCGCCACCAGCCTCGGCCTGCCGCCGGCCCGGCCGGCCCCGCCGCCCCAGGTGCGGCTGCTGCGCGTGGCCCCGGATGGCAGCGGCGACTACCGCACCATTCAGGAGGCCGTGAATGCCTCGCGCGACTTGTCACAGGTCACGGTTACGATTCAGATTAAGAACGGCATCTACCGCGAGAAGCTGGTGGTGCCGGCGCACAAAACCCACGTGCGACTGGTGGGCGAAAGCGCGGCCGCCACTATCATCACGGGCAGCGACCACACCGGCGACGCGGCCGGCCACAATACGTATTCGTCGCAAACGGTGCTGGTGCAGGCCAACGACTTCACGGCCGAAAATATCACCTTTGAAAACGCCGCCGGCCCCGTGGGCCAGGCCGTGGCCCTGCAGGTAGCCGGCGACCGCGCCACCTTCCGCCACTGCCGGATGCTGGGCCACCAGGACACCCTGTTTCCGGCCGTCGAAAACAGCCGCCAGTACTACCAGGACTGCTACATCGAGGGCACCACCGATTTCATTTTTGGCGCGGCCACGGCCGTGTTCGACCACTGCGAAATCCGCAGCAAGCGCACTTCCTACATCGCGGCGGCGGCCACCACCGAGCGGCAGGCCTACGGCTTCGTCTTCCTGGGCTGCCGCCTCACCGCCGATACGGCCGCCCACCACGTGTACCTGGGCCGGCCCTGGCGGCCCCACGCCCGCACCGTGTACCTGGGCTGCGAGCTGGGCGCCCACATCTCGCCCGCCGGCTGGGACAACTGGCGCGACGCCGCCAACGAGCGTACTGCCTATTATGCTGAATATCAATCAACCGGCCCCGGCGCTAACGCCGCCGGCCGGGCCAAGTGGGCACATCAGCTCACAGCCAGGGAGGCAAAGCGCTACACGCTGAAGAACATTTTTGGCGGCGCGGCTGGCTGGCAGTTTTAGGCATTAAATAAGGGCCAAGTGCTTGTCTAACAAATAATTATAATAGCTTCGAGGTCAATATATGGGGGCTGCCGCCAGAACAGCCTGTATGCTCACTCCGAAACCACTCTAGGATATCTCCAAATCACAAAAAAAGCGCCCCCAGCCAAAGCCGGGGGCGCTTTTCAGCAGCTTTTAACCGCGGGTTAGTCTTTCACAATGCGGGCCGTGCTGCGCTGGCCGCCGTCGGCGTACTCTACCAGGTAGAGGCCTTTGGCCAGGGCGTCGAGGCGCACCGTGGTTTCGAGCGAGCCGGGCTGGGCGGCCTGGGTTAGCATGCGGGCGCCGGTGGCGCTGTACACCAGCACCTGGGCCGCCGGGCTGGCGGCGGCGTGGGGCACCGTGAGCTGGCTCTGGGTGGGGTTGGGGTACACGCCCAGGCTGGTAGTGGCCACGGCGCGGGCGGCCAGGGCCACCTGCTTGCTCTTGATGGTCACGTCTTTAAGTACCACGTACCGGCCCACGCCCGAAGAGCTAACGGCAAAGTGCAGGCGCACCGTCAGCTTGTCGTTGGCGGCCAGGGCCAGGCCCGTAGCCCCGTTAAACGCCATGCGGAAGGTGCGGGTGCGGGCCGACGTAGTGGCATCGTACTGCGGCAGCGAGATGGGGGCCACGGCCTTGTCGTTGCTCTGGGCCGCGCCCGCAGCCGTGAAGCTGCCGTTGGCGGTGGCGGCCAGCACGCCGGCCGGCCCTTTGCCGCCCGTGAACTCGGCCGAGTCGCGCAGGAAGCCGCTGCGCGAGTACGTGAGGCCCATAAAGCCGTTGGCCGTGTTGAGCACCGACACCGTTACGAGGAGCGAGTCGGCCTGCGCGGCGGCGCTGGTGGTCACCGAAAACTCCTCGTAGTTGCCGCGGCGCACGCTGCTGCCGGGGCCGGTGGCAGGAGCCGTGGAGCTCCAGCCGCCACCCGTGGCCAGCCAGCCAAAGGCCTGGCCCAGCGTGCCCGAGTAGGCGGGGTACGCCATGTTCAGCGTGCCCGAAACGGCCACCGGCTGGTTGTTGGAAAGCACCAAATGCTTGAACGTGGTAGTGCCCGGCGTGAGGTTGGCAGCGCGCACGGCCGTGCTATCGGTGTTGGTTTTTTTGAGCGGCCACTGCACAAACACCGGCGTTTGCGCCAGGGCCGCGGTAACGGGGCCCGTGAGCAGGCCGCCGGTGAGCAAAAGGGCAGATAGTAATTGCTTTTTCATTAAAAATGGGTGGAGATAGTGGAGAGGAATTATAAAATGGCAACCCACACGGCTGCAAGGGCCTGCAAGTTGCCGCTGGTAAGTGGTCCCTCACTCCTGGCGTTCCACCTTTTTTTATGCAAACGTTGCCGGCAACGTTTGCTAAGCGCCGCCGGGGTTCCCGCCGGCCCTCACTCTTAGACTTCTACCGCCGGCCCTGCCGACGACTCGCGCACTACCAGCGTGGTAGGGATGGTGAGCGTGGTGGGCGGCGCGGCGCGGTGCTTCAGCTCAATCAGGTCGAGCAGGCGGCCCACGGCTTCCTGCCCGATTTGCTTGGCCGGCTGCACCACCGTGCTCAGCGAGGGCGACAGCATATCGGCCACCGTGAGGTTGGTGAAGCCGATGAGCGACACGTCGCCGGGAATGGCGATGCGGCGCTGGCGCAGGGCGGCCAGGCAGCCCACGGCCAGCCGGTCGCTGGCCGTGAAAAAGGCATCGGGCCGGGGCGTCAGGGCCAGCAGCTCGTCCACGAGCGGGCCCACTTCGTCGGGCCCAAAGGTGCCAAAGCGCACCAAGCTCTCATCATAGGGCACGCCGTGCTGCTCCAGGGCGGCGCGGTAGCCCGCCAGGCGCTCCTGCGTGATGCTGAGCCAGGGCTGAATGGTGAGGTGCGCGATGCGCCGCCGCCCCGACTGCAGCAAGTGCGCGGTGGCCGCGAAGGCCCCGCCAAAGTTATCGGCCACCACGCGGGGCGTGTTCAGCAGCGCCGACACGCGGTCGAACTGCACAATGGGCGTGCCCTGCTGCTGCAGTTCCTGCAGGTGGCTCACGTTGTTGGTTTCGCTGCTCAGCGAGATGAGCAGGCCATCGACGCGCCGGGCCAGGGCCTGGCGCAGGTTGGCCACTTCGCGGTCGTAGGCCTCGTGGGTTTGGAAGATGAGCACGTCGTAGCCGCGCTGGTTGGCCACCTCCTCAATGCCGTTGATGGCCTGCGAAAAGTAATAATTCGCAATCTGCGGCACAATCACGCCAATGGCCTTGCTGCTGGCTCCTTTCAGGCTGAGCGCGATGGGGTTGGGGCGATAGTGCAGGCGGGCGGCGCACTCCATCACCAGCCGCTTGGTTTCGGCGTTGATTTCGTAGCTATCGCGCAGCGCCCGCGACACGGTCGACACGGAAATATTTAGCTCGCGGGCAATGTCTTTGAGGGTAGCGGGTTCCAAATTGATTTCTACTTAAAATACAATTACCAGCGGCTCGCAATCCCCTGGCCTTCGTGGCTAAAGGTAAAGATTATTTGAGGGTTGCCGGCCCGGCGGCGCGGCCGGCCGCGCCGGCCGCGCTACTTGGAAACGTTGCCGATAACGATTGCGCAAATAAAAACGGTCCCGCATGGCCAGCGCGGCTGGTTTCGGGCCTAAACTTCGACACTGCCAACTGCCCTGGGGGTGCAGCAACCGGCTTTTTGTTCTCCCCAAAATCAAATCCCACCCACTTCTCCATGAGCCTTTCCGCAAGCTTTAGTCTGGCCGGCAAGCGCGCCCTCGTTACGGGGGCCGACCGCGGCATTGGCCAGGCCATTGCGCTGGGCCTGGCCGAAGCCGGGGCCGATATTATTGCCGTGTCGCGGAGCCTACCCGAAGGCGGCGCCACCGAGCAGGGCGTGCGGGCCCTGGGCCGCGCGTTTGCAGGCTACCGCGCCGACTTGGGACAACCCACTGATTTACAGGGTTTTATCCAGCAAGTGCAGGCCGATTTTCCGGTTATTGACATTCTGTTTAATAATGCCGGCATCATTCGCCGCGCGCCGGCCGCCGTGCACGCCGATGAGGACTGGGACGCCGTGCTGCGCGTGAACCTCGACGCGCCGTTTCGGCTGGCGCGCGCGCTGGCCGGCCCCATGCTGGCCCGCGGCAGCGGCAAAATCATCTTCACGGCCTCGCTCCTGACTTTTCAGGGTGGCATCAACGTGCCGGGCTACGCGGCCAGCAAGGGCGCCATCGGTAGCCTCACCAAGGCCCTGGCCAACGAGTGGGCCGGCAAAGGTCTGAACGTGAACGCCATAGCTCCCGGCTACGTGGCCACCGACAACACCGCCGCCCTGCGCCAGGATGCCGAGCGCTCGGCGGCCATCCTGAGCCGCATCCCGGCCGGCCGCTGGGCCGTGGCCGACGACTTCCGCGGCCCCGCCGTGTTTCTGGCCTCGGCGGCCAGCGACTACGTGCACGGCACCATCCTCACCGTGGACGGCGGCTGGATGGGACGCTAGCTTCAATGAGCAATGAACAGTGAGTAATGAGCAATTCCTTCATTATCACTGCATTGCTCACTGTTCATTGTTTATTGCTCATTACTTTATGACTTCCCGTTTTGCCATTGGTCCCCGCGAAACTGCCAGCCTGCACACGGCCGGCTTGCGCGAGCACTTTTTGATTGAGAACATCTTTACGCCGGGGGCTATTGAGCTGACTTACACGCACTACGACCGCATGGTGGTGGGCGGCGCGCAGCCCACGGCCGGCACCACCTTGCCCCTGCCCTGCCCCGACGGCCTCAAAGCCAACTACTTTTTGGAGCGCCGCGAGCTAGGCGCGCTTAACGTGGGCGGCGCGGGCCGCGTGGTAGTCGATGGCGTGACATTTGAGCTCGGTAACCAAGACTGCCTCTACGTGGGCAAGGGCAGCCAGCAAGTGGCTTTTCATAGCCTCGATGCCGCTAACCCGGCCAAGTTTTACCTGCTCTCGGCCCCGGCGCACAAGGAGTACCCTACCGCCCGCCGCACCCAAGCCGAGGCCACGCCCGTGGAAATGGGCGCCCTGGAAACGGCCAACCAGCGCACTATTTACAAATACATTTTCAACGAGGGCTTGCCCAGCTGCCAGCTCGTGATGGGGCTGACCCAGCTCAGGCCCGGCTCGGTGTGGAATACCATGCCCAGCCACGTGCACGACCGCCGCATGGAGGCTTACCTCTACTTCAACCTGCCCCCCGGCCAGCGCGTGCTGCACCTGCTGGGCGAGCCCCAGGAAACCCGCCCGCTGTGGGTGAGCAACGAGCAGGCCATCCTCTCGCCGCCGTGGTCCATCCACACCGGCTGCGGCTCGGCGGCCTACGCCTTCATCTGGGGCATGGCCGGCGAAAACCTCGAATACACCGACATGGACGCCGTGGCCCTGGCCGACCTGCGCTAGCGCTGAATGCTGAATGGAGAATTTGGAAGGAAGAATGAGGAATTGATTCCGTGTTTCTCACTTCAAAATTCTAAATTCCTCCTTCCAAATTCTCAATTAAATTTCCCCCACCCAATTGCTTCTGACTGCTTTATTTATGAAAAAACATCTTCTCATGCTCTGGCTTGTGCTTTGCGGCAGTGTCGGCCTGGCATTCGCGCAAACCCGCACGGTAAGCGGCGTGGTAAAGGGCTCGGACGGCGAAACCCTGCCCGGCGTAACCGTGGTGCTGAAAGGCACCACCACCGGCGCCTCCACTGGCGCCGACGGCAGCTACACCCTGGCCGTGCCGGCCGAAAGCCGGTCGGCCACGCTGCGCTTCAGCTTCATTGGCTACGTGAGCCAGGAAGTGGCCGTGGGCACCAAATCGACCATCGACGTAGCCCTGACCTCCGACACGCAATCGCTTGACGATGTAGTAGTTATCGGTTACCAGTCGGTGCAGCGCCGCGACGTAACCGGGGCCGTGTCGTCGGTGAGCGCGCAGCAAATCAAGGACATTCCGGTGAACTCGGCGGCCGAGGCGCTGCAGGGCCGCCTGGCCGGCGTGCAGCTCAACGCTTCCGACGGGCAGCCCGGCAACCAGGGCTTCCAGGTGCGGGTGCGCGGCGGCAACTCCATTACGCAGGATAATACCCCACTTTATGTGGTAGACGGTATTCAGGTGGAGAACGCGCTGGGCGTGATTGCCCCGCAGGACATTGCCTCGGTCGACGTGCTGAAGGATGCCTCGGCCACCGCCATCTACGGCGCGCGCGGCGCTAATGGCGTGGTTATCATCACCACCAAGGGCGGCCGGGAAGGCCGCACGGCCATTGCATACAGCGGCTTCGGCGGCTTCCGCACCATCAGCAAGAAGCTGGATGTGCTAAAGCCTGCCGACTACGTGAACTACCAGTTTGAGCGCGCCAGCGTGGTTGGTAGCTCGTCGGGCGGCCTTAGCACGTTCCAGAGCTACTTCGGCACCCAGACTTACAACAGCCCCCGCCTCGACAGCGCCCGCAACGCGCCGTTCCTGGATTGGCAGGACCAGGTGTTTGGCCGCAAGGCCATGCAGCAAACCCACAACCTGTCGATTTCGGGCGGCAACAAGGGCACGACCTACGCCCTGAGCCTGACCGATAACAAGGAGGACGGCATTCAGCGCGGCACCGGCTACGAGCGCATGCTGGTCAACTTCCGCTTCGACAACAAGGTGAGCGACCGCTTTAAGTTTGGCTTGAACACGCGCTTCAACAACCAGGAGTCGCTGGGAGCAGGTACTGGCGCGGCCCAAGGCACCGCTAGCAACGGCGCTACCGTGCCCACGGGCTCCAATACCACGTCGCGCCTGCGCAATACCATTCAGTACGTGCCGCTGGCCGTGCCCGGTAGCGGCAGCCGCACCTTCGACCCCAACGTGTTCGACGACGATTTCTTCACCAACTCCAGCCTCGTGAACCCGCTAGTGGCCATCGACAACGAGTACCGCTCGGACAAGCGCCGCACCATCAACATTGCCGCCAACGCGGCCCTGAACCTCACCAAAGACCTGGTGCTGCGCTCCACGGCGGGCTTCGATATCACGGACTTCAACCTGAGCACTTTCAACGGCCGCTACTCGCCTACCATTCGGCAGCCCGCCGGCGGCTACCAGAACCTGCCGTTTGCCACCATCACCACCCAGACGCAGACGACCATCAACAACTCGAACGTGCTGGACTACGCTTTCCGCAAAGACAAGCACGTGCTGAATGTGCTGGTGGGTGAGGAAACCTACCAGCAGAAAACCACCCAGCAGTACCTGCAAACCAACTTCCTGCCCCTCGACATCACCGCCGAGCGGGCGCTGGCCAACATCAACCAGGGCGTGCTGCCCGCGGGTACGCCCGCCCAGCCGGTGCTGCCCTACACGGCCATTCCGGTCAACTACACCCTGCTCTCGTTCTTCGGCCGCGCCAGCTACTCGTTTGACGACAAGTACCTGGCTACGCTGACGGCCCGCCGCGACGGCTCGTCTAAGTTCTTGGGCGACAACCAGTACCGCGTATTCCCGGCGGCTTCGGTAGCCTGGCGCGTGTCGAAAGAGAGCTTCATGGAGAATGTGAAGGCCGTGTCGGATTTGAAATTCCGCCTCAGCTACGGGCAGGCCGGCAACAACCGCATCGCCGACTTCCTCACCAGCCAGCTTTTCCAGAACGGCAGCGCCTCGTACTACATCAACGGCTCGCAGGTGCTGGGCTCGGCCGCTACGGGCCTGGCCAACCCCGGCCTGAAGTGGGAAATCACCACCTCGCGCGACTTTGGCGTGGACATGGGCTTGTTTAACAACCGGGTTCAGTTCACGGCCGATGCCTACTACAACACCACCAACGACCTGCTCGTGAACCGGCCCGTTCCGGCCTTCCTGGGCTACACTACGCAGCTGCAAAACATTGGGCGCACTTCTAATAAAGGCCTGGAGTTTCAGCTCAGCGGCACCGTTATCCAGACCGAGAACTTCACGTGGTCGGCCACGGCCAACGCTTCGCTCAACCGCAACCGTATTGAGGACCTGGGCTCCAACCTGAACCAGTTTTACCTGAACTCGGGCTGGGCGGGCACGGCCTCCACCATTCCCACCGACTACATTGCCCAGGTGGGCCAGCCGGTAGGCCTGATGTACGGCTTCGTAACCGACGGCTTCTACACCACCAACGACTTCGAGAACTACAACGCCACCAGCCGCACCTGGACGCTGAAGCAGGGCGTGGCCAACGATGCCGGCCTCCTGGGCACGGCCCTCACGCCGGGCGCTATCAAGCTGAAAGATTTGAACGGCGACGGCACCGTGGACATCAACAACGACCGCCAGGTAATCGGCAACTCGAACCCCAAGGTGACGGGCGGCCTCAACCAGCAGTTTACGTATAAAGGCTTCGACGCCAGCGTGTTCTTCAATTTTGTGTACGGCAACCAGGTCTACAACGCCAACAAGATTGAGTTTACCTCGGCTGTGAACCCGCTCACCAACCTGCTGGCCGTGGAGGCCGGCCGCTACCGCAACTACGACGACACCGGCACGCTGGTGACCGACAAGGCCGCCCTGGATGCCCTCAACCAGAACGCCACCATCTGGTCGCCCACCCGCGCGCTGTTTCTGCACTCGTGGGCCATTGAGGACGGCTCGTTTCTGCGCCTCAACAACATCACGCTGGGCTACTCGCTGCCCAAGGCGCTCATCAACCGCGCCAAGCTGGCGCAGCTGCGCTTCTACGTGACGCTCAACAACTTGGCTACCATTACCAAATATTCGGGCTACGACCCGGAGGTGAACACCCGCCGCGCCACGGCCCTTACGCCCAATGTGGACTACGCGGCCTACCCGCGCAGCCGGGCCTTTCTGTTTGGCCTGAACCTTTCGCTTTAATTCCCACCCGAATTCGTGTCTTATTATATGAAATCTTCTGTTTTTAGCCGGGTGGCGGTGTCAGCGCTGGCCCTGGCTGGCGCGGCCGGCGCACTAGCATCGTGCAAGAACTTCCTCGAAATTGAGCCCACAGCCCTCAACACCACCGATGTTACCTTCAGCACGGCGGCGGGCGCTACGTCGGCTGTTATTGGCACCTACAACTACCTGGCCGGCGACGCCGCCTACGGCCAGCGGCTGTCGCAGTATTACCCTTACGATACCGACGAGCTGATTGGCTCGCAGGGCATCATCGACGGGGGCCGCCGCAGCATTGCCCGCTACAAGGCGCTCTCGACCAATTCGGAAATTACCAACCCCTGGAACCGCCTGTACCAAGGCATCGAGCGGGCGAATATCTGCATTGCCAACATCCCTAACTCGCCCGCTTACAATGGCGGCGTGGCGGCCGACACGGCTACCATGCACCGCCTCTACGGCGAGTCGCTGGCGCTGCGGGCCCAGTATTACCTGGAGCTGGTGCGCAACTGGGGCGACGTGCCCGCCCAGTTTACCCCCACCGTGACGGGCCAGGACGTGAACCTGCCCAACTCGGACCGCAACGCCACGCTTAAGCAACTGCTTGACGACCTGGCCATTGCCGAAAAGATGCTGCCCTGGCGCTCGGCGGCCGGCCTGGGCAACCAGCGCTTTACCAAGGGCGCGGTGAAGGCCCTGCGGGCCCGCATTGCGCTGCAGCGCGGCGGCTACGCGCTGCAAGGCACTGCCATGACCCGGCCCACCGACTACCTGGATTTTTACCGCATTGCCCGCCAGGAGTGCCTCGACATACTAAACCACCGCTCGGAGCATACCCTCAACGCGAGCTTCTACGAGACATTTAAGAGCATTAACGAGCTGCGCACCGAAGCGGCCAACGAGATTATTATGGCCGTGGGCATGGGCGGGGCCGGGGCCCAGACCGACAGCAAGCTCGGCTACTACAACGGGCCGCGCCTCACCTCGTCGCCCACCTTCGGCACGTCGAGCGGGGCCGTCACTATTGCGCCGCCCTACTTCTACGCCTTCGACTCGACCGATACCCGGCGCGACGTTACCATCACGACCTACGCCCTGGTGAGCAGCAATGCGCAGTCGGCCGTCACGCTGGCCAACTCTACCGACGGCAAGTTTCGGCGCGACTGGCGCGTGCCGGCCCTGGCGGGCGCCAGCAACTACCTGGGCTACGCCTGGCCGCTCATCCGCTTTGCCGATGTAGAGCTGATGTTTGCCGAAGCCGAAAACGAGCTCAACGGCCCCAGCGCTGATGCCCAGAAGGCCCTGCTTGAAGTACGCACCCGCGCCTACGCCGGCAGCGCCACCCGCGCCGCGGCCGGCCTCGTGCTCACCAGCAAAGATGCCTTTTTCAACGCCCTCGTCAACGAGCGCTACCTGGAATTTGGCTCCGAAGGCATTCGCAAGTACGACCTGCTGCGCTGGAACCTGCTGGCTACCAAGCTGGCCGACGTGAAGGCCCGAATACTGGCCATGCAGACGGGCGCCGCGCCCTACGCCAACGTGCCGCAAACCCTCTACTTCAAGGTGGTGAATAACGTGCTGCAATACCAGCGCTCGCTTTACCGCCCGGCCCCGGCCACGGCGCCCACCGGCACTACCGCCGTTGCCTGGGCTTCTACCATCAACCCCACCTACGTGGCCAATACCCGGCCCGCCGGCGTTACCTACACCTTCAACGGCACGGTAGCCGCCAGCACCGGCCAGGGCCTGGCCGCCGAGTACGTGCCCGGCCAGGGCAAGGAGCTGCTGCCCATTCCGCAGTCGACCATCGACACCGACCCGGCCCTCAAGCAAAACGCAGGCTACTAGTAAGTTAATGAGCAATTAACAGTGAGCAATGAGCAATTCACCTTGTCTGAAACACTTACTGCACGCTGTTAATTGCTCATTGCTCACTGCTCATTACTAATTGACCCTATGTCTATCCTATCCGCCGAAGTAGTACGCACCCAGGCAAACAGGGCTGCCGCGGAGCTGCCCCCGCCGGCCCTGTTTGCCCTGCCCGAAAAAGTGCTGCAGTTTGGCACCGGCGTGCTGCTGCGCGGCCTGCCCGACTTCCTCATTGACCAGGCCAACCGCCAGGGCATTTTTAATGGCCGGGTGGTGGTGGTGAAGAGCACCGACGGCGGCGATGCCGCTGCCTTTGCCCGCCAGGACAACCTGTACACGGTGTGCGTGCGCGGCGTGGAGGGTGAGCAGCTCATCAGCCAAAACGTGGTGTGCGCCGGTATCAGCCGGGTGCTGTCGGCCCGCAGCGAGTGGGCCGCGGTACTGGCTTTCGCCGCCAGCCCCGACCTGCAGATTGTGCTCTCCAACACCACCGAGGTGGGCCTCGTGCTCGACGAAGCCGACGACGTGCGCGCCACGCCGCCGCGCTCGTTTCCGGGCAAGCTGCTGGCCGTGCTGCTGGCCCGCTACGAAGCCTTTGCGGGCGCGGCCGACAAGGGGCTTATCATTGTGCCCACCGAGCTGGTGCCCGACAACGGCACCAAGCTGCGCACCATCCTGCGCGAGCTGGCCGAGCAGCAGGTACCCGACAGCGGCTTCCTGGCCTGGCTCGACAAGGCCAACACCGTGTGCAACTCGCTGGTAGACCGCATTGTACCGGGCCGGCCCGACGCGGCGGCGCAGGCCGTGCTCGCCCAGGAGCTGGGCTACGACGACGAGCTGCTGACCATGGCCGAGGTGTATTTGCTGTGGGCCATTGAGGGCGACGAGCGGGTGCGCAACATCCTGAGCTTCGAGCAAGCCAGCGCGGGCGTGGTGGTGCAGCCCGACATCACCCAGCACCGCGAGCTGAAGCTGCGCCTGCTCAACGGCACCCACTCGCTGGCCTGCGGGCTGGCCGTGCTGGCGGGCGTGCCCACCGTGCGCGGGGCCATGGAGGATGAGTACCTGCTCACCTACATCCACCAGCTGATGCTGGCCGACCTGCTGCCCGGCATCCCCTACCCCATCGACGAGAAAGTGGGCCAGCGCTTTGGCATGCAGGTGCTCGACCGCTTCCGCAACCCCGCCGTGGAGCACCGCTGGCTGGCCATC
>CAXTFI010000008.1:0-38632 GCA_964243255.1 uncultured Hymenobacter sp.
GCCCCACGCCCTCACCCACGCCCCCGGCTACAACCCCTGGGCCATTGCCCGCGAGCTGCCCGCCGCGCCCAAGCAGAGCTTTCGGGACTGGTACGCGCAGCAGCCCATCAACCCGCCCCAGCCATGAGCGCTTCGTCTCGCAACCAGCTGCTGGCGGCCGTGCGCGCCAGCCAACCCGCGGCCACGCCCCTGCCCGCCGTGCCGCCATTCGACGCGCAAGCCTCGGTCGAGCAATTCGCGGCCGTGCTCGCCGGTATCGGCGGCCGCGTGGTCGAGCTGCCCGACGTGGCCCAGCTAGCCGAGGTAGTCGCGGCCCTCTACCCCACCGATTACCGCCTGGCTTCCGCGCTGCTGCCGGCCACCGTGCCGGTGGCGGCCGACACGCCCACCGCCGTGCTGGCCGGCATCGACCTGGCCGTGCTGCGCGGCGAGTTTGGGGTGGCCGAAAATGGCAGCGTCTGGCTGCCCGAAGCCAACATGCTGCACCGCGCCCTGCCCACCGCCACCCAGCACCTGGTGCTGGTGCTCGACCGGCGCCACCTGGTGGCGAACATGCACCAGGCCTACGCCCGGCTGCCGGGCGTGGGCGGCTACGGCGTGTTTCTGGCCGGCCCCTCCAAAACGGCTGATATTGAGCAGTCGCTGGTCATTGGCGCGCACGGCGCCCGCAGCCTCACGGTGTTGCTGCACTAGCGGCGGCAGCTAGCTCACGTGGCAGGCTATACAGCTAGCAAACCCAAGTTGGGGCGTATCGCGCGCCGGTTTGTTAGGGTTTCGGGGCGTAGTCAAACCAATCGAACAGCGCATCCGGGGCGGGTTTCTTACCGCTGTTGGTGGCATACATCCCCAGGTACACGCCCGTGAAACCGCCGGCGGTTTCCGAGCTCAGAAAGTAGATGTCAGCTGTGCCCAAGGGTTTAAAACCCTGGCTGCCCTGCTGATAGGAAAAGGTGTAAGCCAGTCGGGTGCCCACCACGCGTAGCTGCACCGGGCCCGGCGCCAGCGGCACTTCCCGCTCTACGTGCCGGATTCGGCCCAGCGTGCAGGCCAGCACGAGCAGGCGCTGGGTGCCTTTTTGCCGCACAAATACGTCGTAGTGATGCCGGTTATCCATCCGCACTGTGAGCCCCGCTTCCTGGCCCGCTCGTTGGGGCGTGAAGTGCAGGGCAGTGGTAGCCATGAACTCGTAGTGCTGCTGCCGGCGGCCCACGAACGTCGGCGAGCCCAGGGCACTGTCGAGCGTCGTGGCCGTGCCGCGCAGGCACAGGCAGCCTTTTTTGTCGGCGAGCGAGTAGGCCGCGGGCTCCGGGTTGCGCAGGTAGTTCCAGGCCCAGCCGAGCGTGGGGGCGCTGAACTCATCGCGCACCGGGGCCTTCGCAAAGGGGTGCTGCGGCAGGGTCGGCGCAGTCATGCTTTCCGAGAGCGTGCCGTTGCCGTTGACCACCGGCCAGTCGCCCGCGGGCCAGCTAACCGGTGCCAAATACGTTTCGCGGCCCAGGATGTGATGCGCGGTGCGCGGGCCAACAACGCGGAAGCCCAGCGCCACCAGCCACCACGAATTATCCGGCGCCTGCACCAAGTCGGCGTGCCCTACCCCCTGAATTGGGTTGTCCTGGGCGCTGGTTTTGGCATGAGTTAAAATCGGGTTACCTGGGTTGCTGAGGTAGGGCCCCGCCACGGCCCGGCTGCGCGCCAGGGTCACTCGGTGGCCGTATTCGGTGCCGCCTTCCGAGATGAGCAGGTAGTACCAGCCGTCCTTTTTATACAGGTGGGGGCCTTCGGGGTAGCGCCCGCCCGTGCCCGGCCAAATGCCGGTTTGCTTGGTTAGCAGCTTGCCCGTAATTACGTCAATCTCAGCTAGTTGAATACCAGGCTCGCCCGCCGTGCGGCCCGTCGTGGTGAGGTACACCTTACCGTCGTCGTCAAAAAACAGCGACGGGTCGATAATGAACGGGCCGCCTTCCGCATCCGTGGTTATCCAGATGGGGTCCGACCACGGGCCGGCCGGGTTTTTGGCCGTCACCATGAAATTCCACCCGCCCAAAACGTTGGTAGTAATCACGTAAAACGTGCCGTTGTGGTAGCGGATAGTCGGCGCGAAAATGCCCAGGGAAGCTTCAGCCTTGGCCAGCGGCAGCTGCGCCGGGCGGCTCAGCACGTAGCCGATTTGCTCCCAGTTCACCAGGTCGGTGCTGTGGAAGATGGGCACCCCCGGAAAGTACTCGAAGCTGCTGTTGACCAGGTAAAAATCACTCCCAACCCGGCACACGCTGGGGTCGGGGTAGCAGCCGGGAATAACGGGGTTGTGGTACGTTGGGGCCGGTTGCGCCACCGCCCGGCCAGCCAGGCTCAGGCCGAGCACGAGGGCAAGAAACCAAGTTTTCATGCAGCGCAGCGGCTAGGGCTTGGCCGAAAACGTGGGCGGCCCCGGCGCGGCCGGCACGCCCATAAAGCCTTCCATCTTGAGCCAGTCGCCAAAGCGCTCAATCCAGCTATCGACGGGCAAATTCAGGTGGCGCATGCCGAAGCCGTGGCCGCCCTTGGCGTAGACGTGCAGCTCGGCCGGCTTGCCGGCGGCTAGCCAGTCGCTGTAAATTCGCACGCTGTGCGGCGCGATGCCCAGCTGGTCGTCGCTGGCGGCGGCCACGAACAGCGGCGGCGCATCGGCTGGCACGGCGGTTTTGGGCAGCGCCCCGAGGTAGGCGTAGATGGGCGCCAAAAAATCGGGTCGGTTGGCGGCCGCGTAGCCGTAGCCCACGCCCGCCGCCACCGTGCCGCCCGCCGAAAAGCCCATGATGCCGATTTTATCGGCCCGCACGCCTAGCTCCTGCGCGTGGCCGCGCACGTACTCCAGCGCCTTTTTGCCGTCGGCAATGGCCAGGGGCACCACCGGCGCGTTGAGAGCGTCGAGCTGGGGGCGGTCACCCATCAGCGCCATCGTTTCCTTCACGGGGTCGGTGGTGTCCATGTGAACCAGCCGGTACTTGAGCACGAAAGCCGCCACGCCCTTGGCTTGCAGCCACTTGGCTACGTCGATGCCCTCGCTCTCAATGGAAAGCGTATGAAAGGCCCCGCCGGGGCAGATGACCACGGCCGTGCCGTTGGCCTGGCCCGCGGCGGGCAGGTAGGCCGTGAGCGTGGGCGAAGCCACGTTGTACACCACGCGGGTGTTGAACATGTTTTGGGTGCTTTCCTGCTCCTGCCAGGTCCAGCTTTCCGAGCCGGGCGCTTTGCCGGAGTACAGGGGAATCACCCGTTGGGCCTGGGCCCCAAGAGTAGCGGCGAATAGCAGGGCTAGTGTGAGCTTTTTCATGGTGGGTGGGGTTTTGGTTATTTACAGCGGCGGGGGCTCGTGAGGTGCCGCGGAGGGCGACCAGGCTAGTAGCTCAACCCCTCACCGTACCTGAACAGCGGGTACTCTGGTCCTTCCTCGTAGCCGGGCACGTCTTCCTTTTGGCTTTGCACCGCCGCCTCGGAGATGGGCGTCGTGAAAGGCATCTTACCGCTGGGGTTAAATTTGCCGGTCACCACATCCAACAACGCCTCGGGAGTGGTGCCAAAGGTGGCTAGCACGCCCGGAAAACGGTCCTTCGTGCCGGCGTTGTACACCTCCTCAATTACCCACGGGTTGGAGTAATTCACAGCCAGGATAGTCGGCTTTTTGGCCGCCAGGGCCTTGAGGTAGGCCACGTCCACCGAATTCTTCGACAAGGCCAGGTAGATGGGTGCGCCATCGGAGGCAAACAACGGTTTGGCCGTCGGCTTCAGCCAAAGCAGGATAACGTCCGCTTCGTCGGGCGTGCCCACAAACTCCACGGGGTAGGCGCCGGCCGCCGGCCGGTACACCTCCCCCGCCCCCGCGGCCGGCGCGCCGTACTTCTTCTGGTAAATTTCAACGTAGACTTTGGCACCGGCTTTCAGCGGCAGCGCCCGCAAGTCGTTGCGCAGCAGCACGATGGACTTGCGCAGCGCCACCCCGGCCCGCTCCCGAAACCGGGCATTGTTCACGAGCTGCTCGGCGGCCGCCTCGTCTACGTAGGGGTTTTCAAACAGCCCGAGCGCCAGCTCTTCCAGCAGCAGCAGGCGCACCGACTCGTTGAGGAGCGGCAGGTCGGCCGGGTTGCTTTGCACGGTTTGGAGCAGCTCGGCGGGGTCGGCGGTGCCCGAAAACAGGTTGACGCCCGCCCCCAGGGCGCGGTGGTAACGCTGGGTGATGGACAGGCGCTCAGCCCCCCAGGGCATCATCTCGATGGGCCCCGTATCCGAGTTGATGATGCCTTTAAAGCCCAGCTCGGTGCGCAGCAAGTCATGAATTACGCCCCGGTTGTAGCCGTAGGCAATTTTCTCGTATTTAGTGTCCTCGGGGATGGAGTAGTAGGGCATGATGGCCGAAGTGCCGGCCTTGATAGCCGCCCGAAACGGCAGCAGGTTGTTGGCAAACTTTCCGCCCGGAAACACCTCCGTTTTTCCCCACTCAAAGTGCGGGTCCTGGCCGCCCCGGCCCGCCCCGCCGCCCGGAAAGTGCTTGGTAGTCAGGGCTACGGAAGTGGGGCCTAGCCGGGCGCCCTGAAACCCGAGCACCAGCTCCGTCATCATCTTACCTACCCACTCCGCATTCTCGCCCAGCGTGCCGTCGAGGCGCTGCCAGCGCGGCTCGGTGGCCAGGTCGGCCATGTACATGTAGCCTTTGCGCAAACCCACGGCCGCCCACTCCTGCCGGGCAATGTCGGCAAACTCCCTGGTCAGGGCCAGGTCGCGCATGGCCGACAAGCCCAGCTCGCCGGGCCACTGCGAAAACGCCGTGCTGCCCACGCTGGTGCCAATAGCCGCGGCCGCGGCGATGTGGTTGCGGGGGTTGGAGGCCACGAGGGCGGGCAGGCCCAGGCCGTCGCCTTCGCACAGCGCCTGCAAGCGGTTGGCCCACCCGGCCGTGGTGCGCGCGCCGGCGTTGGCCCGCAAAATGAAGTGGCGCAGGTGAAACTGGCGCACGGCTTTGGTGGTGCCGGCCGCCGTTAGTATCGGCACGGGCAGCGGCGCGTGCGTGAAGATGTTGGTGGTCGTCACCAGGTCCTCCTCATTGAACCCGCTGGTAAGCGGCTCCTGGTTTTTGGGCGCTTCAAACGACCAGTCGTTTTGCAGGCGGGTGGTGCTGATGAGCAGGAACCCGACCTTATCGGCCACCGACATGCGCGCCAGCAGGTCGGCGGCGCGAGCGGCGGCCGGCCGGCGCCAGTCTTCGTAGGGGTCCAGCCGGCCGTTTTTGTTTAAGTCCTTGAACCTAAGCCCGCCGACCAACAGAATCTTGGCGGAGCGCGTGCCCAGCACCGGTTGGCCTACGCCGGGCTTGCTGCCTGACTGAATCAGCTTCGCAGCCCCGTGCGGAGCCCCAGCGCTTTTCGGTTGTTGCGCAAGTGAGCCGAGGGGCAAGGCCAGCAGCCAGGCGGCTGCCAGCCAGCCGGAGGAAACTACGCGGAGCATCATCACGAAGCAAAGCGCTAGCCCCTAAAACCGATACACCGCCGACAGGAAGTACGAGCGCGGCATCGAGCCCTGCGTGGCGTACACCACGTTGGGATTGGCTTGAATATAGGCGGGCGTAAACGCCTGGCGGTCAAGGGCTAGCGGGAAGCCGCCGGGGCCGGCCCAGCCCAGCACGCCGTAGGTGCCGAAGATGTTGTTGATGTTGCCCTGCAGGCGAAAGTGCTCGCTGAAGTCGTAGGCCGCCGTGGCGTCAAACTGGTTGAAGGCGGGCAGCAAGAAGGCGTTGGCCACGTTGGCCTGGCGGGCACCCATGTAAAACCAGTTTACCTGGGCCAGAAACTTGCCCACGGTGTAGGTCGGGGCCGCGCTCAGCATCAGCTTGGCGTTGTTGTCGGTTTCGTTGCCCGAGTAATTCACCAGCTGGTCGTCGGCCGGGCCGGGGTTGTTCGAGAGCCAGGTAGTGATATCCACGGCCGTCGATTTCTGCACCGTGGCCGTGGCCCGGAACGATAAGTTCTTGGTTAGGGCGTAGTTGCCCTCTACTTCCAGGCCCACGGTGCGGTACTTGGCAAACTGCACCGGCGGCGTGTACTGCGAGTTGTCGGCGTTGGTAAAGGTTTGCACGTTGGCCACGTTGCTGAGCTGGCTGAAGAAGGGCGTCACGGCCCCGTTCAGCTTCGCAGCCTTCACCTTCAAGCCCAGCTCTACCTGCTGCGTGCGCTGCGAGTAGGCGTTGGGATTGTCAATCAGAAACGGCGTGTTCAAGGCAAAGAAGTACGTCAGGTCCGGCGATTTCTTGCCGTCGGAGTAGCGCCCGTACAAGGCAAACTTATCACTGAACAGGTAGTTGAGCGCCCCCGTAAACGACAGGGTATTAAATGTTTGGTCGAAGCGCAGCGGGTCGCCAAAAGTGCCGCCGCCGTTGTCGTAAAGCGTGAGCGGGTTGCCGTCGCGGCCGCCGTAGGTGGGGTCGCCCTTGCGGGGGTCGGTCACGGGCTGCTGGTTGTAGCCGGTGTGGCGGGTGTGCTCGTAGCGCAGGCCGTAGTCGAGGTTGAGCTGGGGCGTTACCTTCCAGTCGTGGCCAAAAAACAGGGCTAGCTGCTCTTGCCGCCCGCGGTTGAAGTTGAGGCCGGCGCGGCCCACGTCGACCACGCCGCTGGGGTCGGTCACCTGGTAGGTTTTGCCATCAAAGCCAGTGAGGGTGATGTCGGTCAGGTGCGGCTTATCCTGGATGGTGCCGAAGCCCAGGCCCGAATCTACGGTGCCGCCCAGGCGCTCCACGAGGCTGTTGGCGTAGTAGGCGCCCAGCGTGAAGCTCATGTTATCCAGCTTCTTAGTGAGCGCCACCCGGTCCAGAAACTCGCGGATGTGCGTGTTGCTGTAGAACAGCGGCAGGAAAAACAGCGAGTTGGCTTGCACGTTGCTACCCGGAAAATTATTAGTGGCCCCCGGCGTGAAGTTGAAGCCCGCAAAATTGCCGTTGATAATATTCGGCGACTGCGTAACCGTGCCCAGCGTCTGCCCCGTGTTGTGGTCCTTAAAGGTGTAGGTGCCAAAGCGCCCCAGCAGCCCCGGCAGGGCATAAAACAGCAAGCTGGTGGTCGAAATCGGCGTTACCACGGCCGGCGTGTTGTTGGTCGAGTTTTTGTCCGAGAAGCGAAAGTTGTTAGTCAGCGTCAACCCGGGAGCCAGCTCCTGCGTGAAAAGCAGCCCGGCGTAGCGGTCGCGGTTATATACTTTGTCCGTGGACTTGAATGTCTTGACCTCGCCGGTGCCATTCACCGGAATCGGCACCGAGATATCAGGCAGGTAGTACGAGTCGGTAGCGCTCAACCCCGATACAATCTGCGGGTCGGTAAAGCTCTGAGTAGGAATAAATTCGGCCACCGCGTTGTGGTCATACAGCAGCTTGCCGTAGAAGCGCAGCGAGCCGGTGGCCCAGGCTTTTTCAATATTGCCTTTCACCTGCCCGCCGTTGTTCATCTGATAGCCGGGGTAGCGCGCGCCCTGCGAGGTGCGGTAAAAGCCCCCGATGCTGTAGGTCAGGCTCTTATCGGCGTTGAGCGGGCCGCTCAGGTAGGCATCGGTGCGGTAAAAGGGGTTTTTACCGTTGCCCTCCAGTCCGTACTTGGCCCGAATTTCCACCTCCGTTTTCTGCCCGCCCGCGCGCGACACGTAGTTGAAAATGCCGCCCGGCGAGTTGGTGCCCGTAATGGCCGCCGAGCCGCCGCGCACGGCCTCCAGGCGCGCCACCGTCACGTCGGCGCGCAGGTAGTTGTCCACGCCCAGGTTCACGTTGCTCACCGGCAGGCCATCTTCCTGCAGCGACACGTAGTAGTAGCCGTTGGCGTTGTCAATCGAGCCCGCCGAAATACCCCGCGTGTACACCGTATTCTGAATCTCGCCGCGGGCCTGGTTCACGTACACGCCCGGCACGGTCTTGAGCAAATCGGCGGCGCTGGTGGGGGCCAGTAGCTGAATTTGCTTGGCATTCAGGGTCGAAATGGCCACCGACGACTCCATCTTGGTGCGCTGGTCAAACACGCCCGTCACAATCACCTCGTCTACCTGCTGCGTGTTGTCTTGCAGGTTGATGGTCAGCGCGTTGCTTTGCTCGGCCAGCGGCACCAGCACCTCCTTGGTGGCATAGCCCACGAAGGAAATCGTGAGCCGAAGGTTGCCGGTCGGCACGCTTTTGAGGGTGAAAGTGCCGCTGGCATCCGTTGTGGCGCCGTTGGTGGTGCCCTTCACCACTACCGTTGCGCCGGGTAGCCCGGTCCCCTTGCTGTCCGTGACGCGGCCCGTTAGCTGGCCGGTTTGGGCCCCTGCCCGCCCGGCCGCCAGCACCAGCAGTAGTAGTAAGAGAAGCCGCCCCGCTAGCCGGGATAACTGCACCGTGGGAAAACTTGTGTCCATGGGTAGAGAAGAAAGGGGTGGGAAATAGTAGCGGTAATCAGGCGCCGTAATGGCAGCAGGCTAGCCATCCTCACATAGGCGCCCGCTACCCAGGATGCGCTCGCTGCAAGCATCGGTAACTGAGGAGGCTTTCCTAGTAGTGAGTGATAACTCACTAGCTGAGCAGCAAACAAAATTAGAGGCATGGAAAACCCGTAACTGTGCAAAATGCGGCTTTTACTGTGTATAATCAATCTACTTGGCAAATTCAATCAGAAAACGGAGCTTGACGCCAATTTTTACCGTACCAAACCCACTTGGTGCGTTTCTTTGCCGAGCGGGTAAGCGAGGACTGCGTTTGGGCGATTGGCCAAAAAGCGCAGCTCCCTCGAACAGCATTTTGCTTTCAGTCAGTTGCTTGCCTAGTAAATGGCCGAGCTCGCGTAGCTACCAGTTTGCCAACTCCTGCTATTTTTTGCGCTGTTCTTATGAAACCCAAAGCTGTTCCGCTGCTCGACCCTGCTGCCCTCATCCAGCACCACTTCGGAACCTGGGCTGGCTGGCAGACCACCCCGCTCAACGACGTGTTTCACATCAATCGGCTCGAAACGCACCTCGAGCACATCAGCTTCCCGCTAGCCCCGCACCGCAAAACGGTGTGCGACTTCATCTTCCTGACCCAGGGCCATACCCGGCGCAGCAAAGGCCTCGATGCGTACGACATCGCCGAAAACACCTTTTTCTTCCTGCCCGCCACCCAGATTACCACCCACGAGTTTGCGAGCCCCGACTGCACCGGCTTCTTCTGCCACTTTGATTGGGAGCTGCTGGCCAAGTCATTTATCCAGCCGGGGTTTGTGGCCGATATCTCCTTCCTGCACACCACCGGCAACCCCGTCGTAACCATTCCGCCGGCGGCCCTGCCTACTGTGCTGCACCTGCTGCACCACCTCGAAGCCGAGCAGGAAGCCAACCGCCCCGACGTGCTCAATATGGCCCGCGTGTACCTGCTGGCGCTATTTCTGGAACTGAAGCGCTTTACCGTGCCCAGTGAAAAAGTGGGCCCCAGCGCCGCCGCCCGCATCACGCAGCAGTACAAAAACGCCCTGATACGGCACATCTACGAGAAGCACCACGTGCGGGCCTACGCCGAGCTGCTGGCCGTATCGCCCAACCACCTTAATAAGTGCGTGAAAGCCACCACCGGCCGCTCGGCCCAGGACACCCTCGACGATATGGTGCTGCTCGAAGCCAAAGCCTTGCTCAAGCAATCGAGCCTGAGCATCAGCGAAATAGCTTTTAAGCTGGGCAAGGAAGACCACAGCAATTTCAGCCGCTTCTTCAAGACCAAGACCCGCACTACCCCTAAAGAGTATAAGCTCCTGAAGCAGGGTTAACAACCAGTAGCTGAAGTTAATTACTTGATTATCAATTTGTTGTGTTCTGCGCATTCGGGGTGTGGAGCGTTTCCACGCTCGGGCGCGGCGTCCGCGCTCCCCGCTCCTATTACCCTGGGCCGGTGCCCCTGGTAGCGCCTTGCGCAACTCCTGCGTCAACCGAAGTTACCTGGCCAGGCAGCCGCTTCTAAAGTAGGCAATTTCAGCTTCTTACCGGTGAAACAGGCAAGAGGCTTACGGCCTGCTTAGTGGTAAACCTGGCCCCTACTCCTGGTTCGCCAGCCGCTTGGATTGAATCTGCATAGTAAAAGCCGGATTCAGCATAACCTAAGCTAGGGAGGGAAGCCTAATTTTGCCTTAGTTCTGGTAGTGAGTTATCACTTACTTACTAGGCAATCCTTGTACTCATCTGGTGGGCACCGGCAGCGGTGGCCGCCTTACTCCCACCCACCATGCAGGCTTTTCGCATGCGCAATGCGCGCACGGCCGCTCTGGCCAACCTGGTTATTAACGCGGTGATTCCCTTTTTCATTTTGCTGCCCGCCACGGCCGTCAGCGTGAAGGGTGCTGCGCCCAATTTGCTAACGCTGCTACTGCCCACGGTATTTATCTCAGCGCTGGCTACTACCATCGTCACGTTTGCAACCCTGCCGGGGCGGGCACAGCGTGGCTGGGTGCCGGCCGCCATCCTGAATGGCGTGGGAATAGGGCTGCTGTTTGCCGGGCCCGTGGCGGCGGCGGCGCTGCTGATTCAGGCGCTGGTGCCGGGCCAGCCGACGCTGGGCAAGCCCGTGGCGCTGGCACTATCGGCTTTGCTGGGGGCGGCGGTGGGCGCCTTGTCCTCGCTGGTGGCGGTGCGCCGGGCCAGTAGCTTTTTCAAACTACCCTCCACTGTCACAGCCGCTTACTAATATGAGTTGGATTACCCAAAGCATAGTCGGCGGGCTGCTGAGCTGCCTGGCCTGGAGCGGGGCCGCGGCCCAAACCGCCGCCTCGGCCGCCGCCCCGGCCGCCGCTGCCATCCGCTTTCCGAAGGGGTTTTTGCTGGGCACCAGCACCGCCGCCTACCAGGTGGAGGGCGGCTACCAGGCCGATGGCAAAGGCGAGTCGAACTGGGACTTTATGGCCAATAAGGTGGGCGTCACGCAGTTCACCATCGGCAAAAAGGAAACGGGCAACGTGGCCGACAACATGTACGACCGCACCCAGTACCTCCAGGACATTGCCCTGATGAAGGCGCTGGGGGTCAACGCCTACCGCTTTTCCATCGCCTGGTCGCGCATCCTGCCGCAGGGCACGGGCGCGGTCAACGAAAAAGGCCTGGCGCACTACGACCAGTTCATTGCCGACCTCAAAGCGGCGGGCATTGAGCCGGTGGTGACGCTCTACCACTTCGATATGCCGCAGGCGCTCATCGAAAAAGGTGGCTGGGCCAACCCGGCCTCGGTGCAGTGGTACGGCGAGTACGCCAACGTGGTTTTTAAGCGCTACGGGTTGAAGGTCAGGAAGTTCATTACCTTCAACGAGCCCTACATCGAGTTCTTTGTGCAGCACTACCTGATGAACCTGGAGCAGAGCAAGGCGGCCCCCACCGTGCGCTACGCGGCGGGCATGACGGGCGCGCACCACATGCTGCTGGCCAGCGCCCGCGCCGTGGGCGATTACCATCGCCTGAAGCTGCCGGGCCAGGTAGGCATCACCCTCAACCTGGGGCCGTGCCTGCCCTTCGACCCCAAAAACCCCGCCGACGTGGCCGCCGCGCCCTGGCAGGACGTGCTGCTGAACAAGCTGTTTCTGGACGGCGCGCTGCGCGGCAGCTACCCCCGGCAGGCGCTCGACTCGTTGCAGAAATACAACCCGACCTTCAAGCCCACGGCCGCCGAAATGGCGCTGCTGGCCGCCAACAAGCCCGATTTTCTGGGCGTGAACTTCTACGCGCCGGCCATGGTCAAGGCCGACCCGGCATCTCCGTTTGGCGTGAGCTGGCTGGGCCTCAACCCCGAGCCGGCCCCCACCAGCAGCACCGGCCCCACCCGGCCCGACCAGCTGTACGCGCTGCTGATGCGCATCAAGGCCGATTACCAGAACCCCACGGTGCTGATAACGGAAAACGGCGCGGCCTTTGGCGACGTGGACGAGAAGCTGATGGACGGTAAAATCAATGATGCCAACCGCTGCCGCTCACTGGTGGGCCACCTGGCCGCCGTGCAGCGGGCCGTGGCCGACGGCTCCAAAACCATTGGCTACATGCACTGGAGCTACGCCGACAACTTCGAGTGGATTTTCGGCTACACCGTGAAGCTCGGGCTGGTCAACGTGGATTTCGCTACCCAAAAACGGCTGCCCAAACAGAGCTACTACCTGTATCAGTCCATTCTCAAACAACAAACGCAACAGCCCTAACGGCACTTTCCTTATGGCCCGTAACCCGCATTACCTTTCGCAAATGGCTCATATTGAGGTATATACTACCGATTTGGAAGCCTCTGTCAAGTTCTTTACCGACGTGGCGGGCCTGGATGAAACCGGCCGCGACGATACTTCCGTGTACCTGCGCTGCTGGGGCGACTACTTCCACCACACCCTCAAGCTAACCCAGCGCGACACCCCCGGCCTGGGCCACCTGAGCTGGCGTGCCGACAGTCCCGAAGCCCTCGAAGACGTGGTGGCCTACCTCGAAAGCACGGGCGCAGGCAAGGGCTGGGTGGACGGCGACCTGGGCCACGGCCGCGCCTACCGCTTTCAGTCGCCCGACGGCCACGAGCAGGAGGTATTCTGGGACGTGGTGTGGCTGAAGGAAACCGGCGAGCGCGGCAGCGTGTTTACCGACCGCTACGCCAGCAACCGCCGCCGCGGCCTCTCGCCCCGCCGCTTCGACCACGTGACCCTGAACACGACCAGCTACCCGGCCGAAAAAGCCTTCTGGAAGGGACTAGGGCTGAAAAACCCCGACGAGGTGCGCATCACCGACGCGATTCCACCCGTGGGCGGCCTGTTCACCATCGGCAATTTGTCGCACGACATCGCCATCTTCACCGACCCGCACATCAAGCCCGGCATGGGCGCGCTCAACCACGTAGCCTTCGCCTTCGACAGCCGCGAGGAAGTGCTGCTGGCCTGCGACTACGTGATTGAGTGCGGCTACAAGCTGGCCATGGGCGCCCCCACCCGCCACAAGGCCGACGAGGGCTTCTTCATTTACATCGACGAGCCCGGCGGCAACCGCTTCGAGTTCTACGCCGGCGCCCGCCTCATTTTCGCCCCCGACCACGGGCCGGACGTGCATTATCTGCGTGATAATCCGAACGATGCGTGGGGCCACACCAACCCCTGGAAGGAAGATGGCGGCTTCAAGGCCGAGCACGGCTCGGTGAAGGTGCAGGAGGAAGAGGTGGCCTGACGGGTCGCCCCACCCCCGGCCCCTCCCCAAAAGGGAGGGGAGCCGAACGACTGCTTACGTCGATTTGCGCTAGGCTCCCCTCCCTTTTGGGGAGGAGCCGGGGGTGGGGTCTTCACGTTAGCACGTTAACAAATTAACCACCAAGCAACTACCCGCCATGTGGCATTACTACCCGGAGCACTACATGTTCTCCTACCAGCTGGTTCGCATTCTGGCGCAGGCCCACTTCGGGGGCGGCGAGTTCAACGAGTGCCTGGAGGCGGCCAGCCGCATTACCCCTGGCAACTTCGAGAGCTTTCACCAGAGCTGGAACCGCAATGGCGACGAGGTGCTGGCCGTGGCCGAGCAGGCCCTGGCCGAGGGCCGGCGCGAAACGGCGCACGCGGCTTTCTTGCGGGCGGCCAACTACTTCCGCATGGCCGAGTTTTTTGTGGTGCCCACCGACGAGCGCAAAAACCAGACCTACGGCAAGGGCGTGGTGGCTTTCCGGGAGGCCATGAAGCTGACCGCGCACCCGCCCCGCCGGGTGGAGATTCCGTTGGAGGACAACCTGATGTCGGGCTACTTCTTTGAGGTGCCGGGGCAGCAAAACGGGCCGCTGGTGATTATGTTCGGCGGGCTGGATTCAACGGCTGAGGAGCTGTTTTTTGGCCCCTATGAGCTGCTGAGCGAGCGCGGCATCTCGCTGCTCATCCTCGACGGGCCGGGGCAGGGCGAGAGCCTGCGCCTGCGCCACCTGCTCACGCGCTACGATTTCGACGTGGCCGCTACGGCCGCCTACGACTGGGCCGTGGCAAATCTAAGCATTGACCCTCAGCGCATTGGCGTGATGGCCGTGAGCATGGGCGGCTACATGGCGGCCCGCTCGGCGGCCAAGGAGCATCGCTTCCGCGCCTGTGGCATCTGGAGCGCCGTGTATGACTACCACGACGTGTGGGCCAAGCGCCCCGACGACCATCCGCTCTCCAGTATCGCCTGCCACATCGTGGGCGTCGAGACCATTCAGGAGGCGCGTAAGAAGCTGGATAAGTTCACGATGCGCGACGTAGCTAAGGAAATCCAGTGCCCCACCTACATCTCGCACGGCGGCGACGACCGGCAGGTGCCCGTGACCCAGGCCCAGGCCGTGTTCGACGAGCTGACCTGCGAGAAGTACCTGCACATCGTGCCCAAAGACGAAACCGGCTCGGCCCACTGCCACGTCGATAACATGACCAAGGTGTACCCCCTGTTTGACTGGATGCGCGAGCAGCTGACGGCGTAGGCGAGCAACCCCACCCCCCGGCCCCCTCCCCATCGGGGAGGGGGCCGGGGGGTGGGGTAACACGCAAGAACAATCTCAAAATTTCTATACCATGCTAAAAGTCATCAAAAAAGGCATCACCTACGCCGAATCCGGCGAGGCTGACGCCAAGGTGCGCGCCACCGTCGAAGGCATGATTCACGACATCCGCACGGGCGGCGACGCGGCCGTGCGCGCCCTCTCCGAGCGGCTGGATAAGTGGGCGCCCGAGAGCTTCCGGCTCTCGCCCGAGCAGATTCAGGCGATAGTGGCGGGCATCGACCCCGGCACGATTGAGGACATCAAATTTGCCCAGGCGCAGGTGCGCAACTTTGCCGAGAAGCAGCGCGCCACCATCCTCGATTTGGAAGTGGAAACCCTGCCGGGCGTGTTCCTGGGCCATAAAAACATCCCCGTCAACAGCGTAGGCTGCTACGTGCCGGGCGGGCGCTACCCCATGGTGGCCTCGGCCCACATGAGCGTGCTCACGGCCAAGGTGGCGGGCGTGAAGCGCGTTATTGCCTGCACCCCGCCCATCAATGGCCAGATTCCGGCCGAAACGGTGGCCGCCATGTACCTGGCCGGGGCCGACGAAATTTACCTGCTCGGCGGCGTGCAAGCGGTGGCCATGATGGCGCTGGGCACCGAAACCGTGGCTTCGGTGGAGATGCTCGTGGGTCCCGGCAACGCCTACGTGGCCGAAGCCAAGCGCCAGCTCTACGGCCAGGTCGGCATCGACCTCTTTGCCGGGCCAACCGAAATCCTGGTCATTGCCGACCACACCGCCGACGCCGAAATGTGCGCCACCGACCTGCTGGGCCAGGCCGAGCACGGGCCTACGTCGCCGGCTATTCTCTTGACAACCAGCGAAGAACTGGCCCACGCTACCATCACCGAAATTGAGCGCCAGCTACTAACCCTGCCCACCGCCGACGTGGCCGGCGTGGCCTGGCGCGACTACGGCCAGGTGCTGCTCGTGGATTCGGTAGACGAGCTGGTGAGCGAAGCTGACCGCCTGTGCAACGAGCACGTGGAAGTGCTGACCGAAAACCCGCGCTACTTCCTGGAGCACCTGACCAACTACGGCGCGCTTTTCCTGGGGCCGCGCACCAACGTGGCCTACGGCGACAAGGTAATCGGCACCAACCACACGCTGCCCACCAAAGGCGCGGCCCGCTACACCGGCGGCCTGTGGGTCGGTAAGTTCTTGAAAACCTGCTCGTATCAGGAAGTGCGCACCGCCGCAGCCAGCGCCCTGGTGGGCGAGTACTGCTCGCGCCTGTGCGCCATCGAAAACTTCTGGGGCCACAAGGAGCAGGCCGACCTGCGCGTGCGCCGCTATAAGGCGGCTGAGGTGCCGGCGTAAGGGCGACCTAAAAACAACCAAATTACTTTATCCGATGCACCCCACCGCCCTGCCCCTGCGCAACCACGTAGCCCTCGTAACGGGCGGCGCAGGCGGCATCGGAGCGGCCATTTCGACCGCCCTGGCGGCGGCCGGGGCCACCGTAATCGCCACCTATAACACCGATGCAGCCAAGGCCGACAAGCTGCTGGCGACCCTGCCCGGCACCGGCCACGCGGCCCGCCAAGCGCCGGTCAACGACAGTACCCTCCTAAACGAGCTAGCTGATTTTGTGGCTGCTACCTACGGCCGGCTGGATATTCTGGTCAACAGCGCGGGCGTGACCACGCCCGTGCCGCACGCCGACCTGGCGGGGCTATCGGATGAGTGGATAGACCGCATTTTTACCACTAACTGGCGCGGCGCTTTCGCCATGATTCGGGCTTGCCAGCCGCTGCTCACGGCCAGCGGCAACGGCCTGATAGTCAACATTTCCTCCGTGGCCGGCCAAACGGGCATCGGCAGCAACGTGGCCTACTGCGCTTCCAAGGCGGCGCTGGACAGCCTAACCCGCTCGCTGGGCCGGGCGCTGGCCCCGGCCGTGCGCGTGGTGTCGGTGTCGCCGGGCTGGGTACTGGGCGACTACACCCAACACATTGACCCTGAGTACCTGGCGAAGCAGCTGGCGGCCACGCCGCTGGGCCGCCTCGCTGCCCCCGCCGACGTAGCCGATGCCGTGCTGGCGCTGGCTACCACGCTACGCTTCACCACCGGCGCCATTATTCCGGTCGATGGCGGCCGGCCACTCAACTGACTTACCCCCAAGGTCAGGCGGCCTGCAAAACGGAAGACTACTTCGCTTTTTACCCTCATCTAGCAACGGAGTACTATTCCGTGCTACAACACCGACCACCGCCCTCTTCCCACCCATCTTATGAAGCTTGTAACTTTTGAAAACGCTGAAGGCCAGGCTCGTGCCGGCTGGCTGCAAGGCGAGGGCGTAGTTGATATGCAGCAGGCCAGCGGCGGCGCGCTGCCCGCCGATATGCTGTCTTTCATCGACCGGCACGAAGCGTATTTCGCCCTCATCGACGCCCAAAAGCTGCGCGACGTGGCCCCTACCCACGCCCTGGCCGACGTGAAGCTGCTGGCCCCGCTGCCCAACCCGCGCAGCTTTCGCGACTACATCAGCTTCGAGCAGCACCTGCTCAATGCCTCCTCCAAATTTGGCCACAAGGTGGCGCCCGAGTGGTACGAGATGCCCATTTTCTACTTCACCAACCACCAGGCCATTTTTGGGCCGGGGGCCGACGTGCCGCGCCCGCAGGGCGAAACCCGCTTGGACTACGAGCTGGAAGTAGGCTGCGTGATTGGCAAGGCGGGCCAGAACATCCAGGCTGAAGCCGCCGACGCGCACATTTTCGGCTACACCATCTTCAACGACTTCACGGCCCGCGCCATTCAGGCCCGCGAGATGCGCTGCAACCTGGGCCCGGCCAAGGGCAAGGATTTTGCCAATGTTATTGGGCCTTACCTGGTTACGAAGGATGAGCTGGCCGGCTACGCCGACGGCAATGGCCGCTTCAACCTGCGGATGCGCTCGCGCATCAACGGCCAAACCATCTGCGATGGCAACTTCAACACCATCCACTACACCTTCGGGCAGATGATGGCGCGGGCTTCGGAGAATGGCGTCACGCTGCAGCCGGGCGACATCATCGGCTCGGGCACCGTGGGTTGGGGTAGCCTGATTGAAACCAACTTCGAGGCCCACCGCCCGCTCGAACCCGGCGACGTGGTAGAGCTGGAAATCGACGGCCTGGGCGTGCTGCGCAACCAGATTAGCTAAGCCGGCCGCGCCAGGCTGAAAACGGCGCCGTGCTAAGCGACGGCCCCTGAAGCCTTACTCTCTATAAACCATGATTTTAGAAGCCGCCACCTTCGACATCAAGCTGGGCACCGAAGCCGAGTTTGAGCAGCACTTCGAGCAGGCGCAGTTGGTCATTAGCCAAGCCGCGGGCTACCTCGGGCACCAGCTGCACCGCGGCCTCGAAACGCCCGGCCGCTACCTGCTGCTGGTGCGCTGGCAAACGCTGGCCGACCACACGGAGGGCTTCCGCGGCTCGCCGGCTTTTCAGCAGTGGCGGGCGCTCATCGGGCCCTATTTCAACACGCCGCCAGCGGTGGAGCATTTGGAATTGAAATATGAGATGCCTTAACTGCTCTACCCCCTTCGCTCCCACTCCACCCTCCGATTTCTAACGCTCCCACCGCCATGAGAATCATTGACCTTTCGGTCACCATCTCGACCGACATCAAAGAGCCGCTGCCCACCCGCATCGACTACGAAGACCACCAAGAAGGCGCCCGCAAAATGGGCTCGAAGCTGTTTGGCGGGGCCTCCGCCGACGTTTTTCTGGAAGGCAACGGGCCGGCGGGCGAGTTTCTCTACCTCACCGGCCACGCCGGCACCCACGTCGATGCGCCCTGGCACTACTTCCCCACCTCGGAGGGCAAGCCCTCGCGCACCATTGAGGAGATGCCGCTCGACTGGTTTTTCCACGATGGCGTAGTGCTGGACTTCACCGATAAGCCCGACGGCTACTGCTTTAGCACGGCCGATGTGCAGGCGAAGCTAGCGGCCATCAACTATACGCTCAAGCCCTTCGACATCGTGCTTATTCGCTGCGATGCCGACAAGCGCCTGCACGACGATGACTTCGTAAAAATCCACGTCGGGGCTTCGGCTGAGGCCACGCACTGGCTTATCGACCAGGGCATTAAGGTAATGGGTACCGATGGCTGGGGCTGGGACCCGCCCCTGCACCTGCAAGCCCAAGACTACTTCAGCAACCCCCGCCCCGGCGTGATTTGGGCCGCGCACTACGTGGGCCGCGAAAAGGAATACTGCCAGATTGAGAAGCTGGCCAACCTCGACCAGCTGCCGCCCTTCGGCTTTAAGGTCAGTTGCTTTCCGGCCAAAATAAAAGGCGGCAGCGCCGGCTGGACCCGCGCCGTGGCTATTCTTGAAGCGTAAGCTAGCGCGGTTTCCAGGTTGCCGTACAGCTTGGCGGGGCGGGCTGCCGGCGTTGAGCCGGCTGGCCGCTCGCTAGCCGGACGAGTGGCGTCAACGAGGAGCGGACAGCCAGCTCAACGCCGGCAGCCCGCCCCAACGCCCCCGTACACCGACTCGGAAACCGCGCTAATAACACTAACTCAACTACAATCCCACCCAATAATAAAATGGCATCGGTTAATAAAGTTCTCGTGGTTGGGGGCGGCATTGGCGGCTTATCGGCCGGCGTGGCGCTGCATCGGGCGGGCATTCAGGTAGATGTGGCCGAGCTGCACCCCACCTTCAACGTGTACGGCGTGGGCATTATTCAGCCCTCCAACGCCCTGCGGGCGCTGGACGCGCTGGGCCTGGCCGATGCCTGCATCGAGCAGGGCTCGCCCTACGGGGCCATCAACATGTGCAGCGCCGGCGGGCACCAGTTTGCCACCGTGGGCCCGCCGCCGATGGGGCGCTTTCAGCCCCACAACGGCATTTCGCGCCGCGTGCTGCACACGGTGCTGCACGATGGGGCCCTGGCCAACGGCGTAAATTGCCGCATGGGCCTGAGTGTGAAGTACTTGAATAACAAGACCGATGCCGTGGACGTGACGTTTACGGATGGCATCACGGGCACCTACGACCTGGTAGTGGGGGCCGACGGGGTGTATTCCAAGGTTCGCAGCCTCGTCTTTGGCGACCACCGCACGCGCTACGTGGGGCAGTCGGTGTGGCGCTACGCCCTCGACCGGCCGGCCGAGCTGACCACGGGTTTCATGTTTTTTGGCCAGCAAACCAAGGTGGGGCTGATTCCGATGACCAAGGACAGGATGTACCTGTTTCTGGTGTCGGCGGAGGGCGAAAACCCGGTTATCGCGCCCGAAAACCTACTACCCCGCCTGCAAGAGCTGCTGGCCGAATACACTGCCCCCCTGGTGCGCGCCGCCGCCGCCCAGATTACCGACCCGGCGGGCATCATTTACCGCCCGCTCGAAACCCTGCTCATGCCGGCGCCTTGGTTTAAAAACCGGGTGGTCATTATCGGCGATGCCGCTCACGCCACCATTCCGCAGCTGGGGCAGGGCGCGAGCCTGGCCATCGAAGACGCGGTGGTGCTCGGTGAGCTGCTAAAAACGGGCGAGCCGGTGCCCACCGTGCTCGAAAGATTCATGGCCCGCCGCTACGAGCGCTGCAAGATGGTGGTCGATACGTCGAACACTATCAGCGAGTTGGAGCAGCTGGAGTGGCAGGGCCGGCTACCCGAAGGCGCCAACATCAGCGCCGTGATGGGCAAGGCGATGGGGATGCTGGGCGCCCCGATTTAGAGGGGCTTTTGCATCAACATGTAGGCTCGTTCTGGTGGGGGACCCCGTTCGCGCCATAATAAAACTACTCCTCATTGATAATCAACCAATGGAATCCCTGCTCTCCCCTCCCGCCTTCCAGCCGCGCGACTGGGGCGTGCATCCGCCCTACGTGGTGCCGGGCTACCGCTCCACCGAGCTGCGGGCCCCGAGCCATAAGCTTATTCCGCTGAAGCACAGCCTCTCGGAACTGACCGGGCCGGTATACGGGGCTAGCCACGTCGGCCCTTTCGACCACGACCTGACCCGCAACGGGCGCGTCAACGGCGAGCCGATTGGCGAGCGCATTGTGGTGGCGGGGCGCGTAATCGACCAGCACGGCCGGCCGCTGCCGCACACGCTCATCGAGTTGTGGCAAGCCAACGCGGCGGGCCGCTACGTGCATAAAATCGACCAACACGACGCGCCGCTCGACCCCAACTTCTTCGGCGGCGGGCGGGTGCTGACGGATGGCGATGGCTGGTATAAGTTCCTGACTATCAAGCCCGGCGCCTACCCCTGGGGCAACCACCCCAATGCCTGGCGGCCCCAGCATATTCACCTTTCCTTGTTCGGGCCGAACATCACCACGCGCCTCATTACCCAGCTCTACTTTCCCGGCGACCCGCTGCTGGAGTACGACCCGATTTTTCTGGGCGTGCCGCCGGCCGGGCGCGGCCTGCTGGTTTCAAAGTTCGATTTGAGCTTGACCCAGCCTGATTATGCGCTGGGCTACCGCTTTGATATCGTGCTGCGCGGCCCCGACGCTACCCCTTTTGAAACCCGCTGATTGCTATGGACTTACTGCCCCAAACCCCTTCCCAGACCGTGGGGCCGTACTTCGCCTATGGGCTGGTGGCCCTGCAATACGGCTACCCCTTCACCAGCGTGGCGGGCCGCGAAATGGCCGCCGCCCACACGCCCGGCGAGCTGATTAGCGTGGAGGGCCGCGTGCTCGATGGCGCGGGCCAGCCCATCAGCGACGCGCTGGTGGAGCTGTGGCAGGCCGATGCCAGCGGGCGCTACCACGCGCCCGACTTCGCGGGCTTCGGCCGCTTCGGCACGGGCACGACAGTGGATAATACCTTTCATTTTCAAACCATTAAGCCAGGCGCGGTCGGCGACCAGGCCCCGCATATCACCCTCATTATCTTCATGCGCGGGCTGCTGAGCCACCTCTACACCCGCCTGTATTTTGCCGACGAGGCTTCCGCCAACGCCACCGACCCGGTGCTGACCAGCCTGCCCGCCGCGCGGCGCACTACCCTGCTGGCCGAGCGCCTGGCCGGGCCGGGCCTGCCCTGCTACCGCTTCGATATTCGGATGCAGGGCGAAGGGGAAACCGTTTTTTTCGACGTGTAAGCTGCTGACTCATGCAAGGGCTCTACCAACTCATTTTCACCAGTCCGCCCATCGCCGACCTGTTCACGGCCGCGGCGCAGGTGCGGGCCATGCTGCGGGTTGAGCAGGCCTTGGCGCAGGCGCAGGCGGCGGCCGGGGTGGTGCCCGCGGCCGCCGCGGCGGCAATTGCCGCCGTCTGCGCCGAGGAAGATTGGGAAGTGGAGCAGCTGGCCCAGCAGACCTTGCTGGCGGGCAACCCGGCCATTCCGCTGGTCAATGCCCTGCGCCGGCGCGTAGCCCAGCACGATGCCGCGGCGGCCAACTACGTGCACCTGGGGGCCACCAGCCAGGACGTGCTCGACACGGCCCTGCTGCTGCAAGTGCGGAAGAGCCTCATGTGTATTCAGCAGGGAATAAGCGACTTACAAGGCAGCCTGGCTACGCTGGCCGCCACCCACCGCGACACCCTTATGGCGGGCCGCACGCTGCTGCAACAGGCGCGGCCCATCACCTTTGGCTACAAGGCGGCGGGCTGGCTCGATGCCTTGCTGCGGGCGGGGCAGCGCCTGGCGCAGCGGCAGGCCGAGGCCTGCGTGCTGCAATTTGGCGGGGCCGTGGGCACGCTGGCTACCCTGGCGGCCGCCGGGCCCGCGGTAGCCGCCGGCCTGGCCCACGAGCTGGGCCTCGCGCTGCCCCTGCTGCCCTGGCACGGCCAGCGCGACCGGCTGGCCGACCTGGCGGGGGCCCTGGCCCTGCTCACCGGCACGCTCGGCAAGCTCGGCCACGACCTTATCCTGCTTATGCAAACCGAGGTGGGTGAGGTGGCCGAAGCCGCGGCGCCGGGCAAGGGTGGCTCGTCGGCGATGCCGCACAAGCGCAACCCCGTGGCGGCCACGTTCTTAGTAGCCATTGCGGGGCGCACGCCGACGCTGGTGAGCACGCTGCTGGCCGCCCTGCCCCAGCACGAGCACGAGCGCGCCGCCGGCGCCTGGCACGCCGAGTGGGAAGTATTGCCCGAGCTGCTGCGCCTCACGGCGGCCGCCCTGCGCCACGCCCACGACTTGGTGAGTGGGCTGGAAGTCTACCCCGCGCGCATGCTTCACAACCTGCATCTCACCCAAGGCCTGCTGTTTGCCGAAGACGCTACGGCGGCCCTGGCGCCGCACCTGGGCAAGGCCGCCGCCCAGCAGCTGATAGAGGCGGCAAGCAAAACGGCCCTGGCCACCGGCCAGCCGTTGCCGCAGGTGTTGCGCCAGCACCCGCAGGCGGGCTGCTTGCTCAGCGCAGCGGCCTGGGAAGCAGTATTTGACCCAGCCGGCGCCACTGGCCTCAGCCAGCACTTCACCGATGCGGTGCTGGCTTGCTGCAACGCCACTGCCCCCTCACCCACTGCCTAGCTACGCTTATGCCGCTCCTGACCACTGCCACCGGCGATTTTTACTACGCGCTCGACGGCCCGGCCGATGCGCCGGTTGTGGTGCTGTCCAATTCATTGGGCACCGACCACACCATGTGGGCGGCCCAGGTGCCGGCGCTGGCCGCCCACTTTCGGGTGCTGCGCTACGACAGCCGGGGCCACGGGCAAAGCGTGGTATCGCCGGGGCCTTACTCTATCGCGCAGCTCGGGCAGGACGTGCTGGCGCTGCTCGACGCGCTCGGCATTGGGCAGGTCCATTTTTGCGGCCTTTCGCTCGGGGGCCTGGTGGGGCAGTGGCTGGGCATTCATGCGCCGCAGCGGCTGGGCAAGCTGGTGCTCTGCTGCACGGCCGTCAAAATCGGGGACGCGGCGGGCTGGGATGCCCGCATCGCGCAGGTCGAAGCCGAAGGGGTAGTGGCCCTGGCCGAGGGCACGGCCGAACGCTGGTTCACCGCCCCGTTTCGGCGCACGCAGCCGGAAACAGTCGCGCGTATTCTGGCTACTTTTAAAGCTACGTCGCCCGTGGGCTACGTAGCCTGCTGCGCGGCCGTGCGCGACGCCGATTTCTGGCAGGCCATCCGGCAAATTCCGGTGCCCACCCAGGTGTTCTCTGGTGATGCTGACCCCGTTACCCCCGAAGCCAACGGCCAGTTTCTGGAGCAATACATCCCGCGCGCGCACCTCGTGGTGCTGCGGGCCGCCCACCTGGCCAACGTGGAAGCCGCCGCCCCTTTTACGGCCGCCCTGCTCCGGTTTTTAACCTTTAACCTTGCCAACGCCTTATGAATCAAGAAGAACGGTACGACCTGGGCATGCAAGTTCGCCGCGAGGTGCTGGGGGCCGAGCACGTGGACCGCGCCACCGCGGGCGCCAACGATTTCACCGCCGACTTCCAGGACTTCATCACCCGCTACGCCTGGGGCGAAGTCTGGACCCGGCCGGGCCTGCCGCGCCACGACCGCAGCCTGATTACGCTGGCCCTGCTCATCGCCCTAAACCGCGAAGACGAGTTCAGGATGCACGTGCGGGCCGCCTTCAACAACGGCGTAACGGTGCTCGAAATCAAGGAGTTGATTCTGCACGCCAGCCTCTACTGCGGGCTGCCGGCGGCCAATGCCGCCTACCACGCCGCCGAGCAAGTATTCGCCACTCTCACCGTTCAGCCCTAAGGTTATGGAACGCCTGCCTGCCCCACCCACCCGCACCCAAGTTGGCATTATCGGCGGCGGCCCGGCCGGGCTGCTGCTGGCACAATTGCTTCACCAGCAAGGAATTAGTGCCGTAGTGCTCGAAAGCCGGCCCCGCACCCGCGTGGAAGCCCGGCAGCGCGCCGGCCTGCTGGAGCAGGGCACCGTGGACTTGCTGCGCGAAGCCCACGCCGCCGAGCGGCTGGACCGCGAAGGGCTGGTGCACGAGGGGGTGCTGCTGAGCTACAACGGCCAGCGCCACCGCATCGACCTGGCCGGGCTGACGGGCGGGGCCTGCGTCACGATTTATGCCCAGACGGAGGTGGTCAAGGACCTCATTCAGCAACGGCTTGCCCAAGGGCTACCCCTGTTGTTTGAAGCCGAGGCCACCCACATCGAGGGGCTGGAAACGGACCACCCGGTTATCCACTATACCTATCAGGGCCAGGCCCATACGCTGGCCTGTGATTTTGTGGCCGGCTGCGATGGCTTCCACGGCATTGCCCGGCAGGCGGCCCCGGCGGGCTTCTTTAAAACCTACGACAAAACCTATCCCTACTGCTGGCTGGGCATTATTGCGCAGGTGCCCCCGAGCACTGACGAGCTGATTTATGCCTTTCACGAGCGGGGCTTTGCCTTGCACTCGATGCGCTCGGCGGTGCGCAGCCGCCTGTATGTGCAGTGCGCCGTGACCGACACGGTGGAAGACTGGCCCGACGCGCGCATCTGGGAAGAGCTGCACCTGCGCCTGGGCACGGCCGGCTGGACCCTGCGCGAAGGCCCGATTCTGGAAAAAAGCATCACGCCCATGCGCAGCTTCGTGACCGAGCCTATGCAGTACAAGCGCCTGTTTTTGGCCGGCGATGCGGCCCACATTGTGCCGCCCACCGGGGGCAAGGGCCTCAACATGGCCGTGGCCGACACCAAAACGCTGTTCGACGCCCTGTGCGCCTGGTACCAGCGCGGCAATGCCGCGCTGCTGCACCGCTACTCGGCGGCCTGCATGCGCCGGGTGTGGCGGGTGCAGGAGTTTTCCAACTACATGACCGAGCTGCTACACCACAACCCCGACAAGGGGCCGTTTGACCAGCACTTGCAGGAATCGCGCTTTAACTTACTGACTACCAGCCCAGCGGCCTCGCAAGTGATAGCCGAAAACTACGTGGGCCTGGCGGCCCAGCGCGCCAGTGAGGCCGCGGGCACCCCCTCTTTTCAATCCTTATCCTTATGATGAAGCAAGTTGCCCAGATAACCGCCGCCGAAGCGGCGGCCAAAGTAAACGACGGCGACGTGCTGCTCGGCGGCGGCTTCGGCATGACCGGCAACCCCGTGCACCTGCTGCACGCGCTGGCCGAAACCCAGACCAAAGACCTCACCTTCATCGGCAATAACGTGGGCGAGGCGGGCCTGGGCGGCGGCCGGCTGCTGCGCAACGGGCAGCTGCGCAAGATGGTGGGCTCCTTCTTCACCAGCAACCCCGACGCCGTGCGCGCTGCCCAGAGCGGGCAGGTCGCGTACGAGCTGCTGCCCCAGGGCACGCTGGCCGAGGCGCTGCGGGCCGGCGGCGCCGGCATCGGGGGCTTCTACACGCCTACTTCGGCCGGCACGCTGCTGGCCGAAGGCCGGCCCACGATGACGATAAAGGGCCAGGAGCAGGTCTTTATTGAGGGCATTCGGGGCAACGTGGCTTTCATCCGGGCCTGGAAAGCCGACACGGCGGGCAACCTCTGCTACCGCCTCACCGAGCAAAACTTCAACCGGGCCATGGCCACGGCCGCCGATTTAGTTATTGCGGAGGTCGAGGAAATCGTGCCCGTGGGTGCGCTCGACCCCAACCACATTCATACCCCCGGCTGCTTCGTGGATTTTTTGGTGCAGGCGAATGTGACGCTGGCCGACTTGGGCACCTCCGCCTCCACGGGCTCGGGCCGCGCGCCCAGCCAAGGCCGGCTCCACATGGCCGCCCGCGCCTTCCAGGAGCTAAAAAGGGGTGACGTGGTGAACCTGGGCATTGGCATCCCCACGCTCGTGGCCGACCTTATCAAGCCCGAGGACGGCATTATTCTGCACACCGAGAATGGCATGCTGGGCGTGGGCCCTGCCCCCACCGACGGCGGCGGGGCGCTCGATTACCCCGTCAACGCCGGCAAAATCCCGGTTACGGCCCTGCCCGGCAGCGCCTACTTCGACAGCGCCGACTCGTTTGGCATGATACGCGGCCGGCACGTGGACGTGGCCATCATGGGCGGGCTGGAGGTGGACAGCCACGCCAACCTGGCCAACTGGGCCGTGCCGGGCAAGCCCCTGCTCGGGGTGGGCGGGGCCATGGATTTGGCTTCGGGAGCCAAGAAACTAATCATCGTCCTCACCCACGCCGACCCCGACGGCACCTCCAAAATCGTCCCTGAGTGTACGCTGCCGCTCACCGCGCGCGGCGTAGTGGCTATGGTTATCACCGATTTGGCCGTGTTTGATTATCAAGATGGGCGGCTGACCCTCCTGGAGCTGATGCCGGGCGCGACGCTGGAAGAGGTGCGGGCCAAAACGGCCGCGCCCTTCGTCGAGAAGCTGGCGTAGCCCGGCAGCTTAGGCGGTTGCTGCTACCAGCACTGCTCCTTTTATTAACCCTTTATCCTCCTGCGTTATGGCTACTACCTCTGCTATTCTCACGCGCTTGCAGCCGCTGGGCTTTGGGCAGGCGGCGCATGTGCACCTCAACCTGCCGCCCGCCGAACTAATAGAAGCGGCCCTGCGCCGGCGTGAAGGAACCCTGACCGACACGGGCGCCCTAATGGCCGATACGGGTCAGTTTACGGGCCGCTCGCCCAAGGACCGGTTCATTGTGCAGGATGCGGAAACGCAGGCCAGCGTGTGGTGGGGCGATATCAACATTGCCTTCGCCCCCGACAAGTTCGACCAGCTGCACGCCAAGGTAGTCGCGTACCTGGAAAGCAAGGAGCTGTACGTGCGCGAAGCCTACGCCGGGGCGCACCCCGCCTCGCAGCTCAAGCTGCGCATCGTCAACGAGCTGGCCTGGCACAACTTGTTCTGCCACAACCTGTTTCTGCGGCCCGCGGCGGGCGCCGACACGAGCTGGGCGCCCGATTTTAGCATCATCTGCGCGCCCGGCTTTGCAGCCGACCCGGCCGTGGACGGCACCCGCCAGCAGAACTTTGCCATTCTCCATTTCACCCGGAAAATTCTGCTCATCGGGGGCACGGCCTACGCCGGCGAAATGAAGAAGGGCATTTTTGGGGTGCTCAACTACCTGCTGCCTCACGAGCAGCACACGCTGCCCATGCACTGCTCGGCCAACGTGGGCGCGGCCGGCGACGCGGCGGTGTTTTTTGGCCTCTCGGGCACGGGCAAAACCACGCTCTCGACCGACCCCAACCGCAGCCTGGTGGGCGACGATGAGCACGGCTGGCTACCCGGCCAAGGGGGCATCTTCAATTTTGAGGGCGGCTGCTACGCCAAGGTCATCGACCTTTCCCAAGAGAAAGAGCCCGAAATATGGAACGCCATCCGGTTTGGGGCCATTGTGGAGAATACGCGCTTTGTGCCCGGCACCCGCACCGTGGATTTTGCCAACACGAGCGTGACCGAGAACACGCGCACGGCCTACCCCCTGCCCTACATCCCGAATGCCCTGGAGCCGTCGGTGGCCGGCGTGCCCCGGCACATTTTCTTTCTCACGGCCGATGCCTTCGGCGTGCTGCCCCCCATCAGCAAGCTCGACAAGAGCCACGCCATGTACCACTTCCTGTCGGGCTACACGGCCAAGGTAGCGGGCACCGAAATGGGCATTACCGAGCCCCAGACTACCTTTTCGGCGTGCTTTGGGCAGGTATTTTTGCCCCTGCACCCCACCCGCTACGCCGAGATGCTGGGCCGCCGGCTCGACGAGCACCCCGCGGTGAGCGTGTGGCTCATCAACACCGGCTGGACGGGCGGCGGCTACGGCGTGGGCCAGCGCATGAAGCTCAGCTACACCCGCGCCATGATTACGGCCGCCCTCACCGGCCAGCTCGCGCAGGCCAAGCTGCTGGCCCACCCTGTGTTTGGCGTGCACGTGCCGGCGGCAGTGCCCGGCGTGCCCACCGAAATCCTTAACCCGCGCCACACCTGGGCCGACCAGGCCGCCTACGACACCACCGCCGCGGCCCTGGCCGAAAAATTCGTGGAGAATTTCCGCAAGTACGCCGACTTCGCCAACGAGGAAATTATGGCCGGCGCCCCTACCATAGCAGGGGCCGAGCTAAACCTACGCCAAACTGCCACGCTGCTGTAAGTAGGGCCAGGGGCAGCGTTTCTGTTGAGCGGCGCGTACTGCTTGCGGTGCGGCACCACCATGCGCGCGCGGCGTGCGCTGGGCGAGGCGCGGCCGTTTGGTCTAAGCAGAGCGTTAAGTTCTAGGGGCGGGGTGAGCGTCAGGCCGAGCCAGCAGGTAGCAGCGCTGGGGGTCGGGGGTCGAGGGTCGGGCTGCCCGTACCCGGCCGTTGAAACTGCACTAGGGCCCCAGTAGCTGGTGTTTTCTAAGCCCCAGGGCTCGCTCATGATACAGGGCGGCATTCCAAACAGGGTGTTTTCGTGGGCAGCTGGGAGTATGCAGCAAGGCTAAGTAAGTAGTTGGTCACCGCTACTTAACTGCTCGCGCTGGTGACGCGCCGGAATTTTGACGCGTGATTGATTGTGCACAGTAAAATCCCATTAATGACAAATTAAACGGCTTTGCAGCTCCTAGTTTTGCATAAGATAAAGGTGGCAGTTAGTACTTACTCACCTCCTGATTTTTACGCACTCACTTCAGCACGCTTCGGTCATGGCTCGCAACCCGCACTACATCTCCCAACTCGCTCACGTGGAGTTGTACAGCCCCAAAGTAGCGGAAACCGTCCAGTTTCTGACCGAGATTGCCGGTCTCGACGAAACGGGCCGCGATGAAACGTCGGTGTACCTGCGCTGCTGGGGCGACTACTTCCACCACTCGCTCAAAATCACGCACCGCGACACGCCCGGCATGGGCCACCTGGCCTGGCGCGCCGACTCGGCCGAGGCGCTGGACGACGCCGTGGCGCACCTGGCAAGCACGGGCGCCGGCATCGGCTGGGTGGACGGCGACCTGGGCCACGGCCGCGCCTACCGCTTCCACTCGCCCGACGGGCACGTGCACGAAATTTTTTGGGACGTGGTGTGGCTGCGCGAGACGGGCCAGCGCGGCAGCGTGTTTGCCGACCGCTACGCCAGCAACCGCCGCCGCGGCCTCTCGCCCCGCCGCTTCGACCACGTGACGCTTTTTACAACTAACTACGTGGCCGACCGGGAGTTCTACAAGGGCCTGGGCCTGAAAAACCCCGACGAGGTGCGCATCACCGACGAGCTGCCGGCCGTGGGCGGGCTGTTCACCATCGGCAATTTGTCGCACGACATCGCCGTGTTTTCCGACCCCAAGGGCGTGCCCGGCCAGGGCAGCTTCAACCACGTGGCCTTCAACTTCGACAGCCGCGAGGAGGTGCTACTGGCCTGCGACTGGGTAATTGAGAACGGCTACCAGCTGGAAATGGGCGCCCCCACCCGCCACAAAGCCGACGAGGGCTTCTTCATCTACGTCATCGAGCCGGGCGGCAACCGCTTCGAGTTCTACGCCGCCGCCCGCCTCATTTTCGCCCCCGACCACGGCCCGGATGTGCACTACCTCAAGGACAACCCCAACGACGCCTGGGGCATCACCAGCCCCTGGACCAAAGACGGCAGCCTGAAAGAAGGCCAGGACAGCAAGTACCAGCAGAAGGACTTGGTACAGAAGGAGTTGGAGGTAGAATAACCTAGAACGTCATGCAGCGCACCGCGAAGCATCTCGCTCGCGTCGTTGACCCGATAGGACAGCGTAGCTAACAATTAGGTTAGTGCTGCACGCGAGCGAGATGCTTCGCGGTGCGCTGCATGACGTTCTTTTCCAGCACATTATTCTAGAAACTCCCACCCCACTCCCCACCCATGTGGCATTTTTTCCCGGAGAACTACATGTTCTCCTACCAGGTGCAGCGCGCGCTGACGCAGAGCCTCTACGGCGGCGGCGAAACCAACGAGGTGCTGGCCACGGCTAGTAAAATCGAGGTGGGCAACCTGGAGAGCTTTCACAAGGAGTGGCTGGGCCAGGGCCGGCGCTCGCTGGCCGAGGCCAACCAGGCCCAGGACCAGGGGCGCACCGAGTCGGCGCGGGCGGCGTTTCTGCGGGCAGCCAACTACCTGCGCACGGCCGAGTTCTTTCTGCTGCCCGCCGATGCGCGCAAGTTTCCGACCTACCAGAGCAGCGTGGCGGCCTTCCAGCGGGGTGTGGCGCTGCTGCCCAGCCCGCCCCGGCGGGTAGAGGTGCCGTTTGAGGGCGCGGTGCTGCCGGGCTACCTGTTTGCGGTGCCCGGCCAGCCCCAGGCCCCGCTGATGATACAGTTTGGCGGCCTCGACTCGACGGCTGAGGAGTTCTACTACGGCCCGGCCCAGCTGCTGAACGAGCGCGGCGTGGCCCTGCTGACCCTGGACGGGCCCGGCCAGGGCGGCGCGCTGCGGCTGCACGGCCTGCACCACCGCTACGACTACGAAGTGGCCGGCACGGCCGCGCTGGACTGGGTGCTGGCTAACCTGGACGTGGACCCCGCCCGCATCGGCATCATGGCCGTGAGCATGGGCGGCTACATGGCGGCCCGCATGGCGGCGTTTGAGCCCCGCTTCAAGCTGTGCGCCATCTGGGGGGCGGTGTACGACTACCAGGAAATCTGGGCCAACCGGCCGGATAGCCACCCGCTGGCTACTATTCTGCAACACATTGTGGGCGTGGAAGATATGGCGGCGGCGCGTGCGAAGCTGGGCCGGTACAACCTGCGCGGCGTGGCCGAAAAAATCACCATGCCCACCTACATCCTGCACGGCGAAGACGACCGCCAGAACCCGGTGAGCCACGCCTACCGCACCTTCAACGACCTGACCTGCCCGCGCACCCTCGACGTGGTGCCGGCCAGCCTGCCCGGCTCGGCGCACTGCCAGATTGATGGCTTCACGCGCAGCTTTCCGATGTTCGACTGGATTCAGAAAACGCTCTAGCCATGCCGACGCTCTCACCGACATTGAAACAGAACCCGCTGAAAAACTGGCAGGTAAACCGGGCCGATATCCAGTACCTGGGCCAGGACTTGCAGCGGCCGGAGTGCGTGCTGGCCGAGCCGGACGGCACCATCTGGACGGCCGACGCCCGCGGCGGCGTGGTGCGCCTCGCCCCCGACGGCACCCAGCAGTTGGTGACCCCGGTGGTGGCCAGCCCGACCGCCGGGGGCGCGGCCGGCGCGTCGTTTGAGACGCGCTACGTGCAGGCGGTGGGCTCGCTGCCCAACGGGCTCTGCTTTGATGCGCAGGGCAACTTCATCATTGCCAACTGGGGCACCGACGCCATCGAAACCATGACCCGCGGCGGGCAGCTGCGCACGCTCTACACCGCCATCGACGGGCAGCCGCTGGGCAAGGCCAACTTCCCGCTGCGCGACTCGAAGGGCCGCATCTACTTCACCGTGACGACCCGCGAGCAGCCCTGGACCAAGCAGCTCACCACCAAAGTGGCCGACGGCTACATTGGCCTAATTGACGAGCACGGCATACGGGTGGTGGCCGAGGGCTTTTGCGGCACCAACGAAATCCGCTTTGACCCCCGCGAGGAGTGGCTGTACGTGGTGGAAAGCACGGGCCACAAAATATCGCGCCTGCGGGTGCAGCCCGACGGCGGGCTCACCGACCGCGAAACCTACGGCCCCGAGTCACTGGGCGGCTTCCCCGACGGCTTTGCCTTCGACGCCTTCGGCAACCTCTGGATTACCCTCATTTTCAGCGACGAGCTAATTGCCCTCACCCCCGACGGCGAAGTGCTGACGCTGCTCGACGACTCGAACCCGGCCACCAAAAAGCGCCTGCTCGACCACTTCCACGCCGGCACGCTGACGCCCGAAATCATGGGCGCCACGCACGGCACCATCGCGCCGTGGCTGGCCAGCCTCACCTTCGGCGGGCCCGATTTGCGCACCGTGTACCTGGGTAGTTTGCGCGGCACGCGGGTGCCGTATTTCCGCAGCCCGGTAGCGGGGCAGCCGATGATTCACTGGAATGAAAAACGTTGATAACTAGGTCGTCATGCTGAACGCAGTGAAGCATCTCGCTCGCTTCGTCCACCAAAACCTCACCCCCTGCCCCCCTCTCCAAAAAAGAGGGGGCACCGGACAAGAGTTGACGACTGGCTCCCCTCTCTTTTGGGGAGGGGCCGGGGGTGAGGTTTCGGCATCAGGCGGCGCGGGCGAGATGCTTCGCTACGCTCTGCATGACGTTCTAAAATCACTCTACTACCACCATCCACCCCACCCCAACCTCCCATGACCAGCCTCTTCGACCTGAGCCGCAAAGTTGTCCTCGTAACGGGGGCTAGCAGCGGCATGGGCCGGGCCATCGCCGAGGCGATGGGCGCGCACGGGGCCACGGTGGTGGTGGCCAGCCACGACGCCGACGGGTGCGCGGCGACGGTGCAAGCGCTTCAACAGCAAGGCGCTACGGCGCTGGCCGTGCCCTGCGACGTGAGCCAGCCCACGGAAGTGCAGCAGCTGGTGGAGACGGCCCTGGCGCAGTTTGGCCGCATCGACGTGCTGGTATCCTGCGTGGGCGTGGCCGATATGGGCTCGCTGCTGGACGTGCGCGCCGCTGATTTTGAGCGCAGCCTGGCCCTGAACCTGCGAAGTGCGCTGTACCTGAGCCAGTTGGTTGTTCCGCAGATGGTGGCGCGCCAGGATGGGGCCCTGATTTACCTGGCCAGCATTGCCGGGGTGCGCGGCAACCTGCGGCTCGGGCTCTACGGCCTGGCCAAGGCCGGGCTCATGCAGCTGGCGCGCAACCTGGCGGTGGAGTTCGGGCCCGACAACGTGCGGGCCAACACGATTTCGCCGGGCGTGATTGACACGCCCTTTGCCCGGCCCCTGCTCGACCACCCCGACGTGCTGGCCCGGCGCCTGGCCGCCACGCCCCTGCGCCGGGTGGGCCAGCCCGAGGAAGTGGCCGGCGTGGCGGTGCTGCTGGCCAGCCGGGCGGGCGGCTTCATCACCGGCCAAAACATCATCGTGGATGGCGGCACCGTCATCAGCGACGGCAACTAAGTAATGAGTAATGGTTAATGAGTAATGGTTAATGGTTAATTACCAGACGATTATAGCCACTATCAACCATTAAGCACTGACCATTGACCATTAATCACTGACCATTAATCACTGACCATTAATCATTGAATCCCACCCTGATGTTAACAGAAAACAAGGTGCTCGTAGTGGGCGGCGGCATTGCCGGCCTGTCGCTGGCCATCAGCCTGCGCCAGAAGGGCGTGCAGGTCGATATTGTCGAGCTGAAGAAAGAGTGGACGGTGTACGGCGTGGGCATCATTATTCAGTCGAACGTGGTGCGGGCGTTCCACGAGCTGGGCGTGCTCGACAAGTTCATGGACCAGGCCTACCCGTTTGAGGTGGTGACGGTGGAGTCGGCGCGCGGCGAGATGGTGATGCCCGGCCACCGCCTGGCGGGCCCCGACTACCCGGCCAACTGCGGCGTGTCGCGCCCGGCCCTGCACAAAGTGCTGACCGAGACGGCTTTAGAAACCGGCGCCACCGTGCGCCTGGGCGTGACGCTGGCCAGCTACACCGAAACCGGGCGCAACGTATCCGCCTCCTTCACCGACGGCAGCACCGGCACCTACGACCTCATTGTGGGGGCCGACGGCACCTACTCTAAGGTGCGGGAAATGATTTTCCCGGAGATAAAGCCCCGCTTCACGGGCCAGGCCGTGTGGCGCTACAACTTCCCGCGCACCGTGGACCACCTGGCCAACTACATCGGCGCCAACGGCTTAGCCGCCGGCCTCTGCCCGCTGGCCGACGACCTGATGTACATGTACTGCACCTCAAACGAGCCCACCAAGCCGCGCATCGCCGAGGAGCGCCTGGCCGCTGAGATGCGCGACCGCCTCCAGCACCAGCACGGCAACATCATTGCCGAGCTGCGCGAGCAGATTACCGACAACAAAGGCGTGGTGTACCGGCCCATGGAGGTGGTGTTTGTGCCCGATACCTGGTACAAGGGCCGGGTGGTGCTCATCGGCGACGCGGCCCACTCTACCTCGCCCCACATTGGGCAGGGCGCGGGCATCTCGGTGGAGGACGCCCTGGTGCTGGCCGACGAGCTGGTGAAGGACCTGCCGCTGACGGAGAGCCTCTACAACTTCATGGCCCGCCGCTACGCCCGCTGCAAAATGGCCTGCGACGCGGCCCAGCAAATCGGCGAATGGGAGATTGCCGGCATCATGGGCGACCGTAACACGCTCACGCAAACCTCCTTGCAGGCGCTGGCCGCGCCGCTGTAACCGTTCTGGAGGGCGCCTCACGAAACGTTAGCCACCTGAAAGTCTCCCGCTCCCTATCACTGGTCTGGGCAAGCTCAACAGCGCCAGTGCCTGAGCTACCATTTATTTTCAACTTATTCACAAGCAACACTATGCACCCCACTTCCTCTCCTGCTGCGCCCGTGCTAGCCCACCGCTTTGCTGGCAAGGTCTGCGCCGTGACGGGCGCGGGCTCGGGCATTGGCCGGGCCACGGCCCTGGCGTTTGCCCGCGAGGGCGGCCGGGTGCTGGTGGCCGACGTGGACGAGGCCGGCGGGCAGGAGACGGTCAATCAAATACAAGCGGCCGGCGGTGAAGCGGTGTTCATCCGCACCGACATTGCCAACCGGGCTGACATAAAAGCGATGGTGGCCCTGGCCCTGAGCCGCTACGGCCGCCTGGACTGCGCCGTGAACAACGCCGGCATCACGGGCGGCGTGAACGCGGCGACCGGCGACTACCCCGAAGACGCCTGGGCGAAAGTGCTGGCCGTGAACCTCACCGGCACCTGGTACTGCGTGCAGGAGGAGCTAGCCGTGATGCTGCCCCAGGGCCGGGGTACCATTGTGAACGTGGCCTCGGCGGCGGGCCTGCACGGGCACCCCAACAACGTGGCCTACGCGGCGTCTAAGCACGGCGTGGTGGGCCTTACCAAAACGGCGGCGCTCGAATACGCCACCCGCGGCATTCGGGTGAATGCGCTTTGCCCCACCGGCATCGAAACGCCCATGATTATGGACGGCCGCCTGAATCTGCGCCACAACCCGGAGGCGCTGGCCAAATTCTCAGGCCAGGCCGCCCTCAAGCGCCTGGGCCGCCCCGAGGAAGTGGCCGATGTGGCTTTGTGGCTGTGCTCCGAGCAGTCGAGCTTCATCACCGGCCATGCCCTGGCAGTGGATGGGGGCGCTTTTGCCTGAACTAAACGGTGGTTGGCTGTTAGCACGACTTGTTAAAAAAACTGCCTGAATACTCGCACATATCTGACTGCGCAAACGGCGCTAGCGGGGCGCCTCACGAGACCCCTACACTATTCACTAACCCACCCTCTCCCCCCAACGCCTACCGCCTACGCATTACCCGGACCCGTCATTCCCATCCTCCTCAATTTTCGCCCCATGAATTCCCGTTTACTTCCGTTCACTTTGCGCCTGCTATCGCTGCTGGCGCTGCTGGGGCTGGCCAGCCCACGGGCCCAGGCCCAAACCGGCCAAATTGCTGGCAAAGTCACCGACGCCAAGGGGGCCCCGCAGATTGGGGCCACGGTGATGGTGGAAGAAACCAAGGCCGGCGCCTCAACCAACGCCGACGGTACGTTTGTGATTACGGGCGTGCCCAACGGCGCCTACACGCTCCGCGTTTCGTTTGTGGGCAGCCTGAGCCAGACGCAGCGCGTGACGGTGCCGGGCGCAATCGGCGTGGCCGTGGTGCTGCAGGAAGACCCCAAAAGCCTGGATGAGATAATCGTGACCGGCGTGTTTGATAAGCGCACCCGCATGGAATCGTCGGTGGCCATTAGCACGCTCAATGCCAAGCAGATAGACCGGCTGGTGCCCCAAAGCGCGGCCGACCTGCTCAAGAACGTGCCGGGCGTGTACGTGAACACATCGGCCGGGGAGGTGCACAACGTGGTGTACTCGCGCGGGGTGTCGGCCAACTCGGTGGGCTCGCTGGCCGACCCTACCAACGGCTACTACTACGTATCGCTGCAAGAGGACGGCCTGCCGGTGACGGCGGTGTCGAGCGGCACGATTTCGCCCGACTACTTCTTTCGCAACGACGCCACCATTCAGCGCCTGGAGGCGGTGCGGGGCGGCACGTCCAGCATCACGAGCGCCAATGCGCCGGGCGGCATCTTCAACTTTCTGACCAAGACGGGCGTGACCGAAGGGCAGAACGAGGTGCGCCTGCGCTTTGGCCTGGAAGGCGACGGCAAGCAGCCCTACTACCGCGCCGACGTGAACTACGGCGACAAAATTGGCACCAACGGCCTGAGCTACAACGCGGGCGGCTTCTACCGCTACGCCAACGGGGCGCGCTACGCCGGCTACCCCTTCAACGAGGGCGGCCAGTTCAAGTTCAACCTGACCAAGGCCTTCGAGAAGGGCTCCGTCCGCTTCTACGCCAAGTACCTGGACGACCACAATGGCGTGACGGTGCCGCTGGTGGGCCAGGGCTTCAACAACGACATCCGGCTGGCCCCCGGCGTGGAGAAAACCGACTCGTACCTGCTCACCGGCGTGAGCACCCAGATACCCAACGGCTCGGCCACCAACCTCACCACCTTCGACCCCAAAAACCTGGCGCACTCCCGCGACTTCACCGCCGGCCTGAGCTTTAACTACGACCTGAGCGAGAGCTGGACGCTGACCAACAACGGCAAGTACAGCGTGAAGAACCTGGACATCGACACCAACATCGCCACCAACTTTACTTACCTCAACGACTTCATTACGGGCGTGTTTACGGGTTCGCTGGCCCTGGGGCCGGGCGTAGTAACCTACCGCGACCGCGGCACCAACGCGGTGCTGGCCCAGGTGCAGCAGGGCTTCGTGCCGGTGCCGGGCGCCCCCCCCGGCACGTTTATGCCCACGAGCACCGTGCTCAACTCGACCCTCAACGGCCCCGTGCCCAACGCCCTGCGCTACAGCGGCTCGCTGAAAAGCCAAACCAAGCTCAACGAGTTTGTGGACCAGCTCACGCTGAGCAAGCGCCTGGCCAACGGCAGCATCAACGCGGGTATCTTCTTCAGCAGCAGCCACATCGTGGGCTCGCCCGAGATGCTGGGCGCCGTGCTGGGCCTCTCTCAAATCGGCAGCCGCGCCGACCAGGTGGACGTCACGTTTCAGCACACGGCCGGGCCCACGGGCGGCCCCGTGGTGGGGCCGGTGTACCAGGTGTCGCAGCCGGGCACGGGCTACCTCAAGCTGGGCGGCTCGTTTGGCTACGGCAACTACGACTACCAGAACAACCAAGTGGCTGGCTTCCTGGGTAATACGCTCAACTTTGGCGAGCAGCTGAGCCTCGACTACGGCGTGCGCTTCGAGCACATCAGCCTCAAAGGAACCAACTTCCGCACCGTGCCGGCCAACCCCACGGGCGACCCGAACTTTGGGGGCGTGGATGGCAATCCGCTCACTATTTACGACAACTACTACGGGGTGCTGGGCCAAAACAACGTGGCCTTCGACAAGCAGCTCAACACCTTCTCGTACTCGGCCGGCCTGAACTACAAAATCAGCGACCGCCACGCCCTGTACGTGCGCTACACCCGCGGGCAGAAGTCGCCGGATTTGTCGTTCTACCAAACCTACCAGACCAGCGACATTGCCAACAACAACGACCCGCAAAACCAGAACATCAACCAGGTGGAGCTGGGCTACAAGGTGAAAACCAACACCTTAAGCCTGGCCCTGACGCCCTTCTACAGCCTGCTCAGCAACGTGGGCACCACCACGCTCGCTAACGACGACAACAGCCAGCTCTACTACACGCCCATTTTTTACAACAAAGTGCGCACCCTGGGGGTGGAGCTGGAAGGCGACTACACGCCCTTCCGCAGCCTCAACCTCCGGGGCGCCGTAACGGTGCAGAGCGCCAAGTACCCCACCTGGAAAACCTACAACGTGGGCGGCAACGGCAAGGGCGACGACGTGGTGGTGGACTACAGCGACAACAAGGCCGAGAACAACCCCAACGTTATCATCACCCTGACCCCCACCTACTCGGTGGGCAAGTTTTACGCCCTGGTGCAGTGGAAATACCTCGGCGACCGCCAGGCCAACCAGGCCAACGCCTACTACCTGCCCGCCTTCAGCCAGTTTGACGCCGCGGCCGGGTTTAGCTTCACCAAAAAAATATCGATGGCCCTGAACGTCAACAACGTCTTCGACGTGCTGGGCATCATGGGCTCGTCGTCGCCGGGCAGCATCCTGGAGTCGTTCAGCCCCCAGAACCTGACCAAAGCCCAGGTGCAGGCCAACCCGAATGGCGTGCACAGCATCGTGCCCATTCAGCCGCGGGCGTACTTTTTGTCGGCGGTGTA
>CAXTFI010000008.1:38732-43094 GCA_964243255.1 uncultured Hymenobacter sp.
GGCGCGGCGGGCCTGTGCGCGGCCATCGCGGCGGCGCAGGGCGGGGCCTCGGTGCTGGTTTTTGAAAAGGAGGCCATCACGGGCGGCACCGCCAACCGGGGCATGGGGCCGCTGGGCATCGAGAGCCGCCACACCCGGCTGCGGCAGTTCCAACCCACTAAGGACAAGGCCTTTGAGGTATTTATGGATTACACCCACTGGCGGGTCGATGCCCAGCTGGTGCGGGCTTACTTGAACAAGTCGGGCGACACCATTCACTGGCTGGAGGCGCTGGGGGTGGAGTTTTTGGAGCCCGCCTCGTACTTCCCCACCGCCTACCCCACCTGGCACCTGGTGAAGCCGCCCTCCGGCGTGGCCGGCCCCGGCGCGGCGGGCACCATGACGGGCATTTTGGCCGAGCAGGCGCGGGCCCTGGGCGTGCAAATTCTGCTCGAAACCCCCGTGCGCCGCCTGCTGAAAGACGGCGCGCGGGTGGTGGGCGTGGCCGCCGAGGACAAGGACGGCGCGGCCCTGGAAGCCCACGCGGCGGCCGTTATCATCGCCACCGGCGGCTTTGGCAACAGCCCGGCGATGGTGCAGACGCACACCGGCTACACCCTGGGCCAGGACATGTTCCCGTTTCGCATTCCCGGCATCGCCGGCGACGGCATCCGCATGGCCTGGGAAGCGGGCGCCGCGGCCACCGAGATGAGCATGGAAATGATATACGGCATGCCCGACAACCTGAGCATTCCGCCGCCCCTGCACGAGGCCTGCCGCCAGCCCCACTTGTTCGTGAATTTGCTGGGCGAACGGTTTGTGAACGAAGCCATTATGCCCAACGTCACGTTCACGGCCAACGCCCTGGCCCGGCAAAAGGACCGCGCCGGCTTCCTGGTGTTCGACTCGAAGATTCTGGCCCAGATGGCAGTTGACTTCGACTTCCGCAACCGGGTGTTCCCGGTCACCAAGCTCGACCACCCCGAAGCCGCCATTGCCGGCCTGCTAGCCAAGGGCTACCCCCACTTTTTCGTGGCCGACTCGCTCGACGAGCTGGCCGCCCAAACCGGCATCGACCCGGCGGGCCTGCGCGACACGGTGGCGGTTTACAACGCCAGCTGCGCCCGCGGCTACGACGAGCTGTTCAACAAAGACCACGCGTATCTGCGGCCGATTGAAGGGCCCAAATACTACGCGGCCCGCCACTACCCCAGCGCCTACGGCAGCACGGGCGGCATCAAGATTAATCACAAAACCGAGGTTATCGGCACCGACTGGCGGCCCGTCCCCGGCCTGTTTGCGGCCGGCACCGACGCCTGCGCCATCTACGGCGACAGCTACGTGTTCATCATGCCCGGCAACTCGATGGGTTTTGCCGTGAACACCGGCCGCATTGCGGGCGAAAACGCGCTGAAGCTGGTGGCCGCTCGGGCCCCGGCAGAAGCGGCGGTGTCGGCGTAATTGGTTAAGAAGAACGGCCTATTAAACGCAGTTAAGCATCTCGTCCAGCAAAACCTCACCCCCTGACCCCCTCTCCAAAAAAGAGGGGGCACCAGAACTGCTCAGTTCGAAATTGTCAGGCTCCCCTCTCTTTTGGAGAGGGGCCGGGGGTGAGGTTCCGCCGGCCGAACGAAGCGGGAGAGATGCTTCGACAAGCGGACGCCAGATGAGCCGGACGTTCTTACTGGTTTACATTACTTACAAACAGCTTTCCCCATGATAAAGCAAATGGTGGCCGTGCGCCGCCGCCCCGGCCAAACCCACCAGGAATGCCTGGACTACGTGGAAAATGTGCACGGCGAGCTGGCCCGCCAGGGCCCGCCCGGCGTGCTGCGCTACGTGCAGAGCCACGTATTTGACGCCGCTTTTGGCGCCAAAACCGACCCGGCGTACCAGCAGAATTTCGGGCGCGACTTCGTAACGGAGCTGTACTTCGAGTCGCCGCAGGCCATGAAGGCCAACGGTGAATCGGACTACGTGAAGAACGTGGTGCGCCCGGATGGCCAGAATTTCAACGACTTCGCCAGCGTCATCCTCAACCTGCTCACGGTGGAAACCGAGCTGCCCGTGCCCCAGCCCGGTGCGGGCCAGGTGAAGGTGCTGCACTACCTCAAGCAGGCCGCGGGCGTGAGCGACGACGACTTCCAGGCGGGCTGGGCCGCTGCCCACGCCGCCGTGCTGGCCGCCCAGCCCGCCGTGGCCGCCGCCCTGCGCCGCTACGTGCAGAGCCGGGCGCTGCCGCTGCCGGGCCCGGCCACCCAGCACTTTGGGGCCGGCGCGGGCCTCAGCTACCCCGGCATCGCCAGCCTCTGGCTTGATGATGAGGCGGCCCTGCCGCACTTCCGCGCCTACGAGGCCGAGCTGATGCGGCAGGCCGGCGGCGCAACCCCGCTTATTGATTTCTCGCAGTCGTTTTTTCTTTATACCCGCGAGAAAATCATCATCGGCTAATTTGTTAACCCCTTTACCATGAAGCAGTTTACTCGGGACAACGCCCTGAAGTCGACCATCGGCAACCTGGTGGCCAACACCGTTATTCCGGGGGCGCTGCTGCTCGGCAGCCCGCTGGTCAACCTCAAAGGGCCCACGCCCAACCTGCTTTCGGTGCTGGTGCCGGGGGTGTTTATGTCGGCGCTGGTAACTACCCTTGTCACCTTTGGCGTGCTCACGGCCCAGCGCAAGGCGGGCCGGCTGGCCCCGGCCCTGCCGGCGGGCACGCCCTGGCTGGCCCAGGCGCTGCTGGCGGGCGTGGGCATTGGGCTGCTGTTTGCGGGGCCGGCGCTAGGCCTGCTATTGGCGCTGCAGGCAACCCTGCCCCACGCGCAGCTGCCCCGCCTGGCGGTCGTTGCGCTGGCGGCGGTGGTGGGGGCGGCCACGGGCTATTTTTCCTCGCTGGTGGCGGTGCGGCGAGCGGCCCGGCTGGCGATGGAGTAAGTGCTTAGCGCGGTTTCGGCGTTACTAGCTGGCTTGCTGCGGGCAAAGCGCTACCCTCCTACCCTTTTACCCCCGCACCCCCCTAAACTGCCGCCACACCGCGCGCCTACGTAAAGAGCCGCTTAGTTTTTCGTTTTAGTTGCTTTCGCCATGAAATTAGCCCAAGTGCCGCTGCTGCCCGCCTCCAACCTAACGGCGCACCTTTTCGGGCCGTGGGCCAGCTGGCGGCCCGAGGTGCTGCCGCTGCACGATATTTTCCACATCAACCGGCTCGAAACGTACATCGGCCACATGCATTTTCCGCTGCCTCCGCACCGCAAAACCGTGCACGACCTGCTGTTTCTGACCAGCGGCACCACCAGCCGCAGCAAGGGGCTCGACGACTATTCCATTGCCGACAACACGTTTTTCTTCCTGCCGGCCTACCAAATTACCACCCACGAGTGCATGAGCCCCGACGCCACGGGCTACTACTGCCACTTCGACCTGGAAACGCTTTTCAAAGGCTTTGTGCAGCGCAACGTTATCAGCACGCTGCCTTTTTTGCAGTTCACCGGCAACCCGGTGGTGATGGTGCCCGCCGGCGTGCGCCCCGATATGCTGCATATTCTGCAGCGCCTGGAAGCCGAGTACCAGGGCACGGCCGCCGACAAGCTGGAAGTTATCCGGGCCTACCTGCTGGCGCTGTTTGCCGAGCTGGCGCGCTACGCCAGCCCGGTCGAAAGCCGGGGCCAAAACGCGGCCGGGCGCCTGGTAGAGCTCTACAAGAATGCCCTGGCCGAGCACATTTACCAGAAGCAGAGCGTGGCCGCCTACGCCGAATACCTGGGCATCTCGCCTAACCACTTGAACAAGTGCGTGAAGGCCGTGACCGGCAAGTCGGCGCAGGATATTCTGGAGGAGATGCTGGTGCTCGAAGCCAAAACGCTGCTTAAGCAAACGGATTTAAACATCAGCGAAATCGGCTACAAGCTCGGCAAGTGCGACCACAGTGGCTTCAGTCGCTTTTTTAAGGCCCAAACCGGCCTCTCTCCCAAGAGCTACAAGCACAGCTAAAGCGCGCGCGCAGGGGCCGTCGGCAGCGGAGCAGCACTGGTAGCCGGCGGCCGGTGGGCTAAGTTCTGGCCGTGATAAGCAAATCCACCCCACCGCCCGTAGCAGTGCCCTGGGCCGGCCAGGGCACTGCTACGGGCGGTGGGCGTCCGCACTTAGGTTCTGGCGGGCAGCCAGGCCGGGGCAGGTAAAAGCAGCAAAACCAGCTGGCGAAGCATAACGAAGAAAGCAGTGCTGCTGCTTGCCCGCCGCGCAAAGCCGCACCGCTTTACGCCCCGGCCGGGAAAAATAGCGGCGCCAGACCCGGCCCGCGCCGGCTCTACTGGCCGTACAGCGCCTCATTTTTGAAGCGCACCAGCGCCAGCACCGCGGCTTGCTCGTAGAGCTGGCGGCGGT
>CAXTFI010000009.1:0-42447 GCA_964243255.1 uncultured Hymenobacter sp.
CAACCAGCAACCAAAGCGCTTTCTTCCGCAGCAACTGCGTAACAGCAGTGGCAACTAAGACCTTAGTGCCGCGCGCGTTTTTTTGTCAGTCCGCCTTTCATGTCGCTGATTTTCTGCATAAACACAAAGGCCTGCGGGTCAATTTTATGCACTTCATCGGTTAGGTTGACGACTTCCAATCGGGTGATAATCGTGAACACGGCCTCCACTTTCAGGTGCTGGTGGCCGTGCGAGCCGAAGCCCTGGGTGCACTCGTACACGGTGGCGCCCCGGTGCAGCTTGTCGGTTATCATCCGCCGGATTTCGGTGCTGTGGAACGAGACGATGGTCAGGCCGGTGTATTCTTCGATGCCCACGAGGATGAAATCGACGGTTTTGGCGGCCGATAAATACGTCAGCACGGAGTACAACGCCGTTTCTATCGACAGCAGCCAGGCCGCCACGCCAAAGATGAAGATGTTGACAATCAGCACGATGTCGCCGATGGAAGCCGGCAATTTCCGGCTCAGGTACACGGCCAGGACTTCGGTGCCGTCGAGCACGCCGCCGCCGCGCATGGTGAGCCCGACCCCGGCGCCCAGAAAAAACCCGCCAAATACGGCGGTCAGCAGCTTGTCCTGCGTGAGTGGCGGAAACGACACCACCAGCAAAGCCCCCGACAGGGCCGAAATCGTGAGCAGCGTTTTGAGGGCGAACTTGCGCCCCAGCTGCCGGTAGCCCAGAATGACGAAGGGCACGTTGATGAGCAGAATGAGCAGTGAGAGCGACACGCCGGTCAGCTGGTTCACCATCAGCGCGATTCCCGTCACGCCGCCGTCGATAAAGCCGTTGGGCAGCAGGAAAGCCTTCAGGCCCAGGGCCGCCGTGAACACCCCCAGCAGCAGCAGCGCGCCGTGCACCAGCTGGCGCACGCCGAGCCGCGGCATGCTGTGGGCCAACGCCGCCAGAAACGACGTCGCCTTCCCGGTGTATTGCTTCAAGGCGATGAACGGGGACATGAGCAGGGGCGCGGGCAGCGGCGGCCACCCGGCAAACCGCCCGGTAGCTGGCGGCCGCCCCACCGTCTACCGAACGGCCCGCTTTCGGGGAGCCGATAGCTGCCTTATTATTTATTGATAAATATATTGGTATTTTTTTATAAGTAAAACCGTTCATTGGTTTAGTAAGCGGGCCGGCCGTCAGTCGCAGCATTTTTGGGGGCCACGGCGGGCAGGGCTGGAAATAGGCACCTGGGCGCCCACCCCGCGGTTTGTGTTGCAGAAACGGCGATTTGTGTAGCCCTGGCCCCGCGCCGGGGCCGGACCTTTGCAGCGTAGCAGAAGCACCTGTTTTTTAACCAACAACCATCTGAATATGAGTACCCTCAAAAAAGTAGCCTTGGGCAGCCAGGGGTTAGAAGTACCGGTCGAAGGCCTCGGCTGCATGGGCATGACGACGCTCGCCGGCATGACCATCTACAGCCCGGCCGACGAAACCGAAAGCATTGCCACCATTCACCGGGCGCAGGAGCTGGGCGTGACGCTGCTCGACACGGCCGACCTCTACGGGCCGCTGCTGAACGAGCGGCTGGTGGGCAAAGCCATTGCCGGGCGGCGCGACCAATACACCATCGCCACCAAGTTTGGCTACGAGATTGACGACAACGGCAACCTGCGGCCCGACTTCGGCATCAACGGCCGGCCCGAGTACATCCGCAAGGCCATCGACCGCTCTCTGCAAAACCTGGGCACCGACTACGTGGACCTCTACTACATGCACCGCCCCGACCCGAGCGTGCCCATTGAGGACTCCGTGGGCGCGATGAGCGAGCTGGTGCAGGCGGGCAAGGTGCGCTACCTGGGCCTGTCGGAGGCGCCCACCGACCTCATCCGCCGGGCGCACGCGGTGCACCCCATCACGGCCATCCAAACCGAGTATTCGCTCTTCGACCGGGGCGTGGAGGAAGACGGCGTGCTGCCACTCACCCGCGAACTGGGCATCGGCTTCGTGGGCTACTCGCCGCTGGGCCGGGGCTTTTTGTCGGGCGACATCAAGAGCCTGGACGACATGGACGCCGGCGATTTCCGCCGCCACATGCCGCGCTACCAGCCCGAAAACTTCGCCAAAAACCTTGTGTTGGTCGAAAAGCTCCAGCAATTAGCCGCCGCCAAGGGCGTGACGGCCGCCCAACTGGCCCTGGCCTGGGTGCTGGCCCAGGGCGTGGTGGCCATCCCCGGCACCAAGCGCGTGAAATACCTCGAAGCCAACGTGGCCGCCGCCAGCCTCCCGCTGAGCGCCGCCGAGCTGGCCGGGCTCGATGCCATCATGCCGGTCGGCAGCGCGGCGGGGGCCGCGTATTAAGGCTTTTTTGGGCTGGTGGCTGGTAGCCGATGGCTATTAGCTTTATTGAACAAACAAGGTATTGCAAGCCACCAGCTGCCAGCTAATCGCTCAAAAAAATGAACGTCCTGACCACCGTCACCGATTACACCCGCTTCTGCGGGCTGCCCGCGCCGGCGCACCCGCTGCTCACGCTCATCGACCTGGAGCAGACCCGCGGCAACGCCCTGCCCCCGGGCCTGACGCCGGTCGTGCAGCAGTTTTACACCGTGTGGGTGAAAAAAAACCTCAAAGGCCGGGTGCATTACGGGCACCAGTCCTACGATTTTAGCGAAGGCGTGATGGGCTTCATGGCCCCCGGCCAGGTTTTCGCCGTTGATACGTCGCTGGATATTTCCGAAATCAGCGGCTGGCTGCTCGTCTTTCACCCCGATTTGCTGAGCAAGTACCCGCTGGGGAAGAAAATGGCCGGCTACGGGTTCTTTTCCTACGCGGTGCACGAGGCCCTGCACCTGTCGGCCGCCGAGGAAAAAATGCTGGACGTGCTGCTCGACGGCATCCGGGGCGAGTACGAGCGGCCCATCGACGCCTTCAGCCAGGACGTGCTGGTGTCGCAGCTCGAAGTGCTGCTCAACTACGCCAACCGCTTCTACCACCGCCAGTTCCTGACCCGGCGCACGGCCGAACACGACCTGCTCAGCCGCTTCGAGGCGGAAGTGACGGCTTATTTTGCCGTGGAGGGCGAGCAGGCGCTGCCCACCGTGCAGCAGTTTGCCGACGCGCTGCACGTTTCGCCGTCTTACCTGGGCGACATGCTGCGCGCCCTCACGGGCCAAAACACCCAGCAGCACCTCCACCACGCCCTGATTGAGAAAGCCAAACGCCTGCTGCTGACCACCTCGCTGACCATCAACGAAACGGCCTTTCGGCTCGGTTTCGAGTACCCGCAGTACTTCACGCGCTTGTTTAAAAGCAAGACCGGCCTCACCCCTGCCGCCTTCCGGCACTCGGCGAATTAGGGCCGATTTCCGGTCCTGGTGCCGGGCGCGGCCGGGAAGCCCGAAGTGCACGGAGCCAATCAACCGGAGGGCCCGAAATCGGCCCCAAAATGCCAGGTCCAGCGCCTGCCGCACCCCCTCGGCTGGTTGGAAACAAAAAAGCCTCATCTTCCGATGAGGCTTTTTGCTGTGATCCCGCTGGGATTAATTCGACCAATACAAGTCATTAACCATCAGATGTTCACAACCGATTTACTTGTGGAGTTCACCGCTGGGTTCACCAACAATTTGATTTGTTTTGGTGTGCCTCAATTAGCAAACCTTCTTCAAATGCGCTGGAACTCTCCTGACCTGTATTAGGCTGTGTCGGCTGCCCGCCAGGAACTGGGGAGTATTCGAACCCTGCCCTCTCCTTATTAAAATTGATGCTCTATGTCCGACGTATGTCCGGGGAATGTGGGCTCCATCCTGGGGCGAAGTTAGTTGAGGAGGAACTGTTCGACGTCTTCGGGGCGCAGGCGGGTGGCCTGGCAGAAGTCGTGGACGGTAACAAGGTCGCCGCGGGCCTTGCCCAAGGTGGTGCGGATGCGGCTGAGCAGGGCGCGGGCGTGGCGCTCGCTCTTGCCGGTGATGTTGCTGACATCTTTCGAGTAGATGCAGATGCGGCGGGGGATGGCTGGCATAATGTGACGGGTTGCGGAAAAGGTGACGAGTTGCGGTAGCGTAACCCGCTGGGGGCTTGGAAACAGCGAAAAGTACGGGGAAACTTCGGGAAACCATTTCCCTAAAATCATCATGGCCAGACAAGACAGCATCATCAAACTGAACGGCACCATCGACGGTATCTCGTTCTACAAATCGAAAGACGGGCACCTGGCCCGAAAGGCGGGCGGCGTGTCGAAGGCCCGGATTGCCTCGGACCCGGCCTTCATCCGCACCCGCGAAAACGGCAGCGAGTTTGGCCGGGCCGGCTCGGCGGGCAAGGTGCTGCGCACGGCCCTGCGCGGGTTGCTGCAAAAAGCTTCTGACTCGCGGGTATCAAGCCGGCTCACGGCTGAGATGGTACGCGTTATCAAGGCCGACGAAACCAGTGACCGGGGCCTCCGCAACGTGCTCGACGGCGAAGTTGAAATGCTGCAGGGCTTCGAGTTCAACGCCAGCGGCTTGCTGACGGGCACACTCTTTGCGCCCTACGAGGTGACCATTGACCGCACAGGCGGCGCACATGAAGTTAGCTTGTCGGCCTTCATCCCGGGTTCGGCGGTGGCGGCACCGAGCGGAACCACACACTGCAAAATCATTGCGGCCGCCGCCAGCATTGATTTCGAGAACAATGCTTGGGACGTGAAGCAAGCCGAAACGGCGTTCATGGTACTGGGACCGCAGAATCAGGTGGCTCAGACGCTCGCCTTGCCGCTGCCGGCGGCCAGCACACACCCTATACTGGTCGTGCTAGGCATCGAGTTCGTGCAGCAGGTGAACAGCAAGATGTATGACCTCAAAAACGGGGCGTACAACGCGCTGGCTATTGTGAAGGTACTCGGCATGTAAGTGCAACTTATTCGCTGAAATGATAATGGGCCGACTGTCGCAATGACAGCCGGCCCATTATCATTTCAGGGATTGGAATTCTAGTCTATTATTTTGGTTATTGTGTTGTTTTCGGGAGTGTAAATAAATCCATACTTTCTGATATAAAAGTTGTAAAGACGTATGCGATGAGCTTCGTTGATAATTGATTGGGTGAGAGTGCCAAATATTTCCTTTACCCCTTCTTCCTTAGCGCGTTTTAATAGCCAGTCCATCGCCAAAGAGTTTGCGCCACGGCTTTTCCCGCTGACGGGCTCTATGTCTAGTTTATACCGCTTGCCAGCGTTGAATATGCGCTCTTCGAGTATGTCAACATGTATTTTGGCTACAAAGACTGGCGGGCACAAATGCTTTAGGATTTCTTTTGCTATTGCATCCTGAAGTCTAAGCACCACAATGTGGAAAGACCTACCGGAAGTATCACCGAGCATATTTGTGAGTATGGCTACTGGCTCTTGTTCAATAGCAGCATCTTGAATTTTAAGGCTACAGACCGGTATCGGGAGAAATATATTCTCTTTACTTCCCAGGTGAGGGGCGGTTTCTTCTTCTGTAGCAGCTGCGTATTTTGATTGGCTGGTTGCGGTGTTTAATGCAAGTACTGCTCCGCCTTTATTTAAATAATCAGCAGTGAAATTCCACGTATTTTCCCAATACTCCAATTCTTGTTTCAACTGGGAATTATTCGATTCTAGCGCTTTTATTTGTGCATTGGCATGGCCATGCGCATCACATCTATCCTTCCACTTCTGCTCATAATGCAAGGATGATTGGTACCAAGTATATGCTTGTTGTGCTGCTACCACCGCCAAAATGGCCACTGCTAGCAAGCCCCCGAATAATACGTCCGTTGGGGTCATGATTCCTTAAAGATTTCGGGTAGAGTCACTGGGCAGCCGGATGTCCAAAACGAATGAGCGCACTGAGGTTCCGCGAACTGATGCCTCAGTCGCCTGCTGTGCTAACAGTGTTTTTAACGCCGAAAGCTCAACCGCTTTACTGGGACTATCGTGCTGGCCGAAATGCCAACACACGAGGTAAAGTCCTTGCCACGTGGGATTGTCTTGTAAATAGGGCACCAACTGGCCAGCAAGGGCGGAATCTTTATGGCGGTGCTTACTAAGCTTTGTTTCGATGATTACGGTGGATTCCTGGCTGGTTTCGCTGGCTTGGCTGGGTGCAGATGCCCGAATGAGAATATCAGGGCGTTGGCCGGTACCGGAACCGATAGAGGCGCGAATTTCTACCTCACGATGCGCGATGATGCCAGGGCGGCATATGTCGGCATCCAAGTGCCGCTTTATATAATCGGAGACATAGTTTTCATCGTGCACCACATGGATTTGAGCCTGACCAGGTGCTGGGTTGAGGGGCTCACGCTGCCATAGGAAGATGGCTTCTGCAGTTTCAGCATGTAACCGCTGTTGCAACCGCTCCAAAGATTCCACAACCACGTCGAGCAAATCAGCGCTGCTTTGTACCCAGCGGCTGCTGGCACTGCGGCACAGCTCTATTAGGATAGCAGGCGCTACAGGCTGCCAAGCATTGCGGCGAAGGTTGGCGCGCGCTTGGTCGAGCCGCCAGCGCAGCCAAGGTCCATCGGAAGCATCTTTTTGCAAATACTGGAGCGAGACCAAAGCTTCCGCAGTGCCCCGGCTGGCCAACTCCCCTACTACCGCGTCGCGGAACTGGCGCAATCGGGTGCCCATGGTTTCTCGCCGCCAGTCTTCGTCTTTGGTATCCTCAGCTAGCCCTATGTTTTGGACCAAGTATTGGGCTACTGCGCACAGTTGGTCCTCACTTAACTTTGCTAGGATAGGAATTTGACTAGGCCGCAACTCATGCATGCCTTCATTGATTACGTCGCGTGTCAGTGAGTTGCTACGCGTTAGCATTTGCCACCACTGCCACCAGTCATCGGGCGTGCCGATTTCGTGCTCAAATAGGTGCCAGCGGTACATCAGCACGATATCATCGGAAGGGGCGGGTCCAATGGCAGGCAGATTCATGATGTTTTCCGCGAATGTTCTAGCGGCGGGGTGGCCCTGCTTTAACAGGGCGAGTAACACTACCCGGTTGTGTTCTGGGTGCCACACATCGGAAGTGATGCGGGCAAACAGCGTATCGGGCAGGTCTGCAACCGGGCAGGCATTCAGAATGCGGCCCAGCTTGTAGTCTCGGTCTAGCTGCTGGTTGGCAAGGTCGGCCTGCCGCAAGACGGCATCGAGAACTTCAGCAGGAATGATACCCGAGGCATGGCGTAGCAGGCCCACTAACTGGGGGTCATCGGACCAGACAAATAGCGCAAGCAAAAAATCTACCCAGCCCTTCCAAAAATCACTCGAGAGGGTTTCTACTCGCTGGGGCAAGTGTTGCCAGCACAAGGCGAGAGCCAAGCCGAGCGTGGGGCCGGGCTGCTGATAGCCATCACCGTACTTGCTGTGGGGTACTTGAGGTTGCTGCTGTACTACCTGCCAAGCCAACTCAGTTAGCTGAGCAAGACGTCTCTCACTCAGTCGTGCCCGGGTCAGGAATTTCTGCACGTCCACTTGCCCAGGTAGGCGCTCATACCCTTGGCGCTTCTTGTTGCTATAATTCAGGTACCATACCAAGCGGCGCCACTGACGCCAAGGCTCGGTAATGGGTTCATCAAATAGGTGGTGGAGATTTCGCCGATGCAGCGCGGGCAAATAGCGGCTACGCTTCTTATTCCTGAGCTTATTCTGCTTATTAGCTTCGGCTTTAGCTAGGTTAGCCGGCCGCGCCAAGTACGCTGCACGCTGCCGTATTACGTTCTTGTCGTTAAAGTCTGATGCTACCCAAATGGAGGCGAATTCCGACATAACTTTCGCATCGGCAGTAGTAGGGGAACCACCGCCAGCCAATTGATAAAGCTGCGCAAAACGAATGAGAAACTCTTGGATGGATACTTCCTCTCGCGACATTCTCAATAAGCGAACTGCCGCTGAGGCCAATTGCTTTTTGAGCTTTGGCCGGGTTGCCTGGCGCAACAGTATGACTACCCATTCCCAATCGTGCACATCGAGCAGGGGCTGCCCGTAATTATTAAACAGTAGCATATGCCCTTCGGGCAGGATACGCTTTGCAATCATTTCCTCGATTACCGCATACCGGATGGCCGGCTCGGCGGGTATAACCATGTCGTGGCAGCGGTCGATGGCAGCGGCAACGGCGGCGGCTAAGGCTTCAATCACTCCGGGCTCGTCGGTGGCGAGCCAAGCGCGCTCGAAGACTCTATCCACCATTTCACGAAAATCGGACTCTTCCCATTCTCCCCACTCCGTCCAGCCCTCCCGATTTTGTTCGAGCCACCGCAACGCGGATGGCAGGTTTTCGGGGCGCAAACCATACTCCAACGTGCCAGGTAAGCCAGGAATGGTCAGAAAAGATTTGTAATTGCCAAAGAGTCCCCGATTTTGACTGGGAACCAACAGGCCGAACATTTCATCGCCACTCAGGTAATCCGGCCATAGCATAGTCAGCAGCTTGCCACGAAACTCATCGTTTTTGTCTTCGACTGGAATGCTCTTAACTAGCGCCCGCAATTGCTGGAGGCTGCTCGGGCTGCCCATTTTTGCCAGAACTCCCAGCGCCGTCAGCCGCCGACGAAAAGGGAATGCTGCATCTAAGCACTGCCGTACTAGTTCGGGCTCTACTGCTGCTACGGCACAAGCCTCCGCTAGTTCATAAGCAAGTTCCCATTCCGTTCGGGAAGCGTTTACGTCGGTGAGAATTGGCAAAAGCTGCTGCCCCAGGCCGGGGTAAGCCAGCTGCGGCAAATGAGGCTCGATACCCTGTGGGAAAATAGACAACCCGCGGCACCAGGTAAACAAGTGAGCAGTTACCTTTTCACGCTGGGGTGCTGAAGTAGCTCCCAAGTCGGATTGCAAGAGCGCCACAGGGTCGAGGTGCAGCAGCTCATCGAAAAAAGCCGGATTCAGGGCCGCTAACCAGGCGGCCGTTACCTGCAGGCCGGGCACGACGCCTCCGGTAGGGTCGGCCGCCGACCGAAACAAGGGCCGTAGTTGGGCAACGGGCACCTGGGCCTGATGCAAGTACCACGCGGCGAGAAACTCGGCGTAGTACGGGTGAGCCCACGCCACCCGGCCGGGCCCAGCCGGGACAAACAAAGCAGTATTGGCCAGCACATCTCGGATTCGGTCTTCGTGCAAAGGCACTGTCAATCCAGCCCATTGCGCAGTGTTGCCCTGCCCTACTTCATGCAAGCCTAACTCGGTGGGAAGCAAGTCGCCGGCGTCTGGTTCGAGCCGTACTACCCGGCGATTCCCTATTACCATGAGCATGGCCAAATGAGCCGCAAGAAGCAGCCGCTCCTTCGTGTCGTAGGGAGCTTTAATGGTACGACGGGCATCGGGCTGGGCGCACAGCTCACGGCAGCCCTGCTCGTACAAATCTGACCGACGCGGAGAACCGGCGCTACCAAAGTTGGGCCCGTGCAGACGAAACAGATTGAGCAGTAATTTCAACGTGACCGGCCGCAGCGCGAGCGGCACGGCGTTGGCCTTAGTGACAGCGGCCAAAAATGCTTTGTCATCTAATTTCTCCTCCTGGGCGGCTTCGGCTACCTGCTCAAACGACAGAGGGGCAAGCAGAAGTGGCTGCACCCGACCACCCGTATGTTGTTCGGGGAATAGCTGCGCCAAGTCGTCGGTTAATCCAGCGGGCCAGCCAACATTGCGACACAGGATGCGGAGTTGGAATTTCGTTCTGGGAAAATTCGGCCGGTTGAATATGCGGAGCAGCTCGCCGGTCAGGGTGCGTACGTGGAGCAGGCCCTCATCCAGGCTATCGAGCCATAGGCAAAACGTCGTGTTTGTTTCCTGTGCTTGGTGAAGCGACGCTGATTCTTGGATGGCCTCGCGCAGGCTGGACTCTGACCCGAAGTCTTTGAGGTCGAGGAATAAGTGCTGCGCTAATTTTCCGGTTACTGCCAACTGCTGCCGCCACTCCGATGACTTACCCATGCCTGGCTCGCCGAGCAACACGAGGCAAGAAGTGATTTGCCAATCGGCCAAGGGCTTGCCAACGGAGTTGGTATTTACGTAACTGTGCCGGCTATTGGTGAAAAAGCCGCGAAAGTCCAGACTGTAAGGAGTGGCCTCTGCGGCAGACGAATCGATGGGCACCCAGATACGAGTCCAGGGATAAGATTTGCTAGACATAATTGGGCATTCGGGCGAGCAGGATGCAAGCAAACAAGCAGTTCAAGAATAGATTACACTTCAATCGGCAGCTTTGCCAGCGAAACCTATATCATTCGGTCGGACAATTCTATCAGGGCTCCGACTTGCGGACGGTAGTCTGCCCGTAGCAGCAACTGGTCGAGGAGGTCAAGGGCTTGGCCACGAGCAAGCGCTCCTGGCTCACCGGTGGGCAAGGCAGTATAAGCCTCCAATAGGAGCTGCAATGAATCTTCGGTGCTGTAGTAAAATCGTTGGGGGTCGAGGCAGTCAAAAAGCTGCTTCAATGCCCCTATGCACTGTACGGGCCGCTGTCGAACGCAAGAGGCCAAATACTCGACGAGAAAATGGTCGTTCTCTAAATCGTATCCGAATGTCTGGAAATAACCTGCCAGCTTCGAGATAAGCGGGTCGAAATCCGGCATTGCCAGACAGGTGAAGCACCAGTCGTAGGCTTGGCGCAATTCGTCATTGGGCTCGGTTAAAAACCGCTCGAACAACTCGAAGAAACGGGGCCGCTCCGCTGGTTTTTTGAAGTGCTCAGCCAGCAGCTTGAGAGAGGATGCGCGGGTATTGGGTGACAAGGCCCAAACCTGTTCCAACAAGTCTTGGGCACCTTCCTCGTCGTGCATCCAAGCTACCGTGGCGTAGTGGACGATGGTTTCGTGCACATCCGGCTCAGCTAATGCGGCTGTAAGCAACTGAAGGATGCGGGGCACGTCGCGCCAAAGCAAATAGTCTAAGGACCACGCTCCGGCTTCCAACAAGCGGTAGTCTTCTCCGACAAGGCCGCAAAACAGGTTTACCACGTCCCCAGGGGAATCGGCGACGTTGAGCAGCATTGCTACGTATTGCAGTGCCGCCGCGCGCACGGTCCAGGAAGCGGTGTCAACGACTGTCTGTAGAACCTCCGTTACCTCAGGATACAAGACTGGAGAAAATCTTCCTTGAAGCAAAGCGTATATCGCCGCGCCACCGGTGGTGTTAATGCTTGAAATACGTATTTGATTTACTGCTTCAATGGCACAGTCATCAATTAAGTGTGCCCGCAACACGGATAAATGGTGCCGCACAACGAATGCTGGCTGTTCATTCTGCGAATCCCGCACGGCACGCAGCAGCCATGTAGTCTGGTTAGAGTCAGCGCTCAGAAGGCCCTGGTTGTGTGCCTGCTCAATGAGCGGAGCAGCTACATCCGGGGCAGCTTCTTGCAAATCCGAGAGCAGGGAAATCACACTCTCATCGTTGGCAGACAGTAATTCCTGAAGCAGTGGCAGATACTCTTGCGGGCTACTTTTAATTAGCTCCCCCAGCTGGCTGACTAAGCCTCGATAGGTACCCTTATCCGAAAAGAAGTTTTCGTTTTCATCGATGGCCCGGTATTTCCGCAAGCTCTGAAGCCAATGTCTGGTACTCACCCGCGTAGTTTTCCAAGAACTGGCTGGCGAGCGTTCACCAGACCGAAACCGGATGGGTGCCTCTGGCTTGGTAACGCCTAGCGGTCCGTAACGGCGGCTCAACTCGGCGCGAAGGCGTTGTAACTTAGGAAATGCCGCCAGCTGAGAGGACGTAATAGCTTCCAAGTAGCCATAAGTTTCACGCCCATACCGGCCGATACCGTACACAGTAAATGGATATCGGGCACGGTCTTTTTTGAAATAGCCGACTGGCCGCAATGCGGCAAGAAAAGCTTCAGCAAGCAGTTTTTGGTGAATAATATCGAGGCCAACCCAGGTTTTTGATAGAACAATCTGAACCAGATACAGAATCTGGGGAGTTCCGGCGGCGGCATGCAGCCAGCCGGGCAGGGTGAGCACCTGGATGAAAGTCGCTTGAAACAGTGAGGGTGCCGCAGCAACGGCCTCCAACCCTAACTGAATCAAAATATCCTGACGGCTATACAGCCAGTGCTCGATTAGCAACTGCTGACTGGGCGAAAGGGTAGCGGCGGAAGCGCGCAGAAAGTCGCGGGTGTTCTCATAAACACGCTCCTGAATGCTACTACTCTTACTCCCGTTTGGGTCAAAATGCATGAAGTTCAGGCTGCTATGAATCAGTTGCTTTCGCGGCACCCGATACTGTTGCGCTTCCTGATGGAGCCACGCCGTAAATAGCTGAGCGGACATGGCCAGCGCAATGGCAGGCGCGCAGGTATAAAGCGTTTCGACGATTTTGCGCAGTATTGACCGCGCGTGCTGGCTGACCGGCGGGCTTACGTCACCGCTCATGCAACTAACAATGTGACCGGCTACCCACTCTGGGTAAGCCTGGGTGGCCTTGTCGAGGCCAGACCAAAAGGCATGGTCCCATTCTGCTCTGCGTCCGGCGACGTACTGGTCGAATAACTGAGGCAACAGCGGGTCAGCACAATTTTGGATTCGGCACAAGGTGTTGGCTACCCACGGCCCTTTGTGCTCACTTTCAGGCATGGCAGCCAATTGCCGCAGGCACAGGTCGGGTGCCCGGTACGTGAGGTTATGGAATAATTTGTGAGCGGAGGATGTAACATCCAGCCGTGGCAGCTCCGGCACCAGCGAATCGAAGATTTGGGGCTCGCACAGCCATTCTTGCCACACCCGAACGGTAGCGCTTTCCAGAAAGGGCGCGCACAATTCAATGCTTGACAAGACGCAAGCTGCTACCACCTGCTTTTCCTCCTGGGTTGGGTCGGGAACAGTAGCGAGGTGCTGCACAACCAACAAGCGGATATGAAAGCGGATGGTACTGGTGAGCAGCTCACGCAGCGATTCAACGTAGGCAAGTGGGTTGGTCCCACGCAGGTAGACCAATACCTGGCGCACGGTAGCACGAAAAAACAGGCCTTGGTCTGAGTCGAGTACAAGTTGGGTGAGCGATTGGTTACCTCGAACGAACTGGCGCGCAAAAATGAAGTCGAAGAACGACTGGTGGAAGAACTGCAGCATTGGGGGCCGGCCGGGCAGTTGCAGCAGCACTCCCCGGCTTGCCAACCATTCTACTGCACCACTACCATCCTCCTCATATGGCCGAGCGGGCAACGCCAAGGTTTGCAATCGTTGCAAGTCACCAGCCAGGTGATTAAGGCTACTTTCTACCTGTGCGTTGGCAAGGTGGGCAGGCAAATCGCGCAGTATTTTATGGTTCAGGAAACGCCGAAAAAGCTCCTGTGCCGTGGTGATTGGTGAATCGCCCCGGTCTTCTGGGCCCAGCGAGGTGTACAGTTCGAGGTAGAGGGGAGTGCGAAGCAGTTCCCGAAGTAGCACGGGTAAAGTCGCTGCCGTCTCCGTACTAGCAAAGGCCTGCAAGGCCTCGGTAACCTGCTGGTCATTAAGCAAAGGAATTTCTACCCGTTCAGCGGAATTGAACTGGCTTAAATCGGGGTCGTACTGCAAGTCGAATCCACGACAGGCCATGATGAACCGGACATTGGGAAGTATGCTGAGTTCGGTCAGCAGTTCCGCGTAGCTACGCAGTGGCGAGCGGTCAGTGGACAAGCACAGGGACAACGCGTCGAGCTGGTCGACTAGCACCACGGCAGGCTGTAAGGTAGAGCTTAGAACGGTTAGCGCTTGAAATAGCGGATGGCTAAGCCCTTCCTGTTGAATTCGCTCCAGCAATTCTCCTTTACTAGCCGTGCGTAGCCGGTCAGCTTTCAAGGCCAGGACAGGAATATGACGTCGGCGCAGCTCGTAGTAGATGTCGCGCATCACTACGGTTTTGCCTACTCCTGCCTCGCCCACTACAATTTTGCTGCGGTTTCTAGGCGTAACCCCGATGATGTTATCATCGGGGTTAATTGCTGGATTTACCGGGCTTTGCACCCAATCCACAATAGTTAGCACTTCGGGCCGGACGATGTGGTGATGGATGCCGTCTCGCCGCAATGAGGCGGGCACGCTGGTCAGCATTGTAGCCAGACGGTCGAGCTGCTGCTGAACTTCTACCGCATTAGGCGGGGCAATCAGGTGAATGTTACGTTGAGCTAACTCGTCGGCCAGCAGCTGGGCCGTAAGTGGTTGCTGGATTCTCCCATAGTGCAGAGCAAGTACTTTCAACGCGTCTACCACCTGGGCCACGTTGGCCACAAGCAGGCCTAACTGATAGGTTAGCTCTAATTCCAGGATTTCAGCTGGTCGATGCAAAAAGCTAATCTGCTGAAGAAAAGCAATGACGTCAACTGGTGAGCAGTCGAATGTATTCGCCAGAAACGCCTCGATACTAGTATATACCTTTTGAGCCGCCGCTGATTCTAACAAATGCAGGAGCGTCTGGGGCGTGGCGCTTTTCACCCTATCCAGACAGTCTTGCAACTCGCGAGCCGGCGGGCTTTGAGAAACTAATACAATGTAGCCAGTAGGGTTCTGCTGATACTGCTGGTAAAAGTCAGCGAGGACTTGCCGTGACTTTAACTGGCTCACATCCCAATGCGGCTGGCTAGCCTGGTATTTCAAGCTGTAGTGGATAGGCGGCTGCTGGCGTCGCAGTACCACTAAATCATCAACGGCCGGTTTTTGCCCGGAAAGTGATTGCGCGTCTAAGCCCGGATGAGGCAACAGGTCGTGCACTTCAGGATGCACCGAAATGACTGCATCAGAAATCAATGCCTCGGCCAAACGAGTGGCCGTAAACAGTAGCTGATAATCAACTCCACTAAGATTGCCAGCACCACCACTACGAGCCATACACTACACTAAATATTGTTTGCTGCTATCCTTGCTAATTAACTCCTAGTTCGGTTTTAGCGAACAAGCTGCAGCGTGCCTTTGCTGAGCCGGTAAACATGCTGGGTTGCCATTGAATCGATAAGTTGAAACTTGGTTTCGTCGTGCGCTTCACGGCTGGTTTGGTCGGCCCATTGATATTTTTTTCGGATACGAGTATCGACGACTTGGCCAGTTTTCCCTGCGCGTATGGAGTGAGCAAGAAACGCATCCTGCTTTTCGCCGCCTGCCGTGTGGTCGTAGCCGGTTAGTTTGAGCAGCGTAACGGCCGATGAGCCAGCGAAGGGAACCACGCGCGTTTCCGTGTCTTCCTTGCTCATGTACGTCCAGGTTGTAGTAACTACAATTTCGTTTACCCCATTGCGGTCCAAGTCTATTACTTGAGCATGTGCTTCACCAGCTTGTGCGATGCGCTTTACCGGGTGCCATTGCCCGCCAGCATATTCCAATAGCCATACCTCACCAGGCGCTGAAACATTAGCTTGCGCATCATCCAAGAGTGCGACCACCGCTTGGGTTGCGTTTGCCTTCGTGAATGAGCCAGGGTATATCTCTACAGACTGGGGGTCAACCATGAACTGCCGGCCAGTCTCGCTTTTCCGCAGATTGAATAAGGAAGCTACTTTTTTTGCAGTAGGTAGCGCAGGCGCACTGGTGATGGTAGCAGATGCTGGGCGGACGACAGTGATAAGCAGAAAGAACAGGTTGAGCACAGCGATTGACGACATTTTCGACGGGATTTTCACTTGTTGTTTTGAGAACAGCACCAATTCTGGATGCGAGTTTAAATTGGCGCAAGATGCAAGCCAGCTACCGCATTTAGTAAGATTTACCACTAAATAAAATGGAGCAAGCCACTAAAATGGCTTTGGCCTGCGTGACCTGAACGCAAACTAGGTGGGGCCGGGGGCGGCGGAAAGGAGCAACGGAGTGCGACCCGCTGCCCCCGGCCCCGTGCGTTAGCACACCGCTTCCGGCGCGCCCCGGTACGAAAACGCCTCACTGGCTGATATCAGTCAGCGAGGCGTTTGTGGTTACTCAAGCAGCCAGAGCCAGATGTGTGGGGTTGACAAAGGATTTCGGCTGCTGGTCGTGTGCGTGGCGGCGTAGCAGGGCCGTGTACTTGCGGCGTCCCTGCTCGATGAAACCAGACGAAGCGGTAGCGTCGAATACCCAAATCTGGTGCGGGTTGCGTTTCTGCACGCCGATGATTAGAAAGCGGGTAGCTTGCAGCACGTCGAGGTATAAGGCAGCCTGGCGGTCGTAGTCGTACTGCTCGGCGCTGGCCAGAAAGCGCGGCAGGTCGGGGCAGCTGGTGGTTTTAAAGTCGATGACGGTGCAGGTGCGGCCGGCGTGGCTAAAAACCAGTAGGTCGGGACGCACCTTCACCCCTACCCCAGTGGGCACGTGGGTGGCGGTGTGCGTTAGCTCGGGTGTACCGCGGTAAAGCAAGTCGCGGCAGTAGCGCTGGCGGCGCACGTGGCGGGCCAATTGCTCCAGCTGCGCCCACGGAATCCGGTCAGCGGTGCGGGTGTAGGTGTGTGGCTCCAGGGTGGCGGCGTGGAAAGCCGAACCGTAGGCCAAGGCCTCGGGGTTGGGGCGGCGCAACTGGCCCAACACTTCGGCTTTGAGGTTGGAGAGGTCGGTGTTGGAAACGTGCGGCAGGGCACGGTGCTGGGCCTGGGTAAGCTCGGGGCGGCGGGTGAGGTTGTAAAACATGAGGCAATAGAAATTTGGAAATAAAGTGAAAGTCCATTGAGGCCGCCCGCCCTGGTGCGGGGCGGGCGGCAAGACGCGGCACTATGCAGCGAGGGGCAAGACTTCGGCCTCTTCCTCCGTAATAACTTCCTCCTCAACGGGCACCGTGTAGCCGTGCTGGATGCGCATATCGGCTTTGCCTGTGTGGGTTTCGGTGCGCCAGATGGGGAAGTCGCGGGCGAAGTCGCGGCGGGTGGCTACCTCGGCCGCATCGGCGGCGGTGTAGCTAAACTCGGCGATGTAGTAGGTCGCCTTCTTGCCGTCCTTGGTGGTTTCCTTTTTGCTGGCCTGCACCTTGACTACCACGTCGGCCAGGGTAAGGTCGTCGTAGAAAAGCGGCTCAATTAAGCGGTACAGGTTTTCGACGCTGTAGCCGTGGAAGAGCACGGCGCAGACCGCGCCCTTTTCATCAGCGAAAAACAACTCGGCCCACAGCTTGCGGCCCATATTCAGAATGTCGTCCTGAAACACGCGCCAGGCCAGCGGAATGAAAGAAAGCGAGCTACCGAGCGGCGTGGTGCCGTTGATGTTGAACTGGCCGGCTTTAGCATCGAAGCGCACCTGGCGGGGGTGGCCGGGCAGGTAACGGAACATCGGTACCTGGGCAACTTCGCCGGTGGCTTCATCGAGCTTATCAATTAAGTAAGCCGGGCGCGGCGCGGCGGCCACAACGGACATAATGGGAGCAATAACCAGGGCGGCGGCTGCGGTGGTGGTTTTGGAGGTTTTGGTGGCGGTTGACATATTGGTAACTGGTTGGGATTGGAAAAAAAGTGGGGCCCGTTCGCGGCCGGCCCCTACGCCGTGTTGGGTTATTTGAATTGCTTATCGTGGCACAGAATGGCGCGGCCCACGATGGCATCGACGCCGCGCGCGGCGGGCTGGTGCTGGTGCCAGACGTAGGTGGCCAGCAGGTTGAGGTAAGCCGGGTTGCGGAACTTGCCTTCGTCGTCAATGATGAGAATCAACTCATCGGTGACGCGCACCACGTCGACTAGCTGGCAGTCGAGCAGTTGGTACAATTCGGCCAGCTTAAAGCTTTTGCCATTGCCGGGGCTGACCGGCTGGGGTGCGGCGCTGTGCGGGTCGAGCAGTTGAGGCTGGTAGGTAACAGTGGTCTTTGGCATACATAAGGCCCTTTAGTGGGGCGGCCCCTGGGGCGGCCCCTGGTGAAAGAATTAGGAGCACCGGGCGGCCTGCAACAGCAAGCCTAGCGGGGTGGTACCGGCCAGCGACGGGCGCGGCGCGGGTGCCGGACGGGTGGCGGCCCGATGGGCGAACCAGGCCGAGAAGTAGGTGGCGCGGGCCTCCTCAAGCGCGGCCCACCACGGGCCGACGGTGCTGCACTCCTCGAAAGGGGCGGCCAGCCAAGCGGCGCGGGCCGCGGCCAGGGCGGCAGTAGCAGACTCCAACGCGGCGGTGGTGGGCGGCAAGGCCGCCCCCACCTGAACGATGGGGGCAGCGACACTAACCACGGGCCAGGGCAACCGGGCAACCGGCGTACTCATCCTCGGCCTTCAATACCTCCCACAGGGCCACAAAAGCATAGCCTGGGGCTGCGGCTCGCATGGCGCGAAAGGCCAGACGCAGCGCCTGAAACGGGCAAGGCGATGAGCCCGCGAACCCACCGGAAGGCTGACAAGCCGGGCGCTCGGCCAGGCTGAGCATGACGTGCCAGGTGGTGCCGCCCTTGCCATAGGTAGCGGCAGACTGCGAAACATAGATGCCCGAGAAGGAACACAGGGCGGGGCCTTTCCAGGCGGCAGCGGCGAGCTGCAAAAGTTGGTTGGGTTGCATGGCTGTATGTGTTAGCCGTGGGTGCCCCGCGCCGTAGGCCTCCGGATAGGGCGGGCAGTCGGGCCTCTCCCGACTTGATACTCAAAGATACAAAACTATGTACAGTATACAAGACTTTTGTACATATAAATGCACATAGTTTGTTAATTATTTCGTACATTTGAGTATGGAAAACAACCAAAAATGTGTGGTGGCGGTGGTGGGTAGCCGGGGCGTGAAAAGCTGCGCTGCACTGCTGGCCCGGCTGGCGGAACTGAGCCCGGCAGAAGTAGTGAGCGGCGGCGCGGCCGGGGTGGACGCGCTGGCCGCCACCTGGGCCAGGACGCACGGGGTGCCGCTGACGGAACTGCGGCCCGACTATGCCGCCCACGGCCCCACGGCCGCGCCCCACGTGCGCAACGCCGAAATAGTACGCCGGGCCAGCCTGGTGCTGGTGGTGTGGGACGGCCGCAGCAAAGGCACGCTAAGCGCCCTGAAAGCCGCCCGCCGCCTGGGCCGCCGCTGCGAACTGCTGCCCCTGGACTGAGCCGGTGCCAGGTGGGCCGGCCGACCCCGACCGGGCACCAGACCAAACGCCCTGAATGCCTTGCCTTGGGGGTTTGGGGGCGGGCTGAGGCCCCCAATGTGCTCGGCGGAGCCGGCCTTATGAGGGTGGAGCGGCCTTTTTCAGGCGGCGGAACCCGAGGCAGATGACCGGGCCTTTTTGGGCCGGGGCATGGTGGCGGGGGTTTGGGGTGCTCCCCAACACAACCCTCCGCGAAGCGGGCCTTATCCTTTGGCCTTCGTGGCCTGAACGCGAATGAACCCGCGGGCGGCAGACTTTTCGACTGCGGCCTGCACCATGATTTGGGGGAGCGGACGGGCGGCGTGGGCCTTTTTAGGGGCCTGCGCGGCGCGGTAGCGGTGCGCAGGGCAGCGGGCGGGCGGTGGGCCGACCATCGGGAGGCGGGCCGCTGGGGTGGGCTGGCGTATGGCGTGTTTCGGGAGTAGCAGGGGTGCCGCGGTCTGACGCGCCGGGCAGGTGGTGTGCGGGGCTGGCGGCAGATGGCGGTGCCCCGTAGCAGTTGTATCAGCGGGTGGGGAGAGCCGGGCGAATGGAGCGGAATCGGCGCAGCAGCGCGGAGCCGATGCAGCGGAATTGAGCCGGGCGGGTGCGGTGGGTTTTACGGTAGCGGAGGCCGTCCGAACGCAGCGACTGGAGCCGCAGCAAGCGTAGGGAGGCGCGACAATAGGAGCAACGACCGGAGCGCCGCGTCGGCGGAAGAAGCGAAATGAGGTGGGCCGGAGCGTAGGACGAGGTAGCAGGTAGAAACCCTGGAATCGGGCGTATGCGGCAAGGATGGGAAGGGCGCGACCAACGGGAGCGGTGCGCAGCACGGCAGCGCAGCGAACCCCTGGACAGCCTGGCCCGAAGGGGCCGCCCAACTGAAAATCCTAACCAGTAGCGGGTTCGAAGCAGTAATAGACAGTATTGTACAGTATACCGGACAAAAGTGGTAAGTTTGCTGACATATCAGTGTACAGTTTTTGTGTATGGAACAGGAGCAGGAGCAACAAGAGCGTTTCGGGGACCGGCTGGCGGCTCTGCTGGCGCATTACGGCCAGAATGCCTATCAGATGGCAGGGCTCATGGGCTACGACCGTCCGAACAAACTCTATGCGCTAATTCGGCACGAAGCAAAGCCTGGTTTCGAGACGCTGGTGGACATGCTGCGGGCCTACCCCGAGGTGCGGGCCGAGTGGCTGCTGACGGGCGCAGAGCCGATGCTACACGCGGCAGCGGAACCGATGCCCGCTGCGCTGAAGGTAGCAGCTGCCGCTGCGCCAAGTCCTGGTAGCGTGGTGCTGGTTCCAGCGAAGGCGCAGGACCGGTACTGGCAACTTGCGGGGGCACCGGACGGGCTGCAGGAGTTTGAGACCATGGCGCTGCCGGGCTTTACGGGCGAGTTCCATCGTGCGTTTGAAGTGGAGGGCGACCGGCTGGGGTCCACCGTGGGGCACGGCGACATTGTGGTGGGCCGGCGTGTGAAGCGCTGGGACTTGATACCGCCGAGCCATCTGTACGTGGTGGTGACGGTGGCGGGCGTGTGGCCGGCGCGGCTGGGCGGCCCACTGCGCGCCGGCGAGTCGGCGGAGCTGAAGTTCGACAACTCGTTTTACGGCTCGCAGCTCCTGCCCTTCGAGGAAATAAAGGAGCTGTGGGAAGTAGTGGCGCGTATTACGACTAATATCCCGGCCAACGCCAGCGAGCGGCTGCTGGGCATGCTTGAAGCCATGACCAAGGATTCGCAGCAGCTGCGCCAGCTGGTGATGGAACGCACCGGCGGCCAGGAGGCGAAGTAGGTCGGGTTTGGCCGGAAGCGGGCAGCATGGCCATTTCTACCGGTTTTGGGACTGGGTTTCGTGGGTGGCAGAGTGGTGCTTTGTCGTTGAAACTGTGGGGCTCCAAATGGCCCTGCGACAACGACCATGCGAGCTATCGAATTTCTGATTTTGCATTGCACCGCCGGCAACCAGGCCTGGACGGCGCGGGAGCTGCAGGCCTTCTTCATGCGGCCTGTGGCTGAGGGCGGGCGCGGCTGGAGCCGCGGCGGCTACCACTGGCTCATCGAGGCCGACGGGCGGGCCGTACGGCTATACAGCGACGCGTTGGTGACCAACGGCACGTATCCGTACTCCGGGTTAGGTATCAAAGTATCGAACAGCAACACGGTGCATATCTGCTACACCGGGGGAGTGGGTTCGTTGATGCAGGCGGTGGACAACCGCACGGTAGCTCAGCGGGTGGCGCTGGGCCGGCTGATTAAGGACTATGTGGCGGCCTATCCCAACCTGCGGGTGCTGGGGCATAACCAGGTGCGCCAAAAAGCCTGCCCCGCGTACTGGGTGCCCGACTTCTGCCGCGAAATTGGTATTCCCGACCGGCGAGTGTGGACGGGTAATCCGTTCGGGTTTATGGTACCGGCAGCTCGCGCCTCTACTCCTACCCTGCCGGCGTGATGGACGTGTTTCAATGGGTACTCGGGGCCACGGTGGCCATCATTGCGTTCTTCCTGCGGGCGTTTTATGAGGAAGTGCGCGAGCTGCGGGCCAAGCAGATTGAGGAGCAGGTGAAACTGGCGAATGCGCAACAGAGCATCGCGGAGATGAAGGCCAACTGGAAGAATGACATCGCGCAGCTGGAGGCCAAAATCGACGTGAAGCTGCAGTACATCAACGACTCGCTGCGGCGGATTGAGGCGCTGTTTATGGCTGACCACAACCGACGGCCGCCGTAGGGCACTCTTCAATAAGCATCCCCAGCACTACCTGGGAGCGAATAACGCGTCTATTCCTTCACCGTGACTCTTTGTTTTTATGCAACCAACCGATTCCCTCGGGATGCTGCAACGCCTGCAGGCTCCGACTCCAAAATTTTTCACCGTGCTGCGGCGCGTGGGCTTGGTACTAGCCGGCGTGGGCGCGGCCATCGTGGCTAGTCCGGTGGTGCTGCCAGCAGCCGTGGCGGCAGTCGGGGGCTACCTGATTACGGCCGGGGCTGTGGCCGCCGCCGTGAGCCAACTCACCACTCGGTCGGAACCCTAAGCTTCCGGCCCACCCTAATGCCCATTCGGGCTAATTATTCACTTTTTTACTTTTCAGAACATGGCCAGCTTAACTGCATACCAACTCCAATTTCGTCGTCGCATGAAGCGAGCCATCCGGCTGCGGGCGACGGCCGACCGCAAAGCCCGCGGGTACGCGCAGCGGCTGATGGATGCCATCGGGGCCGGCGACGATGCCGCCGAGGTCATCAACGAACTGAACCGCGTGTATAACGTGGATTTGAGCACCCAAACTATCCTAATGCACTCGTTGTGGGAGAATTCCGGGCAGGAAGTGCTACTCGACAAGCTCAACCAGAGCACGCCCGGCGAAGAAGTGCTGCTGGCGGTGATGATACCCGATGGCAACGGCGGCGTGGTGCTGCCGGCCAACACCGTGCTCGACTAAAGCCAGACGGTTATTTGCTGGCGCGGCACGTGCAATAAGCCGTAACTTTCTGCAAATCATTCAGCACTACACCGATGGCAACCAACCCACCAATTGGCGACGGTGCCCGCAAAGGGGCCGTGCGCAAACGCTCGCAAACGTTCAACCCCGTAACGGAGCAGTTCGTGAAGCGTGACACGGAAACCGGGCGCTTCATGGACGTGAAGCAGGACGGAAAACCGTTTAAGGGCGTTCGGAAGGAGAAGAAACGAACTCCAAATACCTAGCGAAATTCAACCCTTCTATTATGTTCAGGCTACCTAAACTGATTTTGCTTAGTTGGTAACTGTTGACAGGTTGATTTCTGGTTACTTTAGATAAACAAAAGCGCCCGACCTTAAGGCCGGGCGCTTTTGTTTATCGGGAATATTGGTAGATGGCCGTGTTAGTTGGAGGTGGACTCATCAGCTGTTGCAAAGCGAAATGCAGCTATCCGGAGCAGAGCACAAAGTAGCAGAATCATTTTATCGAGAGAATACTGCGCAGGACGATGATAGTAGCAATGGGCTATGTTGTTGCGCAAATTCTTACCGTTATCCATGAACAAGTATCGAAAGAAGTAGCGGATGTCCTCATCGAAATGCTCTTTCGCGGCGGCTGTGTCAAGCATTGCTTCAACGAATATTTCACGTAAATCCTGCTGCTTACCGGGAGCCGTGGTCGTAGCGCCAGCCTGCTGCAGCAGTTCCCGAAGCAGCCCTTCGAATTTGACGGTTAGGGAGTCCAAGCAGAGAACGAAGTTGGGTTTCTCTTCGCCTTTGTCAAGGATGGCCAACTGCTGAAAGAACTCCCGAAAGCCTGGGTAAAGCATGGGCCGCCACGTGTATTCAATTGGATTGCCACTAATATCGTAGTCGGTGAGAGGCTGCGTGACCCAGCTACGGGCCTCTAAAAACTCACATAGTGTTTCGAAGGTGAGTTTACCAGCCCGGTAACCTCCCGCCAATATTTTATGCAGCAGCACCAGACGTACATCTATCGATAATTGATAAAAATGCGCGGCGTCGTGGTCCAGTTCCGTCAGTTCATCATCTGCAACTGCCTCATTGCCTTTATTACCCTTTTCTTTCTTTTTATCCTTACTGACCGGGCGGCGGGTATTCTTGTTGGTGTCGATGTAGGAAATAGAAACGATGGACATTAGGGAAGTACCCTGCTCCTCCGAAAATTGACGCGCGGAAGCTACTGGTGGGATAAACTCCATGCTGGCTGACAAGTAACTCCAGATGCCGTTGCTGTCATGCTCGAGTACGTGTTGCGTGGCTTTTTCAAGCTCATCGTGTAGGGCTTTTGCATGGTCGGGGTCCATTTCGATGTCGAATGTCGATAATGTCAACTTGGGCTTGAGGGCCTTGATGTTGAGTAGGGCCTTCTCCAGAGCAGCCTCGTCGCCGGCGCTGCGGTAAGCCTCGGCAGCACGGCGGTAAAATTCAATAGGCACTAGGCTGGTATTATCGGACAAACGCTGGACAGCTTGTGCTTCATATGTTTTGCCCAAGTGTACATACCACATTCGTTGGTCGAGGCTGCCACGCTGGGCGATGATGCGCGCATTCTTACAGATGTATTCGCAACCACTGAAATTTTCGGCAGCGAAGTAATCAGTGAAGAGGGTTTCGCAAACCTGGCTTACCTCGTTAGTGATGAAGACAGGTCTGAAGAGTTTCGCATAATGAGCAATATGCCGGAGCAACGTCGTTTTGCCTTCCTTCTCGAAGGGAATTACGCCGGTGAAACGGTCAAGAACTGCGGCAATAGTGGCAGCTTGCAGCGGGCGCATTTGCAGCGCTAAATCACAAGCAGTGGCTAACAAGTCGGTACAATCCCGACGGTCTTTGCGTCCGGCGCAATCAGCTAGGGCTAGGGCGGCGAGTAAGTGGGTGTGAGCTGCTGAGGCTAAGCGAGCGTAGGGGCTTGGTTTTGGAACACTCGACAAAATGAGGGCATAGCGTGCTTTCAGGTACAGGTTGGGTGACTGATTGTAGCGCTGCTGATAATAGTCGAGAGCTTCCGGCGGCAGCGCATATACCATAGGCGCACCAACGGTTTGGCCTTCGTTATTGGTCCACGTCCACTCGGGTTGGGCCTGACCGTCTTTGAACCAAAAGCTCAGCGCGGTCTGCTCCCATTGAAGCAATTGTGCCAGTTCGGTTGGATGAACAGCGGCCCGTAGCTCTTCTTTTAAATCCCGGCCATAAATGGTGCTCCAGAAGTGGCAGTTAGTATCGAGGAAGGCCGCTAGTTCAGCGGAGGTAGAAAGGTGAATTGGGGTTTCAGATTCCATAGCTGGCAGAATGTACTGAAAGGCTGTCACATGCTATTATGAAGCATACTAGAGTATTTGGACAGGTGCCCGCAAAGCAAATGGGAAAAACAATTTACCTGCTTCAGTAGCCCTTATTTCCGGGTTTTGCACAGGTACCAAATACTTTTTGATATGCAACTTGGCCGCTATTACAGCCGATTGAATAGGCAGAATTTGGTCTGCACCTTGTTTATCAATCCAACGTTTGGCCATGTCCAGTAGTGACGTAGTGAAGTATCCCCCATCGTTTGAGTCCGTGGCCCCTTCGCCTTCCAAGCAAGAATAGCAGACCACACGACCATCTGGGCATTTTTGCAATTGCGAGGCGAATAGTTGTCGCGCTTGCTGAAGAGGGAGAGGAGACGGAAAATTGCGCAGTTCCTCGCCTAAAAATCCTGATACACCAGAGTCAACAAATGTGCGGCAGGAATCCAGAATCACTAACTGTTTTGTAGCTGGGGTTTTGAGCTGTGTTGACTGAACAGTTTCGCTTTCGTTAATTGCAAGCATAGTCGCTTTGGTGCGAGTATTTGTCGAGCCGTGCCCAGAGAATATTATCAGCGCGTATTCAGCAGCAGAAGCTTTGAGTAGTCCCAAAAGCTTTTGCTTGGATGGATTAAGCAGAGGCGTTATTTCGTGTTTTTCCCAAGCGCCGCCACTAGGTGAGACAAGGAATCGGATGTAATTCTTGATATCGAAGTCAACACCAGGCAAGAAATTTGCTGCGTTAGCAGGCCCTGGGGCTCCAATTAAAAATGCGTGTCGTGTCATCAAATGAAAGAGTCAGTTGGGGGTGACAAGGCGAGTTGGCCTGAATTAGCAGGAGAACTCCGCTAAGAATCTCAGAAGAAAAAAATAAAATAGATTGGTTGTCAAACAGTCCTGGAGTTGTCGCTGGGCAGGCGAATATCCAGAATACTGGCCCGGATGAAAACGCCTCCAGATGAAGCCTGCTGAGCTTGTTGGGAAAGGAGGGCCAGTTTGCTCGGTAACTCAGCGGCTCGGCTGAGGGTATCGTGCTCCCCAAAGTGCCAGCCCACCAGAAACAGGCCATGACGCGTAGAATGACTTTGTAGGTAAGGCAGTAGTTGGTCGTGGATGCCCGTATCCATTTCGTCGTTGCGGCTCAGTTTGACTTCGATAATGGCGGTAATGATTTCGGCCTGGCCATTGAAGCCGACTGGGCCAATGGCATCCACGTAGATGTCGGTGCGTTGGCCTGTCCCTTTTCCGTCGGAAGCGCGCACCTCTACTTCCCGTTTGATAAGCAGCTGTCGTTCCTGAATGTCGTAAGCCAAGTGCAGACGTATGAAGTCCGACAGGTCGTTTTCGATACGGACGGTGTACTTTTTCTTGTACTTGCCGGCACGCTCCTGGTTCCAAAGAAACCGAGCCGCCTGCAGCTCGCCGTGCAGCTTGATTTGGAGCCGCTGCAAGGATTCTTCGAGTACATCGAGCAAGTCATTGCCGTTTTGAATCCAGCGACGGTTGCTTTCGTGAACCAGAAGCAGCAATTCATCTGGCATCAAGGGCTGCCATGCATTGCGGCGCAGATTTTCGCGCACCTGGTCTAAGCGGAAACGTACCCAATAGGCGTCGGCACCGACTTGTTGCTGTACTTGTTGAAGGGCGGCCCAAGCATCGGCCGTACCGCGGGTGGCCAGCTCGGTTACCGTGGCGGTGCGCAGGACGGCCATTTGCCCCTGGCGGGTATTATTCTCCCAATCGTCCACATCGCTCGTTTGAAGCTTGTAGGTGGTTGTGAGCCATAGCGCTAGCTCGATAAGCTGCTGCTCTGTCAGTACCGCTAGCTGTGGCACGGGGCGCGGGGAAATGCGCTGGATGGCCCCACTTGCCATATTGGCCACGAAATCTGGCCAGGGGGTAACCTGCTGCCACCATGCCCACCAACGGGCATCAGCTTCGCGCTCGAAAAGCAACCACCGCAGAACTGCAGAAGCTGTTTTTGAAGGCTCCTGATTGTCCGGGGGAGACAATAAAATTGGAACATACTGCCACGCCGGCAGGTAGTCGCGTTTTAGCATTTCGAGCAGCACATAGGTGGTCTGTCTCTCTTGCCATTGCCCCTTGATGATACGCTCTAGTAACTGTGCTGTAAAGCCTGCGTTGGGCAATGCTTTACAAAACTTACCGAACTGATGCCAGATGGAATCATGATGGTCATAGGCGTCAGCATCCTCGATAATGGCTGCATCCACAGCAGCAGGCACGTGGGCAGCAGCCAGCTGCAACAGTGGCATACCGGCATCGTTGTCGAAACGGCCGCTCATTTCCAGTAGCAGACTCGTCCAATTTTGCCAGAACTGAGCGGGCAATGCTTCTACAAACCACGTAGCCTGGTCGTAGCAAAGCCATAAGGACCGATAGGCCATCCAAGCCCCTCGCGTGAGGTTATAGCCAGGTAAATTCCAGTTGACCGGTATCTGTGGAAGCAACTGGACGCAACGCATGGCCAGTATCAGCAATTCCTGCTGGCGCTGAGCAGACTGCTTGTCCCAGTTGAAGAATTGCTGAATAGTGAAAGGCTTTTTTTGGTTTTTAATGCGGGTATACCGGTCTGCATAATAGTTCTGCAGGCTGTTCCAATCCTCTGTCGAACCAGACAGGGCTTTGCGCAGTAGCACATTGCCACCTCGGATACGAGCTGAATTGCGTCTTGCAATCCGGTGGCGCTGTCGCTTGCGAAATTCCCGGTGGCCTACGCGTTTATTTTCCGCCAGCCGCTCTCGTTCCTGAACGGCGTAAGGCTCACCCACTTCCCGGGCATCCCACCAATGTTTTAGCAACGGAAGAACGAGCGGGTAGCGAACGGCCAGCTCGTATATTTCGCCGAAGCGCGTAACAAATTGTGGGCTAAGTTCTGGCAGTAGCTCTGGGTGCACCGTATCCCACAGTAGCCAGCCACAGACATCGGCTAGCCAGTTGCGAGCGTCATCAGATATATCCTCGTCGAACAGCAGAAGCAGGGCCTCCCAATCGGTGATGCGCACAAGATTTGCGGGGCGCTGCCCACGGGTGACCTGCGACGCTGCAGGCAGGTCGGTGCGTTGCAAAAGCTGGCGCAATATGACCAAGCGTGGGGCTGCTTCGTCGGGAATAAGCAGGTCGTAATGCCGTTTGACGGCGGCGGTATAGAGCACGGCCAGCAGTTCTGCAATGCCGGGATGGTCGAGCAATTGCCAGGCCTGCGCGAACAACAGCTTATCGACCTGCCCAATGCGCTCTTGCAGCCACCCGTTCCGGTCCAACGCTTTTAGATTATCGTTCAGCCATGTCAGGGCATCCAGAACTGATTCTGGACTCAGGATAAAGGCTTCGTGCTTTAAGGACTCTAGGAACGTGTGGTAGGCACCATAAAGATTAGTCTTCTTGCGGGGAGTGAGCAGGGGAAACAGCTCATCGGCGGATATATGAGTTGGCCAGAGCAAAGCCAATAGGTGGCCTCGGAATTCGTCCTGCACATCCTCGTCTGGTATAGCTTGGAGCAGAGGCCGCAGCTGTTGATTTACGGTGGGGTCAGCAAAACTCGCGAGGGCTTCTAGCGCATAGATGCGCAGCCGGAACGGGAAATTGGGGTCCAGGCATTGGTGCACTAATGTCCCCTGCAAGGCGGTAAGTTGGCATATTTCCACCAGGTCATACACGAAGCGGGCTACGGCAATCGGTGTTGCGGCATCAGCCAAAACGGGTGCTAGTTGAGCGCTAAGCTGTGGATGGTTTAAGTACTGCAGAAAATCCCGGTTGGTGTATTTAACATACGCCACATCCTGATGCCAAGCCAACATTCGGTCCACGAGCTTGTACCGCTGCTGGGGAGTAAACACGCGCAGGTCGGCCTGTAGTAATGCCAGTGGGTCCAGGTTGACCAGCTCGTCCCAGAAAGTTGGGTTAAGTGCTGCTAGCCAGGCCGCCGTTTCCTGCAAAGCGGGAACGATACCACCGGTTGGGTCGGCAGCAGAACGGAATATGGGGCGCAATTGGGCAGTGGACATGCCAACCAGGTTCAGGTACCATGCGGCGAGGAACTCGGCATATGACTGGTGGGCCCACGTAACTCGGCCAGCTCCAGCGGCGACGAAGAGGGAAGTATTGGTCCATAAGTCGCGCAGGTTGGCCTGGGTAACATCCACGGAAGTACCCTCAGGGCCAGCTAGCCGCCCCCCCCCGACGTCGTAGGGCTCTAACTCAGTCTCGAGCAGACTGCCAGCCGCCGCTTCCGTGCGAATGACACGGCGGTTCCCCAGCACGGTGAGCAGGGCAACGTGGCCCGCCAGCAATAGACGGCTGCGCGGCTCCTTACGGTCTTTTTCGGGGCGGTCTTTGTCGGGCTTTTCGCACAGTAGCAAGCAGCCCTGGTAGTATAATTCAGCCCGGCTGGCTACGCCAGCTCCACCGAAGTTGGCACCAAAACGGCGGAACAGATTCAGGAGCAAGGCCAGGGTAACAGGCCGCACCGCCAGTGGCACAGCATTGGCGGCATCAACGGCTGTCAGGAACTCCTCTGCCTGCTCTTTGCTAAATTCCTGCTCGGCCGCCTGGCGCACCTGCGCCTGGCTGAGTGGGGCCAGCAGGCGGAATTCTACAGACGGCAGTGGGGTCTGGTTTTGGCCCAGTACCTGCTGCAACTGCTCGCTAAAGCCCACGGGCCAAACTGCGTTACGGCACAATACACGAAGGGCCAGCCGGCTACAAGGCAAGGTTGCCATTACACGTAGCAGCGTATCCTTCAGAACATCAATTCGCAATAAGCCCTCATCTAGGCTATCGAGCCAGAGCCACAAGGTGGAGGTATCGTCGGCTATCCATTGCTGCACCGCTGGATGCTCGTGCACTGCAGTCCTAAGTGCTTCCTCTGAGCTGAAGCCACCCAAGTTGAAAAACACATGCTGAGTGTTAGCAGCGTTAACTCGTTCCTGTTGTTTCCACTCGTGGGATTTACCCATGCCGGGTTCGCCTAATAGAACCAAACACCGGCCCTGCTCCGCCAATTCGCGTAGCGGATGCCCGATGGATTCCTGAACCAAGCCTCGACCAAAGCGGTGATTATCTAAATAGCCTGTTCTGTCGAGGGGATATAGAGAATCAATTTCGCTATGGTCCAATTCTACAGGCAGCCATATCCGCTCCCAGGCATATAATTGTGTTGGCATAAGTACTTAATCTATTGTTGGGTAATGATATCCGCTGGCATTAACGCTATATCTTTCTACTATTTTGGCGGCTTTATGAAAGCCAAATCAATGACGTAATAAGGCGATTCTTACCAGCTTTTACAAAGTCAAAAGCAACTTGGACACCAGGGCCTCCACGCCAGTGTATGGGTCTGCTCCCGATGCTTGCGCCAAAGCATCAACCACCGTCATTACGCTACTGTCTTTGTAGGGGTAGGTTTGGGCGTTGACAAAGCAAATATCCTCCGTGAAAAAGGGGTAGCTGTTCTGGTCTTCATCTTTGCTTTTGTACCCAATGCGGTGGCCGCAACGCCAGATACCGGCTGACAGACCGTGCTGCGGGTCGAGTTGGTAAAACAGGGCTGCCAGAATGAATAGCTGCTCACGTACGACGCGGGTGCCGCGTAGCTGTTCTACCGTACGACCGGCAAAGAAATTCTGCTTCTGCTCATGATAAAAGGTGTCTAATGAAACGGAAGCGGTAACGAACTCGGCGAAGAATGTTTGAAATTCTGTTTTGCGTACGGTTGAGTGCCATCTATTGAATGCACAGTTCACATAGTACCAAGGCGATACTTCCTGCCAGTAGGGGCCGTAGTTCAGCAGTACCGACTGCAGCAGCCGCTGATTTTTGTTTCGAGCGACGGAATCCGCATTGGTAGCGGGGAACAGTTGGAAGTAAGCCTGGCTAACGTCCGTTAACCGTTCCATTGCCAGCGCCACCGGCGACAGGGCAGTTAAATTGACTTCGGAAAACAAATGGCTGATTTCGCCTTGGTTCCAATCATCATCTTCCAGTGCCCAAACCAGGTTTTCTAATTGCTCACGGCTCGCGTTAGCAGGTGGATTGCGGTACTGGCGCAGCTTCCATAATTCTTCGGCCGGTATTATCGCCCGGTCGTGGGTGGCGCTGGCGATGGGTAAGTCCAGCAGGAAAATAATGTCTTCGGACGTTGCGGCCAGGTTGGCGGCCAGTCGAATTGCCGGCAGCAAATACGTGGACGTGTTTTTGGCCACGACGCTTCCAGTTCGGGAGATATTGTAGAAGTATCGGGCCAAACGGTATAGCATGGGCACTGAAGGACGCGTTCCTACTGGACGAGACAGGCAGTAGCGTAACACGGGCAAAAGGCGAAACGCATCGCCCTGGCTTAGGCGTGCGCGGGTTGTACCGCCAGCTTTTAGCCATTCGACGCCAAAGAACAGCGAAGCTTCAGGCAACTCCTCACTTATGTGCACCACGACTTCAAAGAGCCGTTCTACATCGACCATGCGCACGGCCGCATCTTCAGCCAGCTCCCAAACGCCAAGCTTGTTTTCAGCCAGCTGGTCGGCCACACCCGACTTCCCATTTTCAATCAAACGAATAATCCACAGCCAGCGCAAGAATTCATCGAAACCGTTGTCAGCATTGTGATTATGGCCGCGGTGCTTCCAGAAGAAGTCCTGCCAGCCCTCCCATTTCACGCCCCACTGCTGGCGGTCCTGAGCCTCCTCCCGTTCCAGCAGCAATGCCCGCACGTTTTCATTGTTTTCAGTTGGGTGGCCCGTAGAATTGAGAGACAAGTACAGCTCTTCTCCCTGCGTACTGAGGTTGGTGTCGAAGTACTGGAATTGCACGAAGTCGCGCAAATACTGGTAGCTCAGTGAATGATAATCGGGCAAGGCCAGCTTATCAACCAAAAATGTATAGTTGACAGCCACATTTCGGATGGTGAGGTCGTCATCGTATTCAGCGAAATACCAGTACTGCTGCTTTACAAATTGAGGTTGACCCCCTTTGAGTACAAAATCGATAAACCGCTGCAAAAAGGCGTGGGCGGCTTCTCGCACGCGGTAATCAATTTTTGCCCTGCCTTGCCACAGATAGAAGTTTTTAAAGTGCTGGCAAGGTTCACTATCCTTCCCCGAACGCATGGCCAGGGCAAGCAGAAGCAGGTAAAGCGTAGTTAGACGCTGCTGGCCGTCGATAAGCAATGCTTTACCCGGGTAGGCCACATCTTGGTAGGCATAAATAAAGCCGATGCCGTGGCCATGCACCTGCCGCGCGTAATACTCCCGGAACGACTGGTACACCTCGGCATCTATACCGGGTACAAGTGGCAGGGCTGCATCTATCTCCCAGCTATGAGCAGCTTGGCGCAGGTCTTCCAGCAGTAGTTTTATTTGCTCTGGGCCCCAGACGTAGTCGCGCTGGATTTCCGGCACTAATAGTTGTTCGATATCTCGGCCAGCAAACAACTCATGCAGCGTGTAACTTCCCGATTTCATTGCGGCAACGGCTTAAAGTGATTGACAAGGCGGCTCCACTCTTTGCTCATGTGCGAACTATGGGCCTGCATGTCTTCTTTGGCCCATAAGGAGGTAGATTTCGAGCCCGTAGCGAGGAGCAAGCGGCTGAAAAGATTGAACGTATGGGGCGGCACGAATTCCCCTCTGCTTATCAACTCCACGATGCGGCGGCGCTTCTCGTCAAACAAAGCGTTGTTGAGTGAGCTGTTTTGCCCCCGTTCTAGCAAGGCCAAGTTGCCGGCACCGTGCAATAGCAAACGGTCAAGCTTGAGACTTTCTTTAAACTGCTCCTTTTCCTGGTCACTCGCTGGTCCTTTTTGCGCCAATAGTTTTCGCACGGTTTTTTGGTGCGCTGGCTCAACTAACTGCAGTACCAGCAACTGGTCGGGCTTACCTAGCGCCCGCACTTTGTTCAGCTCAGGGTTTTGAGGAAAGATATGCTCCAGGCTCCAAGAGCCACTGCCGAAACGGGCAAAGTCGAATTTGATTGGCGCTGTTTGCTGGGGTCGTTTGGGAAACACGTTGACCAACAGCAGTAGGTCGTGGATAGCGGCGTCGTTTTGGCCGTAGCGTAAGTCAATCGGGTCAGGTCCCAGACAGTCAAGCTTACTTATCTGCTCTCGTAGGTCAGCCTCTATGTCAACATCTGTAAGCCAAGCCTCATCAGTGATTTTTCGCAGCAGCTGGGGCTTGTTGCCCTGCCCTTTGCTGAAGAGGAGGAAACCAAGCAGGTTATGCGTTTCGGGCCGCTCGTACCAATCTCGCAACAAAGCAAACAGCAGACGCAGACGGTCAAAATAATCGGCGGCGGGCCGACCGTTCCGAATGCTTTTTTGCAGGTACTTGAACACAGGATATCGCCCATCAGCAACCGGGCTTCCCGCGTCGGAATATCCGTCGTGTAAGGCTACAAGTCGCAAGAGCGGGAAAAGGCTGATGCCGGGCTCGGCTGCCAAGCCGGCCGGCTTGAAAAATCCGGCTACGGCCGGCCGGTTCAACCAGCGGGCCATTTCGTCCCATTGCCGCCCCATTGAACTACGGATTTCCACCACTTCACGTGGCGTTGGAGTATGATGGCTATTGCCCGGCTCCCGGGCTACTTTAGTTAGCAGCAAGCCCTTCAGCAACTCCGTTTCGGTAAGCTCTACTTTGATGCTGTTTAGGTTGCGAAAAACCTTTTCGCTCGATACTCGCCCTTCTACTAGGTTGACGATGAGCATCACCCGGCCTGCCACGTAGTTGCCGAAGTCAGCTAAAACCAAGCCCCTTTTTTCTTCTTGAGAAAAGAAGTCACGTATTTTTCGGGCCGCTTTGAACAGATACCAAACGTCTTGGCGGTCGTAGGCGGGATGTTGGGCTACGAATTCCGGCCAGGCTTTGCGCTCGTCGGTCACGGACAGCAACAGCTTTTCCACATGGCCGGCGTAGACGAACTCCTCCAGGAAATTTTCCCGCACAGCGTACTCCAAGCGCCATTCAGTAAAGCCAGTTTGGAGGGAAGACACGTGACCTAAAACGGCAAAAAACAAAGAAAGAGTGGTCAGGCGTTGCTGACCATCGATGACGTCCAGAACTGACGGAGTGCCATCCGCACCCGCCTGCTTCTTTAAGGTGACGTACTGTAGGTAATACTCGCCTCGAACCGTTGCGCGCCCTACCGAGCCAAAAGCCTCGTGTAAATCCGATAGCAGCTTGTCGACTTCGGACTCCCACTTATACCCCCTTTGATAGGCGGCAATACGGAATTTTTCTACTTCGTAATCATGCAGGCATTGGCCAAAAATATCTTCGACACAATAAACAAGCTGGGGGGAGGCCATGATATAAGGGAGGGCAGGAATTTAGAAACTGGCACTCGCCAATGATTGGCAGGCCGTTTATTTGAGGACTGGAGCTACAGAGTCGAGTCAGGTTTCCAATTCGTCCGCTTCCACTTCAGTAGGAGCATTTTCCAACTGATATTTCTCCCATTCCGCCGTCGGCCTTCGTTTTTAAGGTGCGAGCTTTTACGCTGGCTTGGTAACGCATGTCTTTGCCATCTACTCGGGCCTGCCTGAGTTCTTCGGCCGCGGCCGCGCGTAGGCCAATCGCTTCACCCTGGGTCCGGGTAAGCAGGGCAGCAGCTTCAGCCTCAGCGGCGACACGCATTTGGTGGGCGTGTTGCTTGGCATCTGGGATGACGCGGTATTGGCTAATTTGCTCCAGGTCGCGCTGAAGTTGCGCTTCCCGGACCTGAGCAGCAACGGTCGATTGTTCGGCAGTGGTCTGCGCTTGGGTTAAAGCAGCCTCTTTGGTCTTGATTGTTCTGCTTTGCATTAACAGCAAAGCCACAGCTATTCCTAACAGAATGACTAGAAATATAGACATGGAAGAAACGGGTAGAAAAGGCGAGTAAGGTAAACAGATGCAAGATGTGGAGGAAAAATCAATAGCTCAGATATAAATCTCACCAGCTAGAATGGCTATACTATATAAACATTACACATTATAGTTTTCGGCAATATAAATTTTTGGGGATACGCCCCCGTTTTGCAACTGGAAGGACTCAATGCGTAAGTTGATTTATACTTCTCAAACTATATATTTGACCAACTCACCACTGAGTTAATTTCTCAACTGTATGCGTGCTATGGCTACCAACCCACAACAAGAGAACATTTGGCAGGGCAGGATTCACCTCGGTGATGAGCCTGGCATCTTCGGTAATGCTGCTTACAACGGGTTGGGCACTGAATTGCCAATTACGGTCTTTCGTAGTGATGCTACTTCGTCTGAAGAGCTTCCGTTTGAGCTCACGTTAAACACGGAGCAAGTTGAGACTTACACCGGCTATTTGGGGCACCAAGTCACGGTAACTATTTACGAGTTGGACCCCGTTCAGCCTTATCATTCAGTGGAGCGTGTGATAGCCGAAGAGCGACTCACTTCGGCAGACAGCAACCAGAAGACCATCCAACTTCAGGTGCCACCGGCACAGGGTCCATTTTGGCTTTCTATTCGGCTACGGTGCGATACATCGGTTAACCCCGGCTTGTATGATGATTTCTTGCTAACGAGTTTGTCGTTTGCTTCCGATAAGTATGCACTTTATGCCTCCTTCGGTTTCCGCAATAGCTAGATTTGGGTGCTCTATCATTGCCATGATGCACAGGTGATTCTGCTAATAGCCACTACTTCATTTCAAGAAATTTCCTGTGTAATTTCATTTCTTAATTTGCCTGACTTTACGCGGTTGACGAAGGTTTTTTCAAGGAAAAGTTGTTCAGTAACTTCCTTGGTAGTTTTGCCTTGCGCGGTGAGGGCTACAATTTGCTGCACCACCTCATCGGAATGCTTGAAGTTGGGGTGGGCAGGACCTTTGGCTGGCCCAGGACGGCGCAATTCGAACCCAGTTAGATAGGCCCAGTTATCGCCGGATTTGATTTTATAAATACAATCTGCAGATACCCCGAACTGAGTTGCAACTTCTCGTACTGCGGTACCATCTAATAGCAAGCCCTTTATTTGTAACACTTCCTGTTCGGTAACTTTAGCCAGCTTATTCTGGCTGCCTCGCGGGCTATGACGTGGCGCACGAAGGCTCTTATGCAGCTGCTCGGCCACGGCCAATTCCGCAAGGGGCATGAGGCGCTCATACTGAGCGATGTCGGCAGATGAAAGCTGCACATGGGCTGAAGTCTTGCCGCTTTTAATGCTTGCTACGCGGTGGGGCGCAATATTGAGATAAGTGGCAATGACAGGTCGGGCTAGGCCTTGCGCTAAGAGGTATTTCACCTTTTTCACGTCGGCCGGGTTCAATCGGCTTTGATTTTGACTAAAAAAGCGGGGTACAACGTACGCTTCTACGGCAGCTGGTGGCACTTCAACATGCGGCCACGCCCCGCCGTTTTTGATGTCGTTGACAATGGATTTCTTGACGTTGAAATACGCCGCAACATTGACATTGCGGAATTCCAACGCCAGTAATATTTTAATTTCGGCAGCCTGCTCAGTGGTAATTGTTGCACTCGGATGCTTATCTCCTTGGCGAGTGGCCGACATTTTCTGCCGAGTGATGGCAGAAAGCTTTTTGCCCTTCACCCGCGTCAGGGCATCAGCGGCATGAGTGATGCCGCGGTTGGATTCAGCACAAAGGCGGATGTTGTAACCAAACTCTTTCTCGTTGACTCTATACCGGTTAATAAACTCATTTTCCAGGGCGAGCAGACGGCTGAAAAAATCCTTTTCTAACTCGTCGCCTTCGGGTTTGAGTACTGCTAGGAGAGAAAAACAGAAGTTCTGAGCGCCATATTTTTGGTAGGCGCTTAATAGGTGTTGGTTGGGGTGCCGGTTCGATTCTAGTTCAAACTTATGCTTGCTGAAGCGCAACCGAATCTTTTTCGCGGAGCCGATGTAGCGCTTCTGGTTAACAATATTTTCAATACAGTAGATGCCAGCGGCGTGGCGGTGTTCAGGGGCAACGAGGTATCTCATACGGAAGGACGAACCGCCCTCAACGAGGCAGCGCGGGGAAAGCGGCTCGCACCATGCCAGCATACGGCGCGGCGTTGCCGGCGGCCTGGGCGAGGAACTGACGAGCCGTATCGATGAGATGCTGCGCCTCTGCCTTGGTCATTTGCAGCGTTTGAAGGGTGGTGGCCAGCTCGGGTGGCAACATGATGGACAGGTCGAGGGCGGCAAGGAACCGGTTGAGCTTCACTTTCTCCAGATGTTCCCGACGGGCATCCACGATTTTCAAACGGTTCAGGCCATAGATGGTAATGGCTTTTTTGCCCCTGGCATCGGTACCAAAGGCCACTTCGGCACGGAAGGTGAGGCTTTGGGCAGGGTCCTCGCGGGCTAGGTCGGGCAGCAGGGGCTGTTCCTGGGTTACGTCATCGTGGTGATTGTGGGCGCGGCCAGCGGGGTCGTTGACGAGAGGGAAATGGTTTTTCTTATGCTTCTGATTACAGATTTGGCAGGAGAAAAATAGGTTGTTCCAATCGTACGCCAGCCAATAGTAGCCGGGCTTTTGCAGCTTGTCAGTAGTGCGCTGCTGGTAGCCGGCCTTTGGGCGAAAATGCTCCACGTCGCCGTAGCCATTGGCCGTGAAACGGGCCTCGCAGTAGCAGCATTTTTCGTACTGGTCCTGCATCAGCTGCGCTTTCACGCTGGCATGACCGTAGATGTCGGAACGCACAGCGAGTTTGCCGGTTCCGCCGTTTTGATAGGCGGCGGGGTTCGTATCGTATTCGGCTTCGAGCTGGGTGCGGTGGGCTGTGCCAGCGGTGGTAAGCTGAACCGGGGGCGGGGTACTTTTGATGATGCGAATCATGTCCCTCCCCTATTTCAACAAGTCTTCTTTCCCTAGCTTGCTGGCCAGCTCGCGCAGCACCGAGTCGGCCCGGACTTCGCCGGCCGAATTTCCCACGGGCAGCTTTTGCAGGTCCGTTTCCACCAAGTCGAGGCGCTGTTTGTCGGCCGAAGTCAGCTTGGTTTTCGACAGCAGGTTGACCCTTTCCTGAAGCAGGGTTTCGGTTTTAGGGGAGCGGGTTGTTTCCAGGCCAAACAGTTCACTGGTCAGGATTTGGTCGATGCGCCAGCCTTGAATTACTTCGGTTTCGTTGCGCACCACTGCGTGGTCGCCTTCGCGCTGGATAAGCACCACGTTGGCGGCTTGGTCGCCGGCGGCCTGTACCACTAGCGGACTGTGTGCCGTGGCAATGAACTGGGTTTGGGGGAAAGTCTCGCTGAGGAAGCCAATGAGTCGACGCTGCCATTCCGGGTGCAGGTGCAGGTCAATTTCATCAATGAGCACCACAGCTGGCTCAGCTAGTGGATTGTCGCTATCGGGATAACGCAGGAAGAGCTTACTGGCAAAGTCTACCAGCCACACCACCAGCGTTTGGTAACCCAGGCTCATATCTGACAGTCGTATCCAGCCATAAGGCGACTTTAGCTCTAGACGTTGCTGGAATTGCTCCCCGGTGGTCACCCGTATATCTTCAACTTCTGGTAGCACCGCTAGCAGCGCCTGTTTGACGCGTTCCAGATATAGGGTTGGGCGTTGGGCGTCCCCTTTGGTCTTGGAGGTAGTGTAATCGAGTTGCAAGAACCACTCTTCTGGATTGAGCAGATTCGCCCGGTCGTCGAAGAGACTGAGGCAAGTGTCGGTCTTGTCGGCGGATTCACTCAGCGTGGAGGTGCCGATGGTGCGGCCCGCACCATAGCCGTAGCAAATAAGGCTCCCAGGGTTATTCCACTTGACAGAAGCATGAGAGAAACCTGTCCCGCTTTTGTTTTTTGAATGGCCAGTGGTTTGCAGCGTGAGTGAATGCGGCGGAACTGGTTCAGACGTTTCCTTATCCAAATCTGAACCGATGCTCACAGAACAGGCCAAGTTAGCTTTACGCTCACCATTGCCTCGCAAGAAAGGCCACTTGTAACGCCACGAAACTTCGGCTACACTAGGCATCCAACGGTCACTGTTAAAGGAATCAGAGGCCGGACGCAACATCGCCAGTGCCTTTAAAATCGTGGTTTTCCCCACGCCGTTGTTGCCTAGAATAATTGTCCACTGAGCCGGGCTGCCGTCTGGCCGTGCAAAGGAGATGGTTTGAGCAGTACCAAAGCTGCGGACATTTTCCAGCGTTAGCGAAAGGAAATAGGCAGGCAACGATTTGAGCTTCTTGGACATGGCGAAAACGGCAAGGGCAGATGAATGGAGCGCAGTGGGGTTCCGAGCGCTGCAAGGTTAAAAGTACCGATTTCACGGCGACGTTGGGTACAAAAACATTGATTTGGTTCGAACGGACACGTGCCAGAGAGCGAAACTACCAGCTTAAGAATCGGCAGGCCACGTTGCCAAAGAGTCCAATATGGCTGAGCACGAAAGTTGGTTGGTGCCGCCAAGTAGCCAATTATTCACCCTTTTAAGGGGAAATACTATTGGGGGGTTGAAAAAATAATTTCTCTTCAATTACGAGTCGACAGGTTGGCTAACGTATTTATCCATGGTGTCCACTACGAAAGCTTGAATACCAGCCCACCGCAACTCTTTCAGCCAGCAGGCAGGGAGAGCGAATAATCTCTGGATAACTACTATCCAAACAACCACCTCTTTTTTATGCGTACAAAACCCGTACCACCCACTTCCCCGTCGGACCCGACGGCAACTCCGCCGCCAGCGGCGGCTTCCTCGCCTCGCACAGGCAAGACGTGTTATTTCTGCGGCCAGCCGAAAACGTCTCGGGAACACGTCCCACCGCAATCCTTCTTCCCCGACGATGCGAAGCTGCGAGTGAATCTGATTACGGTGCCCTCGTGCACTGAGCACAACCAAGATACGTCGGACGATGACGAATACATCCGCAACATCATCATGATGTTCATCGGCAATAACGCCGTGGCTGCCGAACATTTTATGGATAAGGGTAAACGGTCTTTGGAGCGCAACGCCCCGCTGCTCGCCCAGACCGTTGGAAACGCTCAGCGCGTATACGTGGGGAAAGAAGGCGAATCCATCACACCCACTGTTGCTTTCGATGTTGACCGAAAACGGATAGACCGCATGCTGCGAAAGATGGGGTACGCCCTGTTTTTTCACCAGTACAAAAAGCCTTGGCCGCGGGCATTAGGCATCATGTCGGAGCATTTGCTGATGGCCGACATGAGACCTGACGCTTCGGGAGAGTTCGTACAGAAATTCGCACCAATGTTACCGGAACTGGATTTTTCAGGTCAGAACAAAGCCGTTTTTCAATACCGCTTCTTTCCTCCAGGAAACACGCATATTCCGGACGACAACCTGTTGCACCTCAAATTTTACGAAAGCTTTGAAGTGTGGCTGGCACCTAACCCTGGTTCAGAGGGACCAACACTGGACGAGTTCATGGTTAACCCAATGCCAATTTCTGCACTGGGAGAATAGCGAAGCCGCACACTTCCATTGCCAGTCTAATGAACAAGGGCCGCTCCTACCGGAGCGGCCCTTGTTTGCTTTGGTAAGATTACCAGCGAAATCAGCTAGCATGCCCCTGGTACACCTCAATCCAGTAGTGGGTCGAGTGGCAGGTCGGCGGGGCCACAGCCAGCACGATTTGCAGCCTTTGGGCGAATGAGCGGGCCTTGTGGTCATTGTCCTGCTGGCGGCAGATGAGGCGACGCCCCCGAGTTCAGTACTGGCACTGAAAGGCGGTTTTCTGGCTGGGATTAGGGGTAATGGGCATACGGTGAAATAATGAAGTGGTGAAATAGCGAATTGCTTTTTTTATAAAAAAAAGGTCCTGGGCGGTGAGCGTGGCCACCTCGCCAGGGTAGTCAGGCAGCACTTCAGCGGCGGCGGTCGGGGGCAGCGGCGGGGAAGCTGACCACGTTGCACATCTCGCGCAGGCGGCTGCGGAGCCGGTCGCCGTAGAGGGTTTCCAGCTCGGTGGCGTTGAGGTTGGTGGTGAGGTGGGTGCGCATCTGGTAGCGCACGAACTGGTCGTAGCGGTCAAGCAGGATTTCGGCCAGCACGTTGCACTCGTTGCCGTAGAGGCGGGCGTTCTGCTCCACGCCCAGGTCATCGAAGCAGTAGGCCATGGGGTGACGGGGGTCGGCTCCGTAGGCTCCGCCGTAGTGGCGGTGGCCGTAGGAATCGGCCCCGAAGTGGTTAAGTACGGCGAAGCCTTCGGTGAGGAAGCGACGGGCCACGTCGCGGGCAGGCAACAGGCGGTAGGGTGGCGAAGCCAGGCGCTCGAAATAGCGCATAGCCGCCGTTTTGCCGCAACCCACCGGGCCCAATAGCAGGATGCCTTTGGCCGGGTTCAGGTTATAGCTGGTGCAAGCGGCAAGATTGGCGGTGAAATAGGCCAGCAGGCGGCGGTACACGGGCTCGTTGTGCTCATCGAGCTGGAAACCGGGCGTGGCCGCGCCAAACTGGGCGAGAAATTGCGGCCATTGCGGCGCAGCTGGGTGAGAATCGGACATGGGCGGGAGGTTTACAGAGGTTCGGTGTAGTCCTTGGAACCGCCGGAGTGGAGACGGTTGGCGGCCGGAGCGGGACGCGGCACGGGGGCGTTGAAGCGCTCGGTATTGAGCAGCCAATTGCGGGCTGCGGCGGGCCAGTCGGCCATGGCATGGCGGCCAATGCGCCAACCGTTGGCCTGGTAGTAGTTGAAAAAGCGGGTGGCTTCGGCCGGGGTGGCCAGGCCGCCGGCTGCAGTTGGCTGCTGGGCGAAAAAGTCAGTAACCTGAGCTAGCGTGGGGCGCTGGAAGCCGAGGCTGGGAGTTGGGGTGGGCTCCGGGGAAAGGGGGGGCCGCGCAACGGGGGGATTGGGGGCCGGAACCGCGCCGCCAGGGCTCAGCTTAACTGAAACTTGAGATTCGAGGGTGCGCGGCTCTTCTCCCTCCCATTCTCTTTTATCATTCTTTTTACCTAGTAGGAGTGCTTCCAATTCGGTGAAGGAAATTTCGGGGAAGGTCGTACGGTTGGGCGGAAGGGGTCGTACGGTTTCGCCGCCCAGGGTTTGCGGTAGAGCGTACGAGGGTAATGTCGTGGCCAAGTCGGGAGCCGGGCGGAGCTGGCGGTGGTTGCCGCGGGCCTGGTCGAGGGAAATGAGCAGGTAGCCGCGCTCGGCCAGCTGCTGCACCCAGGTGGAAATAGTGGCCCGGCGTACTTGGTAGAGGCCGGCTAAGTAGTCGTTGGTGGCCCAACAGTAGCCGCGCTGGGCACAGAGAGCCGTGATTTCGCCAAAGAGCAATCGAGCACCAGGAGGCAAGGCCACGTCGAAGCGTACGGCGGCCGGAATGAGGGCGTGGGTGGTGGGCAGAGCCATGGTGCGGCCTCCCTCCTACTTGCCCGCTGGCTGGGTGCGGTTCTTTTCCAGCATTCCCAGGATGTCGGCCGACTCGTAGTAGACCACGCCGCCGATTTTAGTGTAGGGCAGCGTGCCGTTGACGCGCAGGTTCTGGAGGGTGCCAGGCGAAATGCTGAGCAGCTCGCGCACTTCCGGCGACTTGAGCCACTTCTTCTGCAAACCAGCGGCCGGGGCGTTTGCCAGCAGCTTGTGTAGCTCCTGGAATAGCTCCTGCTTGAACTCCTGTAAGTCTTCGGGGGTGATGATGCGGGCGGCCATACAATTTGGGTTGGTTTAGTACGGCAGCAAAGAGCGGCAACGAGGCGGTGCGATACCAGTTGCGGGGGTTGCACAACCCTTGGTAATATGCTAGCTATCAGTTAATTTATTTTGAATAATAATTTTACACCAATCTGTTTCAACG
>CAXTFI010000010.1:0-42207 GCA_964243255.1 uncultured Hymenobacter sp.
GGCTCGGTGGGCACGGCCTACCGCTGCCTGCGCGAAGTGCTGCCCTACCTGCGCGAGCGCGGGGCCGGCAAGGTCATCAACGTTGCCTCCATGTACGGCGTGGTAGCCCCCGATTTTGCGGCCTACGACGCGCACCCGCAGTTCCTGAACCCGCCCCACTACGGCGCAGGCAAAGCGGCTATCATTCAGCTAACCAAGTACTTTGCTTCCTATCTAGGCCCCGAAAATATTCAAGTCAATTGCGTGTCGCCGGGGGCCTTTCCGGCCGACGCGGTGCGGGCGGAAGCGGAGTTTGAGGGCGAGCTGCGGCGGCGCATTCCACTGGAGCGGGTGGGCGAGCCGCAGGATTTGGCCGGGGCGTTCGTGTTCCTGAGCTCGGCCGCGGCCAACTTCGTGACGGGCCACAACCTGGTGGTAGACGGCGGCTGGACCATCCGCTAGGGGGAATTATGAATTCATACCCATTCATAATTCGAGGACTTACGCATGATTGTCATTCAATTTTTCACGCAGTGTTTCGCGGTGTTAAACCGCGGTGTCTCGCAGTGCTAACGATTAAAACACTGCGGAACACTGCGGTTTAACACCACGAGACACTGCGTGAAAGCTTGGTTAACAACTTTGCGCAAATTCTAAATCCATAACTCACTATGGTACTAGCACTTATCCAAGCGCGCCTGGGGTCATCGCGGCTGCCGGGCAAGTCGCGGCTGCCCCTGCCGCTGTCGGCCCAGGGCAACGAGCACACCATTTTGGGCCACGTGGTGGGGCGGGCGCGGCGGGCGGCTACGGTGAGTGCGGTGATGGTAGCCACTACCACGCAGCCGCTCGACGACCCGCTGGCGGCGCTGGCGGGGCGGCTGGGGGCGGGCGTATTTCGGGGCGACGAGCAGGACGTGCTGGGCCGCTTTGCGGGGGCACTGGCGCAGGCGGGCCCGTTTGCGACCGTGGTGCGCCTCACCGCCGACAACCCGGCCATCGACCCGGCTTTTCTGGATGCCGCAGTGGCTCATCACCTGGCCACCGGGGCCGATTACACGCACACAACCGGCTTGCCACTAGGCACTAACCTTGAGGTGCTTAGCGCCGCGGCCCTGCGGCGCGCCCACGCCGACGCCCGGCAGCCCGACGAGCGCGAGCACGTGACGCCCTACCTGCGCCGCCACCCCAGCTTGTTCCGGCTCGAAACCCTGGCGCTGGCCGTGCCACCCGCCGTAGCCGCGCTGCGCCTCACCGTGGACTACCCCAGCGACTACACCTTGTTGAGCTTGTTGTTCAATGAGTTGGGGGCTGATTTCTCGCTTAATGACCCCGCTGGCCTGCCGGCCCTGCTGGCGCGCTACCCCTGGCTGGCCGCCAGCAACGCGGCCAACGTGCAGCGGTAGGCACGAATTCTCCTTGGTAAGCGCGGCTGTTTTCCGTACTTTCGCGGGTCGTGCTGCTCCCTCCCTCCTTCCCCGCCGCTGGCCGGCTCCTGTTTCGGGTCGATGGCTCCACGGCCACCGGCCTGGGCCACGTAGTGCGGTGCCAGGCGCTGGCTCAGGCGCTGCAACCGGCGCTGGAGGCCACATTTGTGCTGCGGGAACCGGGCCAGGCCATTGTGCGGCAGCTAACCGCCGTGGGCATCGCCGTGCAAGAGGTGCCCGCCACCGTGCCGACTGGTGATTCTGAGGCTGAATGGCTTGCTAATCAGCTTCATACTACCGACGTAGTGGTGCTGGATGGCTACCCCTTTGGCCCCGGCTACCAGCGCCGGCTGGCCGCCACCGGGGCCGCGCTTGTCTGCCTCGACGACCTGATAACCCCGCCCAGCTGGGCCGATGTGGTGCTCAACCAGGCGGGCGGCGTAGCGCCGGCGGCCTATGCCCAGGTACCGCTGGCGCAGCTGTGCCTGGGGCCAGCGTATGCGCTGCTGCGGCCGGCATTTTGGCGCACGGCCCTCAGCCGGCCCACCAATGGGGTGCGCCGGTTGTTTCTCAACATGGGCGGGTCCGACCCTGGCAACCAGACGCTGGCGCTGTTGCCGCAGCTGCGCCGGCAGTTTCCGGCGCACCAGCTGGCGGTGGTGACCGGCGCGGCCTATCCGCATCAGGCGGCGCTGCAGGCGGCGACGGCCACCGACGGCCAGGTGCTAGTGCATAATGATTTATCGGGCAATAAGTTAGCCGCCCTGCTGCGTACCTGCCAGGTATATGTGTGCCCGCCCAGCGGCGTGGCCTACGAGTGCTGTGCGGCGGGCGGCGCGGTGCTGCTGCACCCCACCGCCGACAACCAGCGGGCGCTATTTGAGTTTTTGGTAAGCCAAAACCTGGCCCTGCCGCTGGCCGCTGGCCTGGCCCTGCCCGAGGCCGAGCTGCCCAACCTGGCCGCCCGCCAGCTGCCCCAGCAGCGCGCCTTGTTCGATGGCCTGGCCAGCGAGCGGCTCCGCGCCATTTTTCAGCAGCTGCTTGCTAATCAGCAATATACCATTCGCCGGGCGGCGGCGGTCGATGCGACGCTGTACTTCGACTGGGCCAATGACCCCGGCGTGCGCCAGTACGCCATCCACCCCGAGCCCATTGCCTGGGTAACGCACATCTCCTGGTTTATGCGGCGCTTGCAAGACGCTGATTCTTACCTCTATGTGCTCAGCACGGCCGGCGGCGAGCCGGTGGGCCAGGTGCGCGTCGAGTTCGACCGGCGGGGCCAGCCGGGGGTTATCGACTATTCGGTGGCGGCCGCGCACCGGGGCCGCGGCCTGGGGCTGGTGCTGCTGCGCCGGGCCTTGCAGCGGCTGCGCCACGACCGGCCCGGCCTGGCGGGCGGCGCGGTGCTGGGGCAGGTGCAGGCCGGCAACGTGGCCTCGGCGCGGGTGTTTGAGCGGTTGCGGTTTGTGCGGCAGGCGGCCGTTACTTTGCGGGGCGAAGCGTACGAGGTATTTCGGCTCGACTTTCCGCTTGATTTTTAACTACTTGTTATGCAGGATATTCTGTTGGGAAGCCACCGCATTGGGGCTGGCCAGCCGCCTTTTATCATCGCCGAAATGTCGGGCAACCACGGCCAGTCTTTGGAGCGCGCCCTGGCCATTGTGGACGCCTCGGCCGATGCCGGCTGCCAGGGCCTGAAGATTCAGACCAGCACCCCCGACATGCTCACGCTTGACAGCCGCGAGCCCGATTTTGTGGTGCGCGGGGCCAACCAGGACTGGGAAGGCCAGTCGCTTTACGAGCTGTATACCACCAATTTCACGCCTTTTGAGTGGCACGCCGCCATCTTTGCCCGCGCCCAGGAGCGGGGCATGGTGGGCTTCAGCTCGCCGTTTGGCCTGGAGGCCATCGAGTTTTTGGAAAGCGTGGGCTGCCCGGCCTACAAAATCGCGTCGTTTGAGAATAACTGGCCGGCGCTCATTCGGCGCGCGGCCCAGACCGGCAAGCCCGTCATCGTCTCCACCGGTATGGCCGACCTGGCCGACCTGGAGCGCCTGGTCAGCATTGTGCGTAGTGAGGGCAACGAGCAGCTCATCCTGCTCAAATGCACCAGCACTTATCCCGCCGAGCCGCACAATACTAACCTGCGCACCATTCCGCACCTGCGCGAACTCTTTGATTGCCAGGTAGGTCTGTCCGACCACACCATGGGCACCGGCGTGAGCGTGGCTGCCACGGTGCTCGGGGCCACCGTCATCGAGAAGCACCTCACCCTGAGCCGCGCCGACGGCGGCCCCGACGGCTCCTTCTCGATGGAGCCCGCCGAAATGGCCCGCCTCGTGCACGAGTGCCGCCAGGCCCAGCAGGCGCTCGGCGGCGTGTACTACGGCCCCACCGCCGCCGAGCGCAAGTCGCTGGCCTTCCGGCGCTCCCTCTACGTGGTGCAGGACGTGGCCGAGGGCGAGGCCTTAACCGCTGATAACGTGCGCGTTATTCGACCGGGCCACGGCCTGGCGCCGCATTTTTTGCCCCAGGTACTGGGCCGGCCCGCGCGCCGCGCGCTGCGCCGGGGCACGGCCCTGGGCTGGGACATGCTGTAAGTGGTAAATGAGTAGGTGAGTAAGTGAAATTATGGGGAGCGATTAACCACCTCTTGAGCTTCTTCTTACTCGCCCACTCCCTTACCAGCCCACTTTACTCATTTACTCACTTACTCATTTACCGCTCATGCAAATTCACCGCTTCGAAAACGGCAGCTACATTATTGCGGAGCGCCTCACGCTGGGCCACAACGTGCAGGTGGGGCCGCACACCACCATCCGGGCCACCGAGTGCGTGATTGGCGACAACGTGACCATCGGCGAGCACAACACTTTTTTGGTGGGCCAGCGCCTCGAAATCGGGGCGCTCACTACCATCGGGCATCATAACACCTTCACGGCCCGCACTATCCAGCTGGGCGAGTACGTGTTTTGGGATTCGCACGTGACGGTGGGCCACGGCGGCAAGTTCAGCCCTGGCGCCCACTTAGTGGTCGGCGCCTACTCCATGATTTGCGCCCGCATCACGCTTAATACCAACCACCGCATCGACATTGGCGCGTACGTGGGCATCGGCGAAGACGTGGCCATTTGGACGCACGGCTCGTTTTTGCCCATCCTCGACGGCTTCCCGGCCGATTTCGGGCCCGTCAGCATCGGGCACCACGTGTGGCTGCCGGCCCGCACCACGGTGCTGCCTAATCGGCGCATTGGCAACAACGTGGTGATTGGCACTAACTCCTTGATTAACAAAGATTTACCAGACGGTTGCCTGGCCGGTGGCATTCCGGTGAAAGTGCTGCGCGAAAATGTGTACCCCAACGAGGACCCGGCGCGCAATGCTACCCTGGTGCGCCAGCTAGTGGCCGACTATGCCGAGCTGGCCGACTACAAGGACCTGCACGCTGACCTCAGCTACGACGAAGCGAACCAGACCATTACCTGCAACGCGGTGGTGTTTCACCTGGATACATTGAAGGCCACCGGCCCGTTTACCCGCACCGAGGAAGATTTCCGCGATTACCTGCGCCGCCGCGGCATCAAGTTTTACACCGGCCAGCCGTTTACCTCCACGCTGCCCGAGGAATACCGCCGCCTGCTTTACTCGCCCGATGACTTCGCTTAGTATTGATAATCAGCAGGTTCTGGTCGTAGTGGCCCACCCCGACGACGAGCTGCTGGGTCTGGGGGCCACTATTCACCGCTTGGTGCAGCGGCACGGCTGCACGGCGCGGGCCGTGATTTTGGGCGAAGGCCTCACCTCCCGCACCGCCACCCGCGACACCGCGCACTGGGCCGCCGACCTGGCCACCCACCGCGCCAACATTGCGCGGGCGGCGGCGGCCATCGGCTACGCCTCCACGGGCATCTACGACTTTGCCGACAACCGCTTCGATTCCGTTGATTTACTGGATATTATCAAAGTAGTGGAGCAGGAAAAAGAGGCGTTTCAGCCCAATCTCATTTTCACGCACCACGGCGGCGACACCAACATCGACCACCGCCGCACCTTCGAGGCCGTGGTCACGGCCTGCCGCCCCCTGCCCGGCGAGCCGCCGCGCACCATTCTGGCCTGCGAAACGCCCTCCTCCACCGAGTGGCAGGCGGCCAGCTACCCGCAGCCTTTTTTACCCAACTTCTTTCTTGCTGTAAATGAAGAAGATATGGCCGCCAAAATAGCCGGCATGGAAGCCTACGAGTTTGAGAAGCGCGCCTTTCCGCACCCCCGCTCGCCCGAGGCCCTGCGCCTGCTGGCCCAGCGCTGGGGCGTGGTTACGGGCCAGCCCCTGGCCGAGGCCTTTATGCTGGTGCGGCACATTGGGTAGGGCTCGCAGGTTGGTAGCGTGTGCAAAAAACAGAACGTCATGCTGGTAAAAGAACGTCATGCTTCACTGCGTTCAGCATGACGTTCTTATTTTTATTTTAACAAGTACATTTCATTAGTGCCCAGTCAGTTACCTCCACTCGTTATCCGGCTGCGCGACATCCTCTACGTGCGCCTGAGCGACCACTTCGCGGCTTTTCCGGCGGCGGTGCTGGCGGGTATTTCGCCGGCCCACCCGCTAAAGCGGCTGGCGCGGGTGCTCGGCTACGCGGGGCTGCGGCTGGTGGGGCATTTATTCCAACCCATTAAAAACCCCGGCCGGCTGCGCGGGGCGGTGTGGCTCTATGTGGTGAGCGCCAATAATTACGAGGCCTTGAAATTTATCGCCGAGGCCCGGCCCGATGCCGTGCTGGTGGCGGGCCAGGGCAAAAATATCGGGCGCTACGGCGCGGTAGTCAACCGGCTTTCGCTACGGCGCAAAATACTGTATTACTGGCAGTACCCGAATACGCTGTTGGGTTTACGCCGGGCGGTAGGCAGCCGGGCCCTGCGCTTTTTCGACCTCATTTTTTACGCCGTAGGCTACTATGAAGTGTACCGGCGGGCCCTGCGCCACTACCGGCCGCGGGCCGTGGTTTTTGCCAACGACCACAACGACGACGCCCGCGCCCTGCTGCTGGCCTGCCGGGCCGAGGGCGTGCCCACCGCCTACGTACAGCACGCCAGCGTGAGCGCCAGCTTCCCGCCCCTGAGCTTCGACCTGAGCCTACTCGAAGGCCAGGATGCACTGGACAAATACCGCCTCTGCGGCCCCGTGAGCGGCCGCACCGAGCTGGTGGGTATGCCCAAGGCCGACGCCTTCCTCAGCCAGCGCAACACCGCGCCGCAGGTGCGCCGCGTGGCCGTGGCCTGCAACCTGCTCGACGAGCTGCCCGCCCTGGCCGAAGCCCTCGCCTACCTGCTGCGCGAGCTGCCGGAGCTAGCCTTCACGCTGCGCCCCCACCCCGGCGACCGGCGCGACTTCACCGTCCTGCGCCAGGCGCTGCCCGCGCTGCAATGGTCTGACCCCCAGCGGGAAAACGTATTCCAGTTCCTACTGCGCCACGATGCGCTGGTAGCAGCCGATACCAGCACCCACCTCGAAGCCACGCTGCTCAACGTGGCCAGCGTGTACTACCGCTTCACGCCCACGCCCACCCTGGCCGACTATTATGGCTATGCGGCACAGGGCCTCAGCGAATGGGCGCGCAGCCTGCCCGCGCTGGCCGCCGCGCTGGCCCGCCTGGCCCAGCACAAGCCCCTCGACCTCTACCAGCGCGCGGCCTACTACAACGCCACGCTGGGCACGCCCGACGAAGGCCATAGCCGCGCGCTGGCCCTGCGGCGGCTCGCCGGGTGGCTGGCCGCCCCGGTCGCAGCGGTGTAATTTTGTGGTCTTTATGCAGCCCCCCGCCTTACCGCCGCCCGCACCCGTAGCCGTTTCGGCCGAAACGCGGCTGGCCTACGTGCTGGACCATTTTCGGCGGGCTTACCCAGGCGCGCCGGCCGTGTCGGTGGGCTACGCGGCCGCGCAGCCGCAGGTAGAAATTGCCGATTGCAGCGGGGAATTTTTCACGGGGGTAAGTCCGTACCCAGCCGCCCCCAACTGGCGCGACTGGCAGGGCCAGCGGGTACCGTTTTTCTTCGATAATTCTCCCGAAAAACCTTTGATAGTTTTTCAGGATAACAAGGCTCTTATTGCGGCCGATATTATTTCGGCGGCGTTTTATTTACTGAGCGGCTGGCAGGAATATTTCTCCTCGGAGCGCGACCGGCACGGCCGATTTCCCTACGCCGCCAGCGTGCAGAAAATATATAATTTTGTGACGCTGCCGGTTGTCAATTATTATTTTGATGTATTAAAAACGGCTGTGGAGCATGTCAGCGGGCAGCAACTGCAGCCCCGCCGCTGGGGCAGCCAGCAGGCTGATTTTGCTGCCTTTATCTCGCACGATATTGATAATTTGCGCAGTGCCTGGAAAGCCCCGGCTAAAGCCGCGCTGAAGCAGGACAAGCTAGGGTTATTTGGCAAATTAATCTGGCAGCATTTCACCCAGCCCGATGCCTGGGATAACCTGGAAGACGTGGCGGCGGCGGTGGCGCAGTATGGCGGCAGGTCGACATTTTTTATACTCCCCACTCGCCGAAAAGCTCTCAATGGCACTCCTAATGCCGACTATGACCTGACGCAACAGCTTCGGCAGCGGCTACGGCGGCTGGAAGAGCAAGGCTGCGAAATGGGCGTGCACATGCCGCTCACGGGCAGTAACACAATGTTACCAAGCATTTCGGCTTATGAACTGCCATTCAGCGCCACTGGCTGTCGCTTCCATTATTTAAGCTGGGAGCCGCGCATCGCGCCGGTTATAGTCACTATGAACCCAGTAGCTGCGGCTGATAAATTTGAGTACGATAGCACCCTGGGTTTTGCCGAACACTTCGGCTTTCGCCACAGTTACTGCCTACCATTTTTACCATTTGACTTCGAATTTAGCAAAGAATATTACTTCTTAGAAATTCCGCTCAACGTGATGGATGCTACGCTGTACCACCCCGATTATTTGCAATTAAAAGCCGCCGAAATTCTCCCCGCCCTCGCTCCGGTTTTTGCCGAAATACAACGCTTTGGCGGCGTGGCTTCGGTGCTCTGGCACAACGAGAATTTCGACCCCGCTAACACGAAAAACGGTCCGCAGCAATTCCACGAAATAATGAGCCATTTGCAGCAGCAAGGCGCAGCTTTTTTGACGGGCCGCGAAATATGGCAGGAATTCACCTCAGAAAATTCAGCTGTCAATTCCTAATTTTTAATTCATAATTTTTAATTCTAAAATTTGGGTATCGTTCGGCGGCAGGGGCTGCGCAACACATTTATTTCGTATGTCGGGCTGGGCATTGGCTTTGTTAATACCACGCTGGTGCTGCCGCGGCTGCTGGCCCCGGCGCAGCTGGGGCTGGTGTCGGTGCTGCTGTCGCTGGCCACCATGGGCGCGCTGGTGTCGGCACTGGGCTTTACCAACACCACCATGCGGTATTTCCCGTACTTCCGCAACCGGGAGGCGGGGCACTCGGGCTACCTGGTGCTGCTGCTGGCGCTGCCCTTGGCCATGTTTGGGGTGGTGGCGGGCGCGCTGTGGCTGGGCCGGCCGCTGGTGCTGCGCTGGTACGCCCACGACGCGGGCCTGCTGGGGCCGCACTACGCCCTAATGCTGGCGCTGGCGCTGTGCATTCTGGTGTATAACCTGCTGGAGGCGTATACCAAGTCCCTGTTTCACACGTCGTTCTCCTCCTTCCTGACTGACGTGGTGCAGCGGCTGCTCATCATGGGCGCGGCGCTGCTCTACGGGGCGGGCTACCTGTCGTTCGATGGCTTCGTGCTGGCTTACCTGGGTAGCTGCGCCACCATTTCGTTGCTGCTACTGGGCTATTTAGCCAGCATTGGCGAGCTGCACCTGCGGCCTACGCGGGCCGTGCTGCGGGTGCGGCCCGTGGGCGAGCTGGTGCGCTTCGGCGGCTTTGCGCTGCTGGGCAATATTTCGGGCACGCTGCTGGTCACCATCGACGCGCTGATGCTGGGCTCGCACAGCTTTGCCGATGCCGGTATTTATACCATTGCGCTTAATATCAGCACGGCGCTGGCGGTGCCGTTTCGGGCGTTGTACAAAACGGCCCACCCGCTCATTGCCGAGTACTGGAAGGAGGGCGCGACTGATAAAATGCTGGATTTTTACCGGCGCACCACCCGCCTCACCACCGCGCTGGGCAGCTACCTGGCCCTGGGCATTGGCCTCAACCTGCCCTTCATTTATGCCCTCATTCACAAGCCGGCCTACGCGGCGGGCACGGTGGGCGTGCTGCTGCTGCTGGCCGGCCGCCTCACCGATGGCATCACGGGCGTCAATGGTATTATCGTGGTCACGTCGCCGCGCTACCGCTACGATTTGGTGTTCAACCTGGGGCTGACGGTGGGCATCATTCTGCTCAATTACCTGCTCATTCCGCGCCTGGGCCTTACCGGGGCCGCCCTTTCCAACGCCGTGGCGCTCATCGTTTTCAACCTGGGCCGCACCTGGTTTGTGTGGCACAGCTTCGGCTGGCAGCCCTTTGACCGGCGCATTGCCTACATCCTGGCGCTGGCGGGCGGCGCGGCCTGCGTGGCCTGGGTGCTGCCCGCCCCCGCTAATATCTGGCTCACGCTGCTGCTGCGCGGCGGCGTGCTCACGGTGCTCTACGGGGCGGGGCTGCTGGCTACCGGGCTGGTGCCGGAGGTGTTGGCGCTGGCGCGGAAGGTGGGGTTATATTGGAAATAACTCGCTTCATTTTACGTGTTGGAAATGGTCGTTTACAGAACGTAAAAGGGTTGCCTTATTTAAATCACTGTTTTGCTGAACGTCTGTCAACTATTGCCGGCGTATCCTAGTCGAACGGGGATATTGCGGCGAAGGCAGGGTAACAAGATAATCGGGCGTGAGCAGCAAGCGGGTGGGCATTCCCTGAAGTGCGCCCTCCTGGTACGTGAGGCGGAGGGTGTCGCCCTGTTGGGTGTAGCGCCCTTCGTGGTAGCCCAGGCCCATTTCTACTTCGCACTCCCCGTTGGTGTACAGGTTCACTGTGTACGAGCCAACGGCCAAGTCTTCAAAGGCCGCATACCGCCGAATTCTGCTGTTGCAGGCACTGGCGAGCAGCAAAAACGTGCTGAGCCAGATGAGCCAGGGGAAAGCACGCCTTTTCGTGGACGCGGGGTGCTCAGAGCGGGTTAGCAGCATAGACACGCAAGGTAGGAAGTCTTATAGACGCCAAACTATGGCCTGGTTTCTCACCAAAGTACTACGCCATGCATAGCAGCCAGCCGAGTCAAAAACCGTCACTTTTCCAAGGTGTGTCCGGTATGATGAATTATGTACTTAAACAAAAAGGAGAAAAACCACCTAGCTACTGTTGGCAGTTTTTCTCCTTTTTGGTTACTTATTTGCCTGCGTCAGCCCGCCTCAGACTTCCGGCTGATTAGGCGGCTTGTCCGTTCGCCGTGGGGTAGTCGGTGTAGCCCTCCGCCCAGCCGCTGGGCGCGGCGGCGTAGAACGTGGCCGGGTTGGGCGGGGTCAGCGCGACGCCGTCGCGCAGGCGCTCCACCAGGTCGGGGTTGCCAATGAAAGGCCGGCCGATGGCCACGAGGTCCGCCTGGTCGTGCAGCGCCGCTTCGATGCCGGCCAGGGTGTGGTAGCCCCCGGACAGGATGAGCGTGTTGGTGAAACGGTCGCGGATGGTGGCCACCGTAGCGGGGGGCACGGCCGGGGCCCCCAGGCTGGCATGGTCCACCAGGTGCAGGTACACGAGGCCGATTTTTTGCAGCTCGGTGGCCAGGTACGCGTAGGTTTCGTTTACTTCGGGGTGGGGCTCCATGCCCCCAAACAACCCCCAGGGCGAAAGGCGGATGCCGGTACGCTCGGGGCCGATGGCCGCCGCCACGGCCTGGGCTACTTCGAGCACAAAGCGGGCGCGGTTGGCCACGCTGCCCCCGTAAGCATCCGTGCGCTGGTTGGAGACGGGGTGGAGGAATTCCTCCAGCAAATACCCGTTGGCCCCGTGCAGCTCGACGCCATCAAAGCCGGCGGCCAGGGCCAGCCGGGCGCTGCGCACGAACTCGTCGCGCACCCGCGCCAGTTCCGCGGTGCCCAGGGCGCGGGGCGTGCCGGTGGGCTGCATCTGCTGTTGGGTGGTCCAGATATCGCCGGGCGCGGCCAGGGCCGAGGGGGCCACGCCTTCGGCGCCTTCAGGCAGATTGAGCGGGTGGAACATGCGCCCGGCGTGCATCAGCTGGGCAAAAATGTGCCCCCCGCGCTGGTGCACGGCAGCCGTCACGCGCTGCCAGCCGGCCACCTGCTCCTGGTTGAACAGGCCGGGCATGTTGGTGTAGCCCAGGCCGTCGGCCGCCGGGGCGACGCCTTCGGTGATGATAAGGCCCGCCGTGGCCCGCTGGCGGTAATACTCCACCATCAAGGCATTCGGCAGGTTGCCCACGGCCCGCGAGCGGGACATGGGGGCCATGACCAGGCGATTGGCCAGGGTGAGCGGGCCCAATTGGACGGGCGAGAAGAGGTTAGTAGACATGGTTAGGAATAGCAAGAGAAAAAGAGGACAACGCCCGGACCGGCAACCTAGCCGCAGAAGCGGCCAAGCCAACCCGGCGCGCTGCCAGGCACAAAGGTGAGCAGCTTAGCGTACCTTTGGCAAGTAGGCACCTTTTTGTATGGTTGTTTCCCTAAAGTAACTAATGTTGAAAATCAAGTAGTTATGTGTGAAGAAAATTCAAAAATAGTTTACTCCTGCGCTATTAGTGCCAGTGTGCACACCGTTGGCGGCAAGTGGAAGACGAGTATTCTGCTCCACTTGCGGGACCGTACCCTGCGCTTCGGGGAACTCCAGCGGGGTGTCAACATCTCCCAAAAGGTGCTGACCCAGCAGCTCAAAGAGTTGGAAAAGGATGGCCTGGTCCGGCGCCAGGTGTTCGCGGAAGTCCCACCCAGGGTGGAGTACAGCCTGAGCGCCTATGGCCAGACCTTGCAGCCCGTCCTGGAAGCGCTCTACCACTGGGGCCGGGCGCACTACATTCGCAGCCAAGCGGCCGCAGCGCCGACTGACCCGGCTGGTTCCCCGGTCGCAGGCCAGCAGGTGCTCCTAGCAGAACCCGAAACACTGGCGTTGTAGGGCCTGAAGGGTGACCCTTTCTGGGATTAAGTAACGAAAGCCGGAAGCAAGCGGAAAAAACCGCCCTCCGCGACCGTGTCCACAAGCGTATTTACCCACGCCCAAAAAAGAGCCCATGCCAGCCTTCCCCAAACCAACTAAAGCCGAGCAGCGCGCCGAGGATGCCGCCCGAGCGCAAGGACTCAGCCACTACGAACAGGTGCAGGCGCTGGTGCAAGCGGGCGATTTGGCGGGGGCCGGGCGGGCCATCAACTCCTACCTGTCCGATATCGTAACGGCCCAGCTGCGCCTGGGCGACGTGGCCGGGGCATCCCACACCGCGCAGCTCATTGACCGGCCCGAGGGCCAAAGCCAAGCGTTGCAACTACTAGCGAACGCCCAATTATAAGAATTGCTTGGCTAGCCAATACCTAAGCTGGCCGGCAGCACTTTATCAGACAGCAGCTTTGCAAAGCCAGCAGCAGTGTCAGCCCCTCAAAAAGTTCGTTTCATGCGGTAAGCTCAGGCAGCCCCGCGCGTGGCCGCTGGCGCGCGGTACCACAGCGGGCGGCCGTGCAGCGCCAACACCAGCAGCGCCACGGCCAGCCCCCCGTAGAGCAGCGCCACCGCCCCGGTGCTGCGCACGCTGAGCCGGCCGTACCAAGCCAGCAGCGGCAGCACCTGCAAGGCGTGCATGCCCAGGAAGTGGGCCACGCGCAAGTCGCCGTGGCGCGTGCTCCAATTGAGGCCTGGCAGGCCGGGACCCCCGTCGGGGCCGCCCACCGTGTGGGCCAGCCGGCCGGCCATCAGCCCGCCTTCAAACGCGAAGACGACGAACAGGGCGATGCCCAGCCGAATGGCCCACAGGTAAGCCGGCGGCAGGCCCGGCAGCGGAACCTGGCAAAACAACAAGCCGATGTAGGCGGTCCACAAGGTCATTATTGAGATGGCCACGCCCATGGCTGCAAACACAACCGCATGGAAGGGCGAGCTAACGTTGAAGTGCGAGCGTTGCCCACCGGCGGCCGCCCCGGCAATGCAGAGCAGCTCGAAGGTCAGCGTTCCCACCACGACCCAGGCATAGAGCGACACGGCGGGCCGCGGGCCGAGGTAGCCCAGGTACCAGCCCATCGTCCAGGCGAACAGGGCAATGGACCCGCAAAACTTGAGCGGCTTAACCCAGGCGTTGACGCCGGCCACCTGGGTGGGGCTAGCCCAGCTTAGCCCGGCACACGCCAGCGCCCCGGCCAGGCAGACCCAGCCGAAATAGTAGAGCGGCGCGTTGCGCAGCGCCAGCGTGGAGAGGAAGTAGCTCAACATTGGACGAGTAAAATATTGAAAAAGAGAAGTTTGTTTCATATTTCAGCTTCACCAGCCCCTGGCCTTCAGCAGCGGGCAGCGGGCTGCGCCCGGCCGGACACCGCGGCGGCGGTCGCCGGTGCCACCAGTCGCCGGGCCGCTTACTCGACCCTGACGGTGACGGTGGTGCCGGGCGGGGCGTGGGTAAAGCGGGCTTTTTCAAATTTGGGCGGCCCGCTCAGGCCACCCCGCGCGTCGTTGGTGGTGCCGTAGGCTTCTTTGGGCAGGCCGAGCCGCGTGGTATCGAAGCGGTGGTTATCGTTCTCGTCGTGAATGACGGTCAGTGCGTAGGTGCCGGCGGGCAGGTTCTCAAACACGTAGCGGCTGCTCGTGCCGATGATGGGCGCGCCGACAATGCGCACGGCCTTCTTGTCATCGGTGAGGAAGCCGTCGGCTGAGCGGTACAGCCAGTAGCGGGCCTGGCCATTGGTATTCCTGAACTGGCGGACATTGACCGTCAGCGGGGCGTTTTGGGCCAGCGCCGCGCCCGTGGTCACGCCCAGCAAGAGCCCGCTAAAGAGGATGGTTTTCATAAAAAACAACTGATTCATAAGCCTTTGCAATTAGCAGAAAGGCAAGCAATTTCCAGCCGGAGCCTGCCAGGCTCTTTCGCTTCTTACCGGATGACCAGCGAGTCGGCGCGCACGGTGTAGCCGGCGAAGTAGCCGACCGCTTTATTGGGCGAAGTAGCGTCCAGGTTGCGCACGTTGGTGCGCACATTGGCCGGCGGCGGGGCAAACAGGCCGCCGTTGTTGAGCTGAATGCGCACCTCGTTGAGAAAGTAGTAGTTGTCCGCCGTCAGGGCCTCGACCTCGACCCGCACCCGGTCGCCCTTGGCGAAGGCAGTCCCGCTGTTGGGGTTGGTAGTTAAGAGTATGCCCCGGAAATAGGTACCGTCCACCAGGTCATCCGAGCGCACCTGCAGGTCTTCGGGCAGGTTGCGCAGCACGCCGTTGCGAAATACCTTGAAGCGCACGTAGTCGCCTTTGCCCGCCTGCTCCTGGCCGTAGTAGTAGATGTAGTAGCCGTCGCGGGTGTAGGTGGGCTCGCCGTCGCGGTGGTATTCGGCGCGGATGCTGTCGACCGGCAGCGGGCGGCGCAGCTCGGTTTCGGCCTGGTAGTGTTCGCCCGCCGTTTCGATGGCCAGGGTGTAGCGGCCGCCGACGCGGCCGCGCACGGTGCCGCCGCTCACGTACACGCCGGGGCGCTGCTCGCGCAGCGTTTCCTGCGGCCCGTCGCTGCTGGTGAGCACCAGCCGGGCCCCGGTTACGGGCGGGGTGGCCTGGTTTTCAAAGTACGGGGCGGTGGTGGTGAGCTTCACCACGTAGGGGCCGGGCTGGTCGGTCACGGCCCCGTCCACCACCAGCAGGGGCGCGGTGCGGGGCACGGCCAGGTCCACCACGTCTTCGCAGCCGGTGAGCCCCAGAGCGGCGGCCAGGCTGAGGGAAGCAAGGAGGTGTTTCATAAACAATTGATAATCAGGCACTTTTAAAACTTGAAGTTGTAGGTGACCGAGGGCAGCGCCGTGCCGAACACGGAGAGCCGCACGGCCTCGGTTTGCAGGGGGTTGTCTTCGTTCTGGCGCAGGTAGATGCTGTAGGCATTGCGGCGGCCGTAGGCGTTGTAGAGCGAGAACACCCACTCGCCCTGCCAGCGGCGGCCGGCGTTGCGTTGCTGCTGCCAGGTAGCCGAGAGGTCGAGGCGGTGGTAGGCGGGCACGCGGTAGTTGTTGCGCACGTCGCCGTTCACGTTGGGCACAATAAGGCCCTGGTACTCAAAGCGGCTGTCGGGCATGGTGGTGGCGATGCCCGTGCTGTAGGTGAAGGCCCCCGACAGCGCCAGGCGCGGCGTGAGGGCGTAGCTGCCCACCACCGACAGGTTGTGGGGCTTGTCGTACTTGGCCACGTACCACGCGTTGTGGTTGACGCCGTTAATCTGGCGCTCGCTGCGGCTGAGCGTGTAGCTGACCCAGCCCGTGAGCGGGCCGTGGTTTTTGCGGAGGTAGAACTCGGCCCCGTAGGCGCGGCCCCGGCCGTAGAGCAGGTCGGCTTCGAGCCGGGCGTTGAGCAGCACGTTGGCCCCGTTGAGGTAGTCAATCTGGTTGTCCAGGGTTTTGCCGTACACTTCCACGCTGGCCTCGTAGGCGTTGTCGCGGAAGTTGCGGAAGTAGCCCAGGGCCAGCTGGTCAGCGTGCTCGGGCCGGATGTTGTTGGTGCTCGGGCTCCACACGTCGAGCGGCGAAGAAGCCGTGGTGTTGGAGAGCAGGTGCAGGTTCTGCACGGTGCGGGTGTAGCTGGCCTTGAGCGAGCTGGCCGCCGTGAGGGTGTAGCGCAGCGCGGCGCGCGGCTCCAGGTTGGCGTAGCGCTTCACCAGGTCGCCCTGGCCGTATTCCTGTTCGCCAGTCATCGTTTTCTGCACCCCGTCGGGGCCGGCGTACTCGGCGGCGCGGCCCGGCCCGCGGTAGTCAAACACGCTGAGGCGCAGGCCGTACTGCGCGGCCAGGCGCGGGGAGAGCGTCTGCTCGTGGTCGAGGTAGGCGGCGGTTTCGGTGGCGCGCTGGTCGGGCCGCTGCAAGGGTTGAAAGATGGACGCCGGGTCGGTGGGCGTCACCTCGCCGGGCCGCACGGTGTACCAGGTGCTGCTGGCCCCAAAGCTGAGCGTGCTGCCCGCGGCGCGCTGGTAGGTGAAGTCCGCCTTGCCCGTGCGGTTCAGGATGCTCGACTGCCAGTCGAAGCCCGTGGTGCCGGTGGGCACGCCCAGGTGGTAGTCGTACTGGCTGGCCAGGGCCGTCACGTTCACCGCCAGGCGCGGGTTGAACGCGTGGCTCCAGCGGGCGGTGCCGAGGGTATTGCCAAAATCGGACAGAAAAGAGCTGCCGAAATTGAACACGTCGCGGCCCAGGTAGCCCGACAGGTACAGCCCGTCGCGGGGCCCCAGTGTGAAGCTGGCCTTGCCCGTCAGGTCGTAGAAGTAGGCCGCGTTGTCGCGCTGCGCGGGCACCAGCTTCAGAAACACGTCGGCGTAGGAGCGCCGCCCGGCCAGGGCAAACGCGCTTTTGCCCTTCTGAATCGGCCCGTCCAGGGCCAGGCGCGACGACACGGTGCCGATGCCGCCGGTGGCGCGCAGGCTGTCGGCGTTGCCGTTCTTGAGGCGCACGTCCAGCAGCGACGAGAGCCGGCCGCCGTACTGCGCCGGCAGGCCGCCCTTCACCAGCTTGACGTCCGATACCGCGTCGGGGTTGAAGATGGAAAACAGCCCGAACAGGTGCGAGCTGTTCATCACGGGCGCATCGTCGAGCAAAATCAAGTTCTGGTCGATGCCCCCGCCGCGCACGTTAAAGCCGGCCGCGCCCTCGCCCACCGTGCTCACGCCCGGCAGCAGCAGCAGGGTGCGGATAACGTCGACTTCGCCCAGCAGCGCCGGCACCAGCTTCACCGTTTTCATGTCGAGGCGGGTCACGCCCATCTCCGTACTGCGCACATTGTCCTCGGCCCGGCGGGCAGTGACGATGACTTCATCGGTGCTGACACTGGCCGCGGCCAGCTGCACGGTGCGGGTCAGCGGCCGGCCGGCCAGCGTCAGGGTTTCGGTTTTGGGCTCGTAGCCCAGGCAGCTGTAAGCCACCACGTGCGTACCGGCCGGCAGCGCCAGCGCAAAGCGGCCCTGCTCGTCGGCCGAGGCACCCAGGCTCAGGGCTTTCACGACGACCGCCGCGCCAATCAGCGGCAGGCCGGCCGCATCGGTCAGGGTGCCGCGCAGGGTGGCGGCCCCGGCGGTCGTCCCGGTGCCCCGCCCCGGCATCGCTTGCGCCAGCAGGGCCGCCGGGGGTAGCAACAGGCTGGCAGTCAGCAGCCAGGCGAGGGGGTAGGAAGGAGGAGCCATAATCCGGGGGTGAAGGATGATTATGGCCCAAAGCACGGCGGCTGGCTGATGCAGCGCCGAAATAAGCCGGGCAAGCCGGGCAAACGCGGCGTGAAGCCGCGGTGAAGGCGCGTGAAAGAAGGCGGTTGCTTTTGCGCGGGGCCCCGGCTTGGTTGTGAAGCAGCGCTTTTGCCCTCCGTGGGGCGACTGCTGGTGGCGCTGTTATGTTCTGGCTCGCCCTCCGGGGCACCTCACCCCCTAGCCCCCTCTCCAAAAAAGAGGGGGAACTAGCTCTAGCTTTAAAAATCTAGAAATCAATACTAAAACTAAAAACTAGTTCCCCCTCTTTTTTGGAGAGGGGGCTAGGGGGTGAGGTGCCCCAAGCAGCGCCGCCAGCTACCCGCTTCGCCTGCACCCACGAGCACTTTAAGGCGGGCGGCCCCGGCTTGCCCAAACTATTCGCCGGACGGGGTTCGGAATCCGGCGTTCTTTACTGTTCCAAGAGCGCCGCTACCGCCTGCCCGACTAAACCAGCGCGACGGCCGTTTACCCCCTCTCTTTCTATGAACCTGCTTGCGTACTTGCCGGCTTATTTTCTCCGCATGAGCCAGGCTGCCCCCCTCGCATCCCCTTTCCCCGGCCTGGTGCCGCGCGCCCCGGCCTGGGTGCTGCGGGAAGGGTGGGTGCGCTGGGCCAGTATTACCGGGCTGACCACCTTCTTCGTCCTTGCGCAGGCCGACTGGCACAACCTGCCCCGGTGGCAAGTGTGGGGTATGCTCTTTCTGCGCATCGCCGTCAGCTGGAACGGCAACGCGTTGCTGTTCTTCTACTTACGCCGGCGCCTGCCGGGGTACGAAAACACGATGCGGCGGGTGCTGCTGGCCGTGGGGCTGTCGGTGGCGTTCACGGTGCTCACCAACTTTCCCCTGACCTGGCTGACCCGCGCCACCCTTGAGCCCGACCTGGCCTTCTGGCCCGCCTACTGGAAGTCGCTGCTGGGCTGCCTGCGCTTCGTGGTGCTGGCCACCAGCCTCTACGAGAGCGTGTACTTCTTCTACGAGGGGCGCCACACGGCCCGGCAAGCCGCCGGCTTTGCGCGCGAAAGCGCCGTGGCCCGCTTCGAGGCCCTCAAGCAGCAGGTCGACCCGCACTTTCTTTTCAACAGCCTCAACACGCTGGCCGGCCTGGTCGGCGACAACGAGCCGGCGCAGGAGTTTTTGGGCAGCCTGGCCAGCGTGTACCGCTACGTGCTGCTGAGCAAAGACCATGCGACCGTACCCCTGAGCCAGGAAATGGCCTTCGTGGCAGACTACCTGAACCTGACCGCCATCCGGTTCGGCGCGGCCGTGGAGGTGGCCATTCACCTGGCGCCCGAGGCCCTGCGCCACCACGTGCCGCCCCTGGTGGTGCAGCTGCTGCTTGAGAACGCGCTGAAACACAACGTCATCAGCCAGCAGTCGCCGCTGCGCATCACCATCCGGGCGGCCGGCGACGTGCTCAGCGTGTGCAACAGCCGGCACCGCAAAACGGTGCTGGCGCAAAGCTCCCGGCAGGGCCTGCAAAATATCGTCGCCCGCTACCAGTTCATCACCGACCGGCCCGTGGTCATCGACCCGCGGGAGACGGAGTTTGAAGTGCACCTCCCCCTGCTCCCCGCCGCATGAACACCCTGCTAATTGAAGACGAGCGCCTGGCCGTTACGCACCTGCAAAACCTGCTGCGCAAGCACCCCGCCGTGCGCGTGGTGGCCGTGGTGCCCAGCGTGGCCGCCGGCGTGGAGTGGCTGCGCAGCCACCCCGCGCCCGACCTTATTTTCTCCGACATTCAGCTGGAAGACGGCCTCAGCTTCGAGATTTTCGACGCCGTGCCGGTGCGGGCGCCCCTCATCTTCACCACCAGCTTCGACGAATACGCCCTCAAAGCCTTTCAGCTGCTGAGCCTCGACTACCTGCTCAAGCCCATTCAGGCCAAGGACTTAGCCAGGGCCTTGGAAAAGCACGCCTACTGGCTCGCCCAGGCCCCCGCGCCCCAGCAGCAGCAGGCCGGCGAGGCGCAGCTGCTGAAAATGCAGCAGCTGCTGACCCAGCTGGCCCCCACCAAGCCCAGCTACCGCCAGCGCTTCCTGCTCCCGGCCGGCGAGCAGCTGCTGCCCGTGGCCGTGGCGGAAATCGCCTACTTCTACACCCTGCATGAGGTGGTGTACCTCGTGCGCCACGACGGCCGCAAATTCACCCTGGAGCACAACCTGGAAAAGCTGGAAAGCCTGCTCGACCCGGCCAAATTCTTCCGGCTCAACCGCCAGTACCTGGCCTCGCTCCAAGCCATCGGCCAGATACACAGCCACTTCGCCGGCAAGCTCAAGCTGGCGCTGCTGCCGCCCCGCCCCGACGAGGTGCTCGTCAGCCGCGACCGGGCCCCGCTGTTCAAGCGCTGGCTGGAGTAGGGCCGCTGGCCAGTGAGTTACGTTAGCGCGGCCGTGGCGCATTCGTGGTGACCTGCTGAGTTTGCCAGCATCGGCAACTTACGGCAGTTCCTGGCCCGCGACGGCCCCGTTGGTAAAAAGTATTGCGGCTGCCGATTGCGTGCTATTCATACTTTTTGATTTGAATCGTGTTTTTTACCGCTGCCGGCAGGGAGGACCTTTATGTAGTCGATGGCACCGGAATAAAACGACGCGGGCCCGCCAGTTTCTGAGCTGCGGGCCCGCGTCGGTAATCCAGGGCAGCCAATCCGACGAAAAGCGGAATAATTCATCCATTCAACCAACATCAACCACCATGGCAACAGCAGCAACAAAGGCCGCGCATTCGGATTCCGAACCAGCCCACGAACGGACGCAAGCCGCAGAAACAGAAGGTGCTAGCCCCCAAGCGGGGGCGGAGCGGCAGCCGGCCCCCACGATGCAGGCGGTGCGGCTGCACGCGTTCGGGGGCCCGGAGGTGCTGCGCTACGAAGCGGCCCCGCGGCCCGCGCTGAAGGCGGGGGAGGTACTCGTGCGGGTGCACGCCGTGGGCCTCAACCCGCCCGACTGGTACCTGCGCGACGGCTACCAGATGCTGCCGCCCGAGTGGCGGCCGGTGGTGCCCTTCCCCATCATTCCGGGGTCGGATATATCGGGCGTCGTCGAAGCCGTGGCCCCGGACGTGCGGGGCTTTGCCGTAGGCGAGGAAGTGTTCGGCATGGTGCGCTTCCCGAGCTACGGGGAGAGCGCGGCGTACGCCGAGTATGTGGCCGCGCCCGCGGCGGACCTGGCCCGCAAGCCAGCAGGTATTGACCACGTGCACGCCGCCGGGGCGGCCATGTCGGGCCTCACCGCCTGGCAGTTCCTGATTGCGCGGGGGCACAACGTGCCGAACCCGCTGCAACCCGCCCTCCACGACCCGGTGCCCCTGCGGGGCAAGACGGTGCTCGTCAACGGCGCGGGCGGCGGCGTGGGGCACCTGGCGGTGCAGCTGGCCAAATGGCAAGGCGCGCACGTCATCGCCGTGGGCTCAAGCGAGCAGGAAGCCTTCGTGCGCTCGTTCGGGGCCGACGAATTCATTGATTACACGAAAAGCACGCCGGAAGACGTCGCGCACGGTATTGACCTCGTCGTGGACACCCTCGGCGGGCCCACCACCGGCCGGTTTCTGCGCACGCTCAAGCCGGGCGGGGCCTTGTTCCCGATATTCCCGTTGGGCTTCACCGGGGCTGAGGAAGCTGCTAAGCAGGGCTTTACGGTTTCGGCGACCCAGGTGCGCTCGAACGGCCCGCAGTTGGCCGAATTTGCACGCTTGCTGGAGGATGGCACCGTGCGCGTGGCCATCGACAGCACGTTTCCGCTGGCCGAGGCGCAGGCCGCGCACGAGCGCGCCGCCCGCGGGCACATCCAGGGCAAAATCGTGCTCACGGTAGCCTAAGCCCGCCCGCGTGAATGCTAATCGGCCCACCCCCGCGGCGCGAAAAACGCGCCCGCGGGGGTGGGCCGACCCGCGCTCTTGCCACCTCCACATTCCCCGCTTACCCAACGCCCATCCATCATACCTACGTCCGCTAAAGCCGCCGAACGCCACCTGCTCATCACCCTGCGGAGCCAGCCCGAGCACCGCCCGCGCGTGCAGGAGCTCCTGCTCGAACTCGTGGCCCTGGTCCGCACCGAGCCCGGCTGCCTGTACTACGACCTCTTCCAGCAAGCCGACGACCCGGAGGCGTTCTGGCTAACCGCCGCCTGGGCCGATAATGAGGCCGTGGCCGCCCACCCCACGCCGCCCCAGTCCCAGGTGGTCGAGCAGCTACGGCCGCTGCTGGCCGCGCCCATGCAGGTAATCCCTACCCGGCGGGTGAGCGAGCACCCGGCGTAGCGGCACCCCGGTCGGTCGGGTACCGGTTGGCTTGATTTTCGTACTTTTGTCGCATGATAAGTTCCGCGGCCCGCCCGCCCCTTGCGCTGACGACCGGCGACCTGAAGCTCAAAGGCTTCAAGGTGTACGCCGTGGACCGCCCGTGCACGACCAAGCCTCACTTCGCCCGGCGCGACTACTATAAGGTGTTGTTGCTCACGACCAGAGCCCGGCTGCACTACGCCCACCAAAGCTGGGCGCTGGACGGCACCTACCTGCTGTTCTTCAACCCGCACCTGCCCTACGCGCTGGAAATGCTCGCCGACTACCGGTACGGCTACCTCTGCCTCTTCACCGAGGAGTTCATCGCGGCGCTCGACCGGTCGGAAAGCCTGCCGCAGTCGCCCCTGTTTAAAATCGGGAGCGCGCCGCTCTTCCAGCTGCGGGCGGAGCAAATCCCCTTCATGACCGGCATTTTTGAGAAAATGCTGGCCGCGCAGGCCACCGACTACCCGTTCAAAGGCGAACTGGTGCGCACCTACCTCCAGCTCGCCATTCACGAGGCGCTGCAGCTGCAGCCCGCCGCCACCCTGGCCCAGCCCCACAACGCGGCGGCCCGCCTGGCCGCCCGGTTTCTGGACTTGCTGGAGCAGCAGTTTCCGCTGGAAAGCCCGGAGCAGACGCTGACGCTGCGCATGGCGCAGGAGTTTGCCGACCACCTGGCCGTGCACGTCAACCACCTCAACAAGGCCGTGAAGGAAGTTACCGGCAAGCCCACTAGCGCCCACATCATGGCCCGCCTCACCGACGAGGCCAAAGCCCTGCTGCACCACACCACCTGGAGCGTAGCCGAAATCGCCTATTGCCTGGGCTTCGCCTACCCCACCTACTTCAACAACTTCTTCAAGAAGCAGACCGGCACCACCCCGCTGGCCTGCCGCAAGGCCGCCGACGCAGCCGTTCTGGCCTGACTGATGTGGGTGAAAAGTCGCCTTTGCCAACAGCCGCTGCTCCTTTTTGTCAAATGACAAGCGCCGCCCCACCCCGCCCGCGTACCTTGCCCTCATGGATGAACTCTTCGCCTACCTCTTGCAATTTGGGGCGCTCAACCAGCAGCAGCTGGACCTGATTGCCAGCAAAGCCACTGCCTTATCGCTGCCCAAGGACGCCTATTTTCTGGAGGCGGGGCACGTATCCCGACAGGTAGGATTTCTGCTGGAAGGGGTGCTGCGGATTTGCTACTACAACAACAAGGGCGACGAAATCACCCGCAATTTTATCGACGAGCTGCACCTGACCACCGACTTGCGCGGGCTGGAATACGGACTGGCTTCGCCCGAGTACGTGCAGGCCGTGACCGATTGCCGCCTGCTCGTGTTTGCCAAGCGCGACTGGGACGAGCTGGCCCACACCATGGTGGGCTGGAGCGAGATGGTGCACAAGATGACCGCCAAGCACCTGCGGGAGAAGCTGGCGCTCATCAGCCCGCTGGTGGCCCAGGACGCCACCACCCGCTACCAGGAGTTTCTCGAACACTACCCGCGCCTGGCCAACCGGATACCCCTGTCTTACCTGGCCTCGTTTCTGGGCATCACGCAGTCGTCGCTGAGCCGGATACGGAAAAACATCCGCTGACGCGCTTTTTGCCAAATGGCAACTGACGGCCTTTTTAGGCGGGGGACCTTTGCGGAGTAAACTAACCGCAACGACCATGAAAACTGTCTTGATAACCGGGGCCAATAAAGGCATTGGCTTCGAAACCGCCCGCCAGCTCGCCCGGCAGGGCTACCACGTATTCCTGGGCAGCCGCGACCTGGCCAATGGCCAGCAGGCCGCGGCGCAATTGCACGCCGAAGGGCTGCCCGAAGTGGAAGCCATTCAGTTGGACGTCACCAGTGCCGATTCGGTGCAGGCCGCCCGCGCCGCAATCGGTCGCCAAACCGAGGCGCTCGATGCCCTCGTCAACAACGCCGCCATCACCGGCGGGATGCCGCAGGCCGCCCTCGGGGCCGGGGTCGCCGCGTTCCAGGAGGTGTTTGCCACCAACGTGTTCGGGGTGGTGCAGGTCACGCAGGCCTTCATCGACCTGCTGCGCCGCGCGCCCCAGCCCCGCATCGTGAACGTGGGCTCCAGCGGCGCGTCGCTGACCTTGCACAGCGACCCGACCTGGAAATACTACAACCACAAGGCAGCGGTGTACCCGGCTTCCAAGGCGGCGCTGCACATGTACACCATCGCGCTGGCCTACGAGCTGCGCGACACAACCTTCAAGGTAAACGCTGTGGACCCCGGCTTTACGGCCACCGACCTGAATAATCACCGCGGCACGGGCACCGTGGAAGAAGCCGGTACCCGGATAGCAAAATATGTGCTGGTCGGCGAAAACGGCCCCACAGGCAAGTTTATCAGCGAGGAACACAACCCCGTGACAGGTGAAATTCCTTGGTAAAGCCCACTGGCCGGGTGGGCTCTGCGGTTCCGTTTGGGCCGAAGGGCCTGCCCACTTGATTATTATCAGGCAGCCGGCTGACAAGTATTAGGATTCTCCGAACAGTAGCTACTGACTTTTGACTCTGCGGTGCCCACCAGGGCAGCGACTCACCAATAAAAAAATCAGACCATGACTACGTTAACCAATAAGGCCGAACATATTTCCGGCGGTGTCCCCACACGTGTCGTCTCGATCAGTCCGGTGGTGCTGCCCGCGCCGGGGCGCGCCGTGGACCTGCAAATGCGTGTTTCCGCGCCCGTGACCGGCAGCGCGCTGCCCATCATCCTGCTCTCGCACGGGCACGGCCGGTCCAACAACCTCTCGTCGTTGAACGGCTACGGCCCGCTCGCCAATTACTGGGCCGCCCGGGGCTTCGTCGTCATCCAGCCCACCCACCTGAGTTCCACGACGCTGCGCCTCGACCCGAACGGCCCCGAGGGCGCCTTGTTCTGGCGGTCCCGCGCCGAGGACATGAAGCGCATCCTCGACCAGCTGGAGGCCATCGAAGCCGCCGTGCCGGAGATTGCGGGACGCCTGGACCGCGGCCGGATTGCCGCCGTGGGGCACTCGATGGGAGGTCACACGGTCGCCATGCTCGCCGGGATGCGGGTCACCGACCCTCAAAATGGCGAGGAAGTAAACCTCATCGAGCCCCGCCTAAAGGCGCATGTGCTAATAGGTGCTCCGGGCAACGGGGCCGACACCGCCGCGTTTGTGTCTGAGCACTACCCGGTCTTGCACAACACCAATTTCGCGGACATGAAACTGCCGGCCCTCGTGATTACTGGCGATAAAGACCAAAATCCCATGTTCTCCGCCCGCGACGACTGGCGCGCCGATGCGTATTTCCTGAGCCCCGGCCCCAAGTCCTTGCTGACCATCTTTGGCGGCGAGCACATCCTCGGCGGCATCTCGGGCTACGACGCGGCCGAAACGACCGACGAGAACCCCGAGCGCGTCGCCCTGGTGGCACAGCTGACGTGGGCTTACCTGCGCACCGCGCTCTACCCGGAGGATGCCAGCTGGCAGGCCGCTAGCAAGGCCCTGATGGCGGATTCCGCTCCGTTGGGTCGGGTTGAGGTCAAGTAAAAAGCGTGGCGCAAATTGCCTGGGCTTCGCCTACCCCACCTACTTCAACAACTTCTTCAAGAAGCAGACCGGCACCACCCCGCTGGCCTGCCGCAAGGCCGCCGACGCAGCCGTTTTGGCCTAACGCGGGTGGGCAGTAAGCAAATAGGCTCTCAGTCTGCTACACATACACGCTATTGCAGAATAGACTTGCTCCTGGATTAGTAAAAATGAAACAGAACGTCATGCTGAGCGCAGCGCAGCGGAGTCGAAGCATCTCGTGTGCAGCAGTAATTCAATCGTTGTTACGATGCGAGCGAGATGCTTCGACTCCGCTGCGCTGCGCTCAGCATGACGTTCTGTTTCATTTTCAAACTTCATAAACAGCTTCATGAACAAAAACGGCTGTTCCGGTAAGGAACAGCCGTTTTTGTTCCTGCCCTATTGCTGCTAAATTCCTTTAACCGCCAAGGGTGCTGCTTAGCGCGCCGCCGTGACTTCCATTTCCACTTTGAGCGACTCGTAGGCCAGCAGGTTGACGTCTATCATCGTGCCCGCGGCCTGGATGCCGTGCCGGGCTACCCAGGCGGTGATGAGGTCGAAGCACTCAAATAGCTCGGCCGTTGCGGTCGTGTAGATGGTGAACCGCACAATGTCGCGGCAGTGGTAGCCGGCCGCGCCGATAACCTGCTCCACGTTGCCGAGCACTTGCAGGACCTGGGCGCGCATGTCGCCGGTGCTGGGTTGCCCGTCGGCGTCAATGGCGGCCTGGCCCGCACAGTACAGGGTAGCGGCGGCCTGCGTTACCTCGACGGCCTGCGCATACCCATTTTTTTCCTGCCACTGCCAGGGATTAATCACGCGCTTTTCCATGTTGTTTTTGTGTTTAAAGGTGCGCCGCCGCTTAGTTAAGGTATTGGTAGCTAAAGTTCTACCAAAAGCCCAGTTGAGCGGTGGCGCCGGGTGAAATTGAGAATACAAAGGTCCGCCGCTGCCCCAGCTGCTTTCCGTGACTTACCGCACAGATTTGCCCGGCCCGCCTAATCGGACAGCCGGCTCAGGGTTTCGCGCGACACGCCCAGGTAAGCCGCCAGCTGGGTTTTGGAAACCCGCTGCGGCAGGGCCGGGTACTGCCGCAGCAGCTGCTCGTAGCGCTCCCTGGCCTGGGTGGTGAGCAGCGACAAGATGCGCTGCTGCGCGGCCGAGGAACCCCGCGTGGCTTTAGTCAAGAAAAAATAAGCCAGCTTGGGCAGGCGGGCGCAGAGCTGCTGGTAGCTGGCCAGCGACAGGGCCCACACCGCCGTATCCTCCAGGCACTGCAAGGCTAGGGTGGCCGGCGCCTGGGCGAAGTAGGCCTCGAAATCACTTTCCCACCAGTCTTCCATCGCAAAAGAGACGATGTGCGCCCTGCCCGCCGCATCGGTGTACACCAGCTTCAGTAGGCCCGCTACCACCAGGTAGGCCTCCGGTACCCGCTCGCCTTCGCGAAGCAGGAACTGGTGCTTTTTGAAGCGCCGGCTGGTGAAATACGGGAGAATTTCGGCAAACTCCTCGTCCGTCAGCGGCACGACGCTTTCCAGATGCGCCCGTAGCTGTTGCTGCATAGCTTGAAAGGTACGCCACCGGACTTCGGCGCGAGGCAGCCGTAACCTCCAGGCCCTTTTGACCTGGAACTAGAGCAGTTTCGGAGTAGGCGTACCCGATGTAGCGACGCATCTTTGCGTCTCGGCACTGTTTAGTTGCTCATTACCAGACTGTTCAACCCCGAGACGCAAAGATGCGTCGCTACATCGTACGGTACATCAGTTCGCAAACCGCTCCAGGAGGTGAAGAACACTGTGTCCATTTAGCTTTCAAACCCAACGCTTAGAAGTTGTTTAAGTTAAAAAAACGGTCATGCTGAGCTTGTCGAAGCATCTCTACCGCTTTATCTGGGCCGTTCAATGAAGCGGTAGAGATGCTTCGACAAGCTCAGCATGACCGTTTCAAAGGGGTTTTTGGCTAACTTAAACAGCCTCTTAGTCATGACTAAAAAGACGCTGCTTGGCAAGCGAGTGCCAGCGCGCTATACCGCCGTAAGTCCCCCGTCCACGAACAGCTCCACGCCCGTGATAAAGCTCGACGTGTCGCTCGACAAGAACAGCACCGCCTGGCTGACTTCGTGCACTTCGGCGATGCGGCCGGTGGGGTTGCCCTGGCCCATTACCTGCACTTCGGCCGCTACCTTGTCGGCACCCAGCGCCTGCCCCAGGGCCTTGCGCAGCGACTCGGTGTCGACAGCGCCGGGGCTAACCACGTTGATGCGAATGCCCGTGCCCTTGATATCCTGAATCCAGGACTTCACGCAGGCCCGCACGGCCGCTTTCGCGCCGCAGTAGAGGCTCATGCCGCGGCGCGCCTGTACCGACCCGGTCGACCCAATGACGACGACGGTTCCGCCGCCCTGCATAAGCGGCAGGGCCGGTTGCACGGTGAAGAGGACGCCCTTCACGTTGGTGTCGTAGGTGCGGTCGAACTGCTCCTCCGTAATCGTGCCCAGGGGGCCGTGGTCCCCGACCCCGGCGTTGGCCACCACGGCGTCGAGCCGGCCGTGCCGGGCCAGTACTTCTTGGTAGAGGGCCTCCATATCGGCCAAGTGGCGCACATCGGCTTTGAAGCCCGTGCACCCCGCGCCGATGGCGGCCACCGCCTGGTTTACTTCGGCCTGGTTGATGCCGGTGAGGACTACCTGGGCGCCGTTGGTCACAAACGCCTGGGCGATGGAGAAGCCAATACCGGACGTGCCGCCCGTTACCACGGCAATTTTACCGTTCACGTTAATTTCCATGGGCTGTTGGGGTAGCTGTAGGTGCTCATTAGCAAGCAACACAAAGCTCCCCCAGGCGCGGCGGGCCGGCTTATGCCATTCAATCCAATTTTTATGAAACAGCACTTGCCGCCACCCGGTAACGGTGCGGCGGCTGGCCGGTCTGCTTTTTGAAGAAGCTGCTGAAATTGGGCGCGTGCTCAAAGCCCAGGGCGTAGCTAATCTCGGCCAGCGTCCAGTCGCTGTGGCGCAGCAGCGCCTTGGCTTCGGTCACCAGCTTGCCGGCGATGTGCTCCGTCGTGGTTTTGCCGGTTGTTTCCTTCACGGCTTTATTCAGGTGATTGGTGTGCACGGCCAGCTGCTGGGCGTACTCATTGGCGTTTTTCAGTTGCACCGCGTGCTGCGGCGACGCCAGCGGGAACTGGCGCTCCAGCAAGTCCAGAAAGGCCGCGCCGAGGCGGGCGGCGGCCGTGCCGGGCCGGCCCAGGGGCCCGGCGGGCAGCAGCTTCTGCGACTCGTGCAGGATGAGCTGCAAGTAGTTGCGCAGCAAGTCGTGCTTGTGCACGTAGGTCGACTGCGTTTCCGTGAGCAGGCCCTCAAACAGGCTGCTCAGGCGGCCCACCGCCTCCGGCGGGGGGAACAGCACGGGGTTGCCGCCGAGGCGAAACAGCGGCGAGTCGGCCACGCTGCCGGTTTTCAGCTGCGGGCTCACAAATTCTTCGGCAAATAAACAGGCGTAGCCGGTTTCCTGGCCCCCGAGCCGCTGCCAGGAAAAGGGCATGTGCGGATGCGCGAAAATCAGGGCCGGCTGCTGGATGGCCAGGCTGCGGCCGGCGTACCCCAGCACGCCGTGCGCCTGCACGAGCAGCTTGACCTTGTAAAAATCCCGCCGCCGGGGTGGAAACCAGCTCCCCGTCGCAAAGTCCTCAATCCGGTACACGCTGACGGGGCCCGCCGCGGGGCTCCCGTGCCCGTAGCGCTGCCGGTACTCCGCCATCGTTTCTTTTGAAAGCATGTAGCAAAGATATGCTATTCAAATAAAAATTCTGCCCTTAGGCTTGCCTGCGCGGCCCTGCTGCTTCGGGCGCTAGCCGGGAAAGGCAAGCCTCAATCGGCTGCCGGCATCTCCCGCGGCACGTCCACGGCTGGCACCTCAGCGCAGAGTCAACGAGTGGTCGAAGGATGGCAAGTCGTTTTCTTAGAAGCCTCCAGTGACTCCGCATCAATACCAATCGGTAGTTGACTACGTTTGTAGCTACGCAACTCATTTAAACGCCCGCTGCTATGCCTCCAAAGCTCACCGTTACCCCCCTCTTCAACGACAGTTCCGTGCAGATACGGGACTTAATACTGCCTATTCAGCAAATCGAGTTCAACGTGCCCATCACGCTGGAAGAGCAACCCGATTTGCTGGATGTAGAAGCGTTCTACTACCAGACGGGCGGCGGCTTCTGGGGGGCAACAGCAACCGACGAACTAGTGGGGACCATCGCCCTGCTGGCCATCGGGCACCGCGCCGGGGCCGTTCGCAAGATGTTTGTGAAGCAAGAGTACCGGGGCAAAGAGCTGGGGACAGCCCAGCTCCTGTTGGGTACGCTGCTGCACGAGTGTCGCGCCAAGGGCATCACGGACGTGTACCTGAGCACCGTGGACCTGCTCAAAGCCGCGCACCGGTTTTATGAGCGCAACGGCTTCGAGCGCCGGGAAAGCGCAGAAATGCCGGCTTATTTTCCGCGCACCCTGGTTGATAATGTGTTCTATCACTTGCCTTTAGGGGCTTAAAGGCCAACCGGAATGAGTTTCCTCGACGAATCAGGACCCTTGGCGATTGCCACCCGATTGCTGCGCCTCAGCGAGCAGCTGCGCCGGGACAGCTTTTTACTATACAAGGAAATCGGGATAGATTTTCAGCCGAAGTGGTTTCCGGTGCTCTACACCCTGCACCACAAACCCGTGCTGAGTGTGCTGGAGCTGGCCGCGGAAATTGGCTACACGCATCCCTCCACCATCACGCTGCTCAAAGAGTTGGAAAAAGAAAAGCTGGTGCGTTCCAAAAAGGACAAGCAGGACGAACGCAAGCGGCTGCTACAGCTATCGGCGAAGGGCGAGGCGCTGCTCCGGCAAATGCAGCCGGTTTGGCCAATCATTGCCGCTGCCGCCACCGAGCTGCTGGATACGCCGCACAAGCTCCTGGAAGCCGTTACGGAAGTAGAAGACCAGTTGAGAGCCAAGAGCTTTCTGGCGCGGGCCAAAACCCATATGCCCACCGAGAAGGCCCCTTGATGCTACGTAGTGGCCCCGCGCTGCGAAAGCGAAGTGCTGGCTAAATCTAGCCGTCAAAGCAGCTTTGGCCTTGGTTAAAAGTTTGGTCCAAAAGTCGCATTTGCCGACTCCTTGAAATCGTAACTAAGAATGAAATAGATAGGACCGTTAAAGGCTGATTTATTTTGTTCAATGCCTCAGCACGATTCTTGGACCGGTCACTAACGCACCCCCTATAGCTACCCACAAGGCCTGCTCCGGGAAGCTGGTTGGCTCGGCGGGCAACTTGCTTGAAAAGGGGCAACTCACCAGTAGCGGCGTGCGTGTAGTAGGTTTGATTTAGACAATCAATCTGCTGCCATGCCCGCGCCGGATACTTCCCTCGATACCTTCTACGCCGCCCTAGCGGTCCAGGCCGGCAGGCCCCCCGCCGCCTTGCGTCCCGCTGACGAGCAACTCGCGCTCGGCCACTTCAACTTGTTTGACGTGGCCGACGTGCTGCGCTATCCACCCGCCCCGGCGCCGGCGCCCCCGGTGACGTTCGACCGCCGCAGCTACTACAAGCTTAGCCTGCTGGAAGGCCGGGGCCGGGCGGCGTATGACGACCAGGAGGTCGCCATCGAGGCCTATTCGCTCTGGTTTGCGCCCCCGCAGCTCTCCGTGCAATGGTGGCCGGCGACGCCGGTCCGCACAGGCTACCTCGGCGTGTTCACGGCCGAGTTTCTGCGGGCCGCGCCGGGCCCGGGCACCTGGGAGCAACTGCCGCTGCTGCAGCCCGGCGGCCAACGGGTGTTAGAGTTGAGCGGCGACGACTACACCGCCCTGCGCGCGCTGTTTGCCAAGATGCAGCGGGAACTAGCGTCCGACTTTGCTTATAAGTACGAGGTGCTGCGCGCCGGCTTGCTGGAAGTGCTCTACTACGGGCAGCGGCTTCAGCCCGCCCCCACGCAGGGGCCGGCCCCCGCCGCCACCCAGCGGCTGGCCGCCCGCTTTGCCGACTTGCTGGAGCGGCAGTTTCCGCTGGCCAGCGCCCATCAGCAGCTCGGCCTGCACACGGCCCACGCCTTCGCCCAGGCCCTAGCCGTGCACCCCAACCACCTCAACCGGGTCCTGCACCGCGCCCGGGGCACCACCACGTCGGCCCTGATTGCCGCGCGCGTGACGCAGGAGGCCAAGCTGCTGCTGCGCCAGACGGATTGGTCGCTGGCCGAAATTGCCGACTGCCTGTGCTTCGCCAGTGCGGCGCATTTCGGCACCTTTTTCAAACGCCAGACCGGGCGGGCCCCAGGAGGCTTCCGGGGCTAGGACAAAAGGAGTGAAATATGGTAAAGATGGTTTGCGGCGTGTAATGCGCGCCCGGTAGGCGAGCCGGACCTTTGCTACTACAACCACCCGCCGACGCTTCCGCACTGTTAGCTGGCTTGGCCGCCGAGCGTTACGAGGCGAAGCGAACGGGTAGTTGATTCATTCCTCCTTTACTAGATACCCCTATGCAAGCAGTCCTAATGCACGAATTCGGCAGTCCCGAAGTGCTTAAAATGGAAGAAATAGCCCGGCCCGTGCCCGCGGCCGACGAAGTACTGGTTCAGGTGGTCGCGACCGGCGTGAACCGGTCCGAAATCCGCTTGCGCGACGGGTCCATCAACGAGCGGATGCCCATGGCGCTGCCCTTGCTGCTCGGCACAGATTTCGCTGGCCTCGTGGCCGAAGTAGGGGCGGACGTTACCGCATTTCGGCCCGGCAACGCCGTGTTTGGCGTGGCCAATTTTCCGGGCAGCGGCACCTATGCCGAGTACACCGTTGCCAAAGCCAGCCAGGTTGCACTAAAGCCCGAGCCCATCAGCTTCGTGGAAGCGGCCGGCGTGCCGCAAGCGGCGCTCACGGCCTGGACGGGCCTCTACCCGGTGGGCCGCTTGCAGCCGGGCGAGCGCCTGCTGATTCACGGGGCCTCGGGCGGGGTGGGCTCGTTTGCGGTGCAGCTGGCCAAGTGGACGGGCGCCTACGTCATTGCCACCGCCTCGGCGGACAACCTGGCGTTCGTTCAAAGCCTGGGCGCCGACGAGGTGCTCGACTACCGGCAGCCCTTCGAGCAGCAGGTGCGGGCCGTGGACCTGGTACTTGACGCGGTGGGCCAGGCGGGCACGGCGCTGCAGCTGCGGTCGGTGCAACTACTGCGAGAAGGTGGGCGCCTCATCAGTGCCCAGTACGTTCCCTTCACGGCCGAGGTGCAGCAGGCGCTCGACCGCCGGCCCGCCACGGGCGAGTCGTACGGCGTGCAGCTCAGTGGCGACACACTCGCCGAATTGGCCCAGTTGCTGGCGGCCGGCCACGTGCGGTCGGTGGTGGCGCAGGTGTACCCGCTGGCCCAGGCTGCGGCGGCCCACCGCGCCCTGGAGGGCGGGGGCATTCAGGGCAAGCTCGTGCTGGCCGTGCATCCGGCGGCCTAGCACCGCTTCCCGGTTAGCGCGCAGGAACGCGGCGTGGGGGCAAGCCCGGCCCCACGCCGCGTTCTCGGACGTGAGCATGACGCGGAGCGGAGCAAATGCCCCCGCTAGTCGCTTGTCATGGACAGCGGGAACCAGTAAAAAGCAGGGGCCTAGCTAGCGCAGTGTGAACAAAACGACGAATCGCCTGGAAATACTCAGCGACGGCATTTTTGCCGTGGCCATCACCCTGTTGGCTGGGGAGATAGGCATCCGCGCGTACGCCGGCGCTACCAATCTAAGCTTAGGGCAGAAAATTGCCGCCAACTGGCCGCAGTATCTCGCCTGTTTCACTTCCTTCACCGGGGTGCTGCTGGTCTGGCTGGGGCATCACCGCGTCATCGGCCAGCTAGGCCGGGCCAACCAGCGGCTCATCCTGCTCAATGGCATAGGCTTGTTTTTTGTCGTGCTGTTTCCCTACCCGTCCCGGACGGTCGGCCTGTTCATCGGCACGGGGGCCCAGGGAGCAGCCGTCGCCTTCTACGCCGCTTACAGCGGGTTGCTGACGTTGAGTATGGCTGGCCTGACCAGCTACATCCTCCGCCACCCGCACCTGCTGATTTCTGCGTCAATCTCCGTTCCCTGGCTGAACAAGCTGTTGCGTCAGCAGATGGCCGGGTTTCTCCTCTACGAGTCAGTGGCGGTCCTGGCGCTTTACTACCCGGTAAGCGCCTTGGTGGTGTCATTTCTATTGGGCGTGCTCTGGATACTAGTCACCAATGATGGAAAAGAAGAGGACCTGTAGGTGTTGAACGTAAAGACTTTGCCGCCCTCGGGGCTGTTTGCCCGGTAAATGCGATTTTTGAATCAAACTTTTAACCAAAGCCAGCTTTCTACCTGATACTCTATTGGGAATAGGCAGCTGGTGAGTTACCTCCTTCGAATCTATTAGATGTTTTTGTCTCATTATTGAGACAAGTAGCTTATATTTGTGACATGGCAACACCTGCTGCCTTTATCTTTCTCCAATAAGATTCTTATGGGACACAAGGCAATTGAATTAACCGAAGCCAATTTCAACGAAATCATCGCGGCTGGCCAGCCCGTGCTGGTCGATTTCTGGGCTGCGTGGTGCGGTCCCTGCCGCCTGGTGGGGCCCATCGTGGAAGAGCTAGCCGGTGCCTACGAGGGCAAGGTCCTGGTGGGCAAGGTGGATGTGGACGCCAACCCTGGCCTGTCCAGCAGGTTCGGCATCCGCGGCATCCCCACCCTGCTCGTGTTCAAGGACGGCCAGGTAGTAGACAAACAAGTAGGGGCCGTGCCGAGGCAAGTGCTGGCGCAGAAGCTCGATGCGCAGCTACTAGCGTGAGCCGCGGCGCAACAAATAGCTCCTGCTACCTCTTCCCTACCCCTCCTAGCCCCCCGCGATGCCCGACACGCAGCAGCAAATACTAGAAGCCGCCATCGTGGTCTTGAACGATGATTGGTCAGCCTCCATGGACAAAATTGCCGGCCAGGCGGGGGTGACCCGCCGCACCCTGCACCGGTATTTCGCCGACCGGCAGGACCTCTACGCGTCGTGTCAGCAAGAAATGCGGCGCAGCTGCCAGCAGGCTATGAGCGCCGCCTACGCCAGCTCGGCCGATGCCGGGCAGCAACTCGAGCGCCTGCTCTACGCCAGCATCGACTGCGGCACGAAGTACGCTTTTTTGCATAAGCTTTTCCTTCTGCCGGCCCAAGCCCCGGACCCCGAGCGGGACCCCGAGCCGTTTCAGCTCCTGCACCGCGTGCTCGCGACGCTTCAGCAGCAGGGGGCGCTGCGGCCGGAACTACCGGTTCCCTGGCTCACCCTGTTTTTCCTCGGGGTAGTGCAGGCAACCATCTATGCCGAAACCAGCGGGGCGGTTGCCCGGCAAGCCCTTAAATCCTTGGCCTGGACTTCCTTCCGCCAGGGTATTGGCCTGGTCATCACGCCGTTGCCTGCCCCTGCGGACGCCAGAACCGACTTGCCTTCATGAAATACGCCGGCGGGCTCCTCGCCTCGGTGTCCCTAACTCCTTTGCGAACCACTATGCCTGCTGCTATATCTTCTGCGATGAAACCAGACGCCTACGAGGCCGTAATTGTGGGCGGCAGCTACGCGGGGCTATCCGCGGCGCTGGCGCTGGGCCGCGCGCTGCGGCACGTGCTAATCCTTGACAGTGGACAGCCCTGCAACTGGCAAACTCCCCACTCCCACAACTTGCTCACGCAGGATGGGGCTACCCCGGCCCACCTAGCGGCCACGGCCCGGACGCAAGTCCTGGCGTACCCAACGGTTACCTTGCGGGCGGGCACCGTTACGGCCGTTACCGGCGTTTCCCCGGCCTTTGAGGTGCAGACGGCGGCCGGCGAAACCATCCGGGCCAAAAAGATTCTCTTTGCCACCGGCATCCGCGATGTGCTGCCCGCCATTCCGGGCTTTGCCGAAAGCTGGGGCATCTCCGTCATCCACTGCCCCTACTGCCACGGCTACGAGTACCGCGCGCAGCCCACGGGCATCCTGGTCAACGGGGCCATGGCCCTGGACTTTGGCCGGTTGATTCGCAACTGGACCAAGGACCTGACCATTTTCACCAATGGGGCGCCCACCTTCAGCCCCGAACACCACCAGCAGCTGGCCGCGCTCGGCATCGGCGTGGTGAGCACGCAAATCAAGCAGATAGTTCATCAGCAAGGCGTTATCCAGCACCTACTCTTTATGGATGGCACCCAGCACCCGCTCACGGCCTTGTACGCCCGGGTGCCCTTCGAGCAGCACTGCCCCGCGCCGCAAGCCCTGGGCTGCACCCTGACGGAAACCGGTCATCTGGCCGCCAGCGAATTTCGCCAGACCAGCGTGCCGGGCGTCTACGCGGCGGGGGACAACAGCTCGTTGCTGCGCTCCGTGGCCGGCTCCATTGCGATGGGCAACGTCGCCGGGGCCTTCATCAACCACGAACTCCTTGCGGAAGGAGCCTGACACACTAAGTGGCAGGGTGGCCCGTTTTACATGTTGCAAACCTGCCCATAAGGCAGGAAGCGCTGAGAGTGACTTAATACTTGGTTTCCTGTCGACCCAAGCAGCCTAATTATTGGCTAGCAGTAAGTAACTACCTGATTTTTAACTTTATGCAGTATATGCATAAAATCCATAATTATTTCTGACTCAGAGAGTCAACGCCATTTTAAAAGACCATTCTTAGCGCTTGGAAATTTTATTACCCGTAATCGGGCGCTGCAAAGCGGACTTAAACCGGGCGTCGTCCACGGCGCTTTTGGCCTGGTGCTTGGTGGCGCGGCCCTGCACCCGCTCGCGCCACCGGCGCCACGAAGCGGGCTTTAGCTCGCGGCGCATTAGCTCGATAACCCCTTGCTCGGGCAGCCCAAACTGCGCCCGGATAGCCTCAAACGGCGTGCGGTCTTCCCAGGCCATTTCGATGATGCGGTCGATATCCTCGGCCTTGGTTGGTAGCTCTTCCATAATGTAGTATGCCTTGGCAGCCCAGCGAGTGCCGGGCTGCCAAGGCATACAGGGAAGAAGCGGAAAGAGTTGACCGCGAGCCGCCGCTAACTAGCCCGCCAACAGCATATTATTTCACAACTTACTATTTAGCAATGAGTTGCGCAGCCTCCTGCTGCTGGCGCAATTTGCTGTTTTTGCGGCCGTAGCCGTAGTAGATGGCCAGCCCAATGGCCAGCCACACGGCCAGCCGCAGCCAGGTCTCCCAGGGCAGGCTCGCCATCATCACTACGCAGGTAATAATGCCCAGGATGGGCACCAGCGGCACCCACGGCGTGCGGAAGCTGCGCGGCGCATCGGGGTCGGTTTTGCGCAGAATGATGATGCCCAGGCACACCATTACGAAGGCCAGCAGCGTGCCGATGCTCACCATTTCGCCCACAATGTTGATGGGCACGAAGCCCGCAAACAGCGCAATAAACGCGCCTAGTAACAGATTAGACTGCACCGGCGTGCGAAACCTGGGGTGAATTTTGGAGAACGCCGGCGGCAGCAGGCCGTCCTTCGACATGGAAAAAAACACCCGCGACTGCCCCAGCAAATCGACCAATATTACGGATGTGTACCCAATGAGAATGGCCAAAATAATGGCCCCGCTGAGCCAGGCGTAGGGCGTTTTTTCGATGGCGATGGCCACCGGCGCGGCGCTGTTCTTAAACTCGGTGTAGTTGGCCAAGCCCGTGAGCACGTAGCCGAACAGAATAAAGAGTATCGTGCAGACTACCAGCGAGCCCAGGATGCCGATGGGCATGTTGCGCTGGGGGTTTTTGGTTTCCTGGGCCATGGTAGCCACGATGTCGAAGCCGATAAAGACGAAGAAAATAACTCCCGCCCCGCGCAAAATGCCGCTCCAGCCAAACTCGCCAAACTTGCCGGTATTCTCCGGGATGAAGGGGTGGTAGTTGGCCGGGTCGATGTATTTCCAGCCCAGGGCAATGAACACCAGCACCACCGCCACCTTCAGGGCCACCACCAGCGCATTAAACCACGCCGAGCCCGACGTGCCCCGGATAATAACGGCCGTGATGGCCAGCACCACCAGCATGGCCGGCAGGTTGGCGTAGCCGTGCACCACCGAGCCGTCGTGCAGGGTGGCCGACTCGAAGGGCGACATCACCAGCCGCGCGGGCAGGTGCAGGCCGTATTTTTCCAGAAACTTAAGCAGATACTGCGACCAGCTGATGGCCACCGTGGCCGCGCCCACCGAGTATTCGAGCACCAGGTCCCAGCCGATTATCCAGGCAAAGAGCTCCCCCATCGTGGCATACGAGTAGGTGTAGGCCGAGCCCGCCACCGGCACCAGGGCCGCAAACTCGGCGTAGCACAGGGCCGAAAACGCGCAGCCCACGGCCGCCACCACGAAGGAGAGCGTCACGGCCGGCCCCGCGTGGTTGGCCGCCGCCAGGCCAGTGAGCGAAAACAGCCCCGCCCCGATTATTACCCCAATACCTAAGCCAATGAGGCTCACGCCATTAAGGGTGCGCTTGAGCGTGCCCGTGCCCGATTCGGCGGCTTCCTGCCGCAGGAGTTCCAGTGATTTTTTCAGCATATAAAATGATGTGGCGCGGACTGCGAAGTCCACGCCTAAACGGCTACCTGGCCCGGCACCCGCCAGGTCAATAACAGTCAACCCTCTAAAAATTAAGTAGTTACTACCCGGCTCGCGCTACCCTCAACAACAACTGGTCGTGCGCAGTCGGCCAGCCCCAGGGGCCACGCCAGCAACAAGACCAGAAGTAGTAGCAAGGAAAGCGCAGAGAGCCACGGGCTTTTATATGGTCGCTATGGTTTAGCGGCCGGTCGGTTGGCACCGTTCTGCCCAGGGGCGGGGGTTGCCGGCGCGTCGCAGAGCCTATCTCTCAGCGCCTCTTTATAAAAACAAGCTGGGCGGGAGGCCTGCTCGACGGGGCAAAGGTAGGGCCGGATGATGGTTTGGTGAGCCTACGCGGGCAAGCCGCCCTGTTCCCAGGCGGCCAGCTCGGCTTGCAGGTTGCGGCGGGCGGGGGCATCGAGCGCCGCTTGCAGGGCGGGCGTGTGAAAGAGCACGGGGGCGGCCAGCAGCTTGGCCAGCACCTTGCGGCGGCCGGGGCGGTAGAGCAGGTCGGGCACGAGGCGGTACTCGCGGCGCACCTGCCGGGCATAGTCCCAGTAGGCCGCCGCGGGCGCGCCCAAAATGCTCAGGTCGGCATCCAGAAACAGCAGCAGGTCGGCATCACTGGGCGGCTGGGGCTGGGTGTGGTCCTGGGTGCGGCGGATGAGGTCGGCCACCCGCGCCTGGCGGGCGGGCTCCAGGCTGGTAGTTTGCAGAAACGCCAGGGCCCAGTCGGCGCTTTTGGCTTCATTATCGGCGCGCAAGGCATTGTACACCACATCGTGAAACCAGATGGCTAGCTCAACTACTACCCTATCTTTAACTTGATAATCAGATACCTGCGTTAGCAGATTATGAATGTGCTGCAGACCGTGGTAGTGGCGCTCGGGCGCGCCGTAGGCGGCCGCCAGGCGCACAAATTCCGCTTCGCGCAGGTCGGCGGCAGGCAGCAGTGGGGCGAGGAGGGCGTGCCAACGGGCAGCCAGGTCGGGCAGTAGCATGGTGCAAAGAAAGGCAGTAAGCGGCCTCGGCGGTAAGCGCGCCAGGCATCAGAAACAGCTCAGCGCAGGGCGTAAATCCGCTCAATTATCTCCACCACTTTCAGGCCTTCCAGCGCATTGGTAGTGGCAAAGCTCCGCTGCTTAATCGTATCTATCACGTTATCAATTACTTGCACGTGGTTGGCCGCCGAGCCCTGGTAAGGGCCGTAGTCGTTGGCGGGGTTGGTGGGCGGCAAGGTGGGCAGGGTGTAGTCTTGCAGGTGGCAATACTCCACTTTGTCGAGGTACTGGCCGCCGAGCTTGAGCGAGCCGCGCGCGGCCACCACCGTGAGGGAGCTTTCAAGGTTGCGGTCCCACACGGCGGTGCTGTAGCTGAGCGTGCCGCTGCCGCCGCGCACCAAGTCGAAGGTGACGAGGCCGCTGTCCTCAAACTCCGTAATGCCGGCGTGGGTGAAATCGCGAAAGCGCGCCGTGATATTGGTAATGTCACCAAATACCCAGTACAACAAATCCACGAAGTGGCTGAACTGGGTGAAGAGCGTGCCGCCATCCAAGGCCTGGGTGCCCTTCCAGCCGCCGGGGCGGTAGTAGCGCGCATCGCGGTTCCAGAAGCAGTTGAGTTGCACCAGAAACACGTCGCCCAGCCGGCCCTCGGCATACACCTGCTTGAGCCAGGCGGCGGGCGGCGAGTAACGGTTTTGCATTACGCCAAAAACCAGTCGGCCGGTTTGCAGGGCCGTGTGCACCACCAGCTCGGCATCCATCTTATGCAGGGCAATGGGCTTTTCAATAACCGCGTGCAGGCCGTGGCGCAGGCCGGCTACCGCCTGCGCCGCGTGCAGGCCGTTGGGCGTGGCCACGGTGAGCACGTCGGCGGCGGGGCCGGCTTGCAGATATTCTGCGAGAGACAGAAAAAAGGGCACAACGGGAAACTCGGCCGCCAAGCTGGCGCGCAGCTCTTCACGCACGTCAATGAGGGCCACCAGCGCCGCTCCGGCGCGGCGCGCCACCAGCGCCGCGTGGCGCCGGCCAATGTGACCTACCCCGCAGATGACGAAGCGAATAGGAGAGTTTTCGGGCATATAGTGCTGGCTTGAATCTCGCACAGAGTTCACCGAGTTAAAGGAGTTTTTACTCAGTGAAACTCCGTGAACTCCGTGCGAAAAAATTGTTGAATGGCGGCCGCCACGTAGCCCACCTGCGCCACCGTCAGCCCCGGATGAATAGGCAGCGAGAGCACCTGCCCGCACAGCCGCTCGGCCACCGGGAAATCACCTGCTTTACAACCCAAATACTGATAAGCCGGCTGCGCGTGCACCGGCAACGGATAGTAAACGGCAACTGGAACACCTTGCTGCTTAAGGTGTTGCTGCAACGCATCGCGCCACCCCTCCCCTTCCACCGTGAGGGTGTACTGGTGAAAAACGTGGCTGCTGCGCGGGTCGCGAGTTGGAATTTGCAGGCCCGCGATGCCGCCCAACGCCGCGTCGTAGCGGGCAGCCACGGCTTGGCGGGCGGCCTGGGCGGTGGGCAGGTGGCGCAGCTTAACGCGCAGCAGGGCGGCTTGCAGGGTATCGAGGCGCGAGTTGAGGCCAATGCGCTGGTGGTGGTATTTCTGGCTTTGGCCGTGGTTGGCGAGCTGGCGCAGCAGGGCGGCGCGGGCCGCGTCGCGGGTGAAGAGCGCGCCGCCATCGCCGAGGCAGCCCAGGTTTTTGCTCGGAAAAAACGAGGTAGTACCCACCTGCCCCACCGTGCCGGCGTAGGCCGTTTTGCCGCTGGCGAAGGTGAACGTGGCCCCCAGCGCCTGGGCATTGTCTTCGATAAGCGCCACGCCGGCCGACTGGCAAATAGCTGTTAGTTCTTCTAAATCAGCGCATTGCCCAAATAGATGCACCGCCACCACGGCCCCGGTGCGCGGCGTGAGCGCCGCCCGCACCGCCGCCGGGTCCACGTTGAAGGTGTCGGGGCGCACGTCTACCAGCACCGGGCGCAACCCCAGCAGCGCGGCGGCCTCCAGGGTAGCCACGTAGGTGAAGGCCGGCACAATAACTTCGGTACCGGGCGGCAGCGCCAGGCTCAGCAGCGCCAGCGTGAGGGCGTCGGTGCCATTGGCGCAGGGTACCACGTGCGCGCCGCCCAGGTGCGCGCCCAGTTCGGCAGCAAACTCGCCCACGGCCGGCCCCTGAATGAAAGCGGCCGCCCGCAGCGTGTCGTGCCAGGCGGCATCCAGCTCGCTTTGGTAGGCGGCGTGCTCGGCAGCTAGGTCGAGCAGTAAAATGGGTGGCAAGGGCAACGCGGACGGCATGAAAAGTAGATAGTAAAGGTATCAGCCGGCGCGGTTAGCGCCACTCGGCCAGCAGCCAGCTTATTTTCAGCATGTCCAGCGCCCGCAGGCTGGGGTGCGCCGAGAGCAGGTTGCGGCGCAGGGCCGGGGCCAGCGCGGCCAGCGCCGGGCGGGCCGCGCCGGCCAGGCCCAGGCGGCGCAGGCGGGCAGCGGCGCGCACCAGCCGGGTATCGGCCCCCAGCCCGTCGGTGCGCAGCACCTGGGCGAGGTTGCGCACGGCTTGTCGGCTTTTGTCCAGGAAAATGGCGGCCGGCTCCAGGCCGTCGTGCAGCACCGGGTTGTCGAGGTGGCGCACCGCTACCCCGGCCTGCGCCAGGGCCAGGCCAAAGCGCGTGTCTTCGTGGCCGTAGCCGCTCAGGCGCTCATCCAGCGGAAAGCGGCGCAGCAGCTCGCTGGCTACCAAGGCATTGTTAATTGTGAGCTGGCCGCCGGGGTCGCGCTGGCGCACGGCCGCCGGGCGCATTTCGCGGGCGCGGCCATAGAGCCAACGCAGCCGCAGCGCGGGGTCGGCGGGCGGCGTGGCCTCGTACGTGGTGCCCCCAATGAGGAGGCCGGCGGCCGGTGGCGTGCGCAGGGCTTGGGCATAGCGGGCAATAAATTGCCCGTCGGGTAGTAGGCTATCATTATCCAGCAGCAGCAGCCACTTG
>CAXTFI010000011.1:0-41310 GCA_964243255.1 uncultured Hymenobacter sp.
CGTAGCCGCCGGTGGCCTGGTAGGCGGCGCGGGTCACGAGCATGTTGTTGCCCATAGCCGTCATGGGCTGGCCAGCCTCGGTGCCCACCTGAATGAGGGCCAGCGACATAAGCCAATCGAGGCGCTGCAGGCGCGCCAGCAGGCCGGAGCCGGCCACCACCGTCAGGCCCGTGACGGTGCCCACGCCGGGCGCGGCGTGGGTTAGCATGGCCGCTACCCAGGTGGGCGGCACGGCAATGTCGGCATCGGTGATGAGCAGGTAATCGGCCGTTGCCAGGTGGGCCAGGTGGGCCAGCACGTTGGCCTTGCCCCGCGCCTGGCCCAGGTTATTTTTTATATCAATTATCTGATAATCACCTTTATATCCTGCCAGAGCTGTTTCGGCTACGGGGCGGGTGCGGTCGGTGCTGCCGTCGTTGCCCACCAGTATTTCGAGCCGTTCGGCCGGGTAGTCGAGGGCGCGCAGGCTGGCCAGGCAGCGCGGCAGGGCGGCTTCCTCGTTGCGGGCCGCCACCAGGATGCTCACGCGCGGCGTAGGCGCGGGCAGCGGCACCGGGGCCGCCGCGCCGCGCCGCGTGGCCAGCCGCCAGGTGGCGTAGGCGAGCACCAGCAGCCACAGCGCGCAGTAGAAAAAGCAGATTATCAGCAAGGGAAGGCGAAAAGCAGCGCCGCAAAAGTACCCGCCGCGCCCCCGGCGCTACACGAGCCCAAACTCAAAGCCCAGCTCGCAGTAGTGCGTCAGCAGGCGCGGCAGCAGGAAGCGCAGCGAGCGGCTGGCCTTGCGCGAGTCGTGCAGCACCAGGATGTCGCCGGGCCGGGTGGCGGCCAGCGTCAGGCGCAGGGCGCGCTCGGGCGCGAGGCCGGGGTCGTAGTCGCGGGTGAGCAGCGACCACATCACAATGCGGTACTGCGGCCGCAATTGCCGCAGTACCGGCCAGGTGAGGCGGCCGTAGGGCGGGCGAAAAAGCTTTTTGGAATTTGAAATTGGGAATGAGGAAGGAGGAATTGGGTTTACGGCGGTTGTGAGGCTTGTCTGGGACGGCAAGGCTAATTCCTCCTTCCTCATTCCCAATTCCAAACTCCTCTCACACGCGGCTACGCCAGCCAGGTAGGTGGCGCGGGGCGTATTCCAGGCGCTGCGGTGGTGCTGGGTGTGGTTGCCCAGGCGGTGGCCGGCGGCCAGCGCGGCGCGGGCGATGTTGGGGTGGCGGGCCAGGTTGTCGCCCACGCAAAAAAACGTGGCCGGGGCCTGGTAAGCGGCCAGCTGCTCCAGTACCCAGGGGGTTTCTTCGGGGATGGGGCCGTCGTCAAAAGTGAGGTAGAGCCGGGGCCGTCCCGTGGGGCCAGCCGGCGCGCCCTGCCACTCGCTGCCCCAAAACAAAGGACGCAGCCAGGCGGGCGGGCGGGTAAGGGGGGAGTTAATTATGAGGTATGAATTAGAAATTATGAATTAAAACTGCCCATCATCGCGGGCCGCTTGGGCAGGTGGCAACCTTTTTTTGGTAGTGGCGAACGTATAACCCGGCAGCCGCGAAAGTAAGTGTCCATAATTAAAAGCCAACCCCCTTCCGCAACAGGCTGCTTAACTCCTACTTCCAGGGCTTGCGCAAAATTGTTAACCAAGCTTTCACGCAGGGTTCCGCAGGGTTAAACAACTTTGGCTAAGTTCTCAATTCACTAACTCATACTTAAAAAGCTATGCCCCGCAAGTCCTTTTCCGAACTCATTAACAGCCCTGGGATGCCCGTGCTGGTCGATTTTTTTGCCGACTGGTGCGGCCCCTGCAAAACGATGGCTCCCATCTTGCAGCAGGTGGCAACCCAGCACGAGGGCAAGCTGCGCATCATCAAAATCGACGTGGATAAAAACCAGGCCGTGGCCCAGCAATTTAAGGTGCAGAGCATTCCAACGCTCATTTTATTTCACAAAGGCAAGCCGGTGTGGCGGCAGGCGGGCGTGGTGCCGGCGGCCCAGCTGGCGCAGGCCGTGGGGGCCTATGTGTAGCCCACCTGAGTGCGGCCAAACGCAACTTATACAGCCTGGATGCCCGGCCCCGAGATGCACAAAAAGAACTTCGGTGACTTTCGTGTATAGCTCAGGGCCGGGGGTTTAGGCTGCTCAGGTGCGGGCGGGCAGGCACTCGTTTCAGCGCGTCGCCCCCCCGCCCACGCGGGTGGGCCCGGCCCTCTACCCGCAGGTAGCGGCCGGCGCTACCCGCAGCCTGAGCCGGGCCTGCGCACCGATGGCGCGCGCGCTACGCCTGGGGCGTTAACGATGCTGGCCGGCTGGGCGCTTCGCCTGTCAATCCTAACCCCACGCCCACGCCCACCGCTACGGGCTGGCTCGGCCCTGCCTACCCGCAGCACAGCCTGAGCCTTTACCCCGCCCCCGGCCACGCCACCACCCTGCACGCAGCCACCCCACCCCTGACACCACCATAGAGGTGCTCGGCGCCGGGGCCGCCCGGTAGCTACCGCCACCACCGGCACGGCCGCCCTGGGGCTGCCGGCTGGCTCCTACGTGGTGCGCAGCGGCTGCCAAACCCAGCGCCTAGTGGTAGCATAAGCGCATTCTGGCTTCCGCTCGCCTACTTTTTTCATCGCCCTTGTATATACTCAGCAGGCGAAGCTTTGTACTGAAAACAAACTGCCGCTTGAACCTTATGTACTAAATACTAGGCTAAACAGCTGTCAGCCAGTGTGTGCAGGCCAGCTTGTGGCAACCGCTGAACTTGCTTTTCCACAGGGGGGTTTGGTGGATTGCCGCCTGGAAATGCGTATTTTTGAGTATGTTCGGAAAATCGCGTCGATATGGGTTACTAATTACGGGTACGCTTTGGTTGGCTGTCCCGCACCTGGGCTGGGCGCAGGTGCAGCACCTGCTGAGCGGCCGGGTGCGCGGAGCCGATGGCAATGCGCTGCCCGGCGCCTCCGTGGCGGTGCCCGCCCTGAGCCTAGGCACCACTACCGAGGCCGATGGCCACTTTAGCCTGAGCTTGCCCGAGGGACCGCACCAGCTGGTGGTATCGTTTGTGGGCTACGCGTCGCAAACGCTGCCCGTGAACCTGCACCATGCGCAGCAGCAGAGCTTTATATTGGCCGCCGCCAGCAGCGAGCTGAGTGAAGTGGTGGTGCAGGGCCAGCAAACCCTGCGCGAAAAGCTGCAATCAACCCAGATGGGCATCGAGCACCTTAGCATCCGCGAGGCCAAGCTGCTGCCGGCGCTGTTTGGCGAGGTCGATATCCTGAAAACCTTGCAGCTCAAGCCCGGCGTGCAGAGCGGCGGCGAGGGCAGCAGCGGCCTGTTTGTGCGCGGCGGCAGCGCCGACCAAAACCTGGTACTGGTCGACAACGTGGTAGTTTATAATCCCAACCACTTGTTTGGGCTGTTTTCGGTGTTCAACTCCGATGCCGTGCAGAGCGTCGATTTGTACAAGGCGGGCTTTCCGGCGCAGTTTGGCGGGCGGCTCTCGTCGGTGGTCGATGTGAAGCTGCGCGAGGGCGACCGCGGCCGGTTTGTGACCACGGGCGGCATCGGCCTCATCTCGTCGCGCCTCAGCTTCGAGGGGCCCATCAGCCAGGGCAAGGGCTCGTTTATTGTGAGCGGGCGGCGCACGTATTTCGACATTTTTACCCGCGCCCTCAACCGCGCCAACGCGGGCAAAGAGGACTACTCGCCCATCCCGGATTACTATTTCTACGACTTCAACGCCAAGGCCAACTACACGCTGGGCACGAAAGACCAGCTGTTTTTTACCGGCTACCTGGGGCGCGATATCTTTGGCTTTACCTCGCCCAATGGCTTCCAGGCCAAGTTTACCTGGGGCAACACGCTGGGCGCGCTGCGCTGGCAGCACGTGTACTCGCCCCGGCTCACCCTGAACACCGCGGCCTCGGTGAGCAACTATAAGTACAATTTGGGCAACAGCCTCGACCAGTTCAGCTTCGACCTGGGCTCGGCCATTCTGGACTACACCGGGCGCGCCGACCTCGACTACGTGCCCAACAACCGGCACACCCTCAAGCTGGGGGCGGCGCTCACGCACCACAACTTTGGGGTGGGCCGCCTGCAGCGCAGCGCCCAGGACAACAGCGTAAACTTTGGGGCCGATGTAAACTACACCGGCCAGGAAGCCGGCCTGTATGCCGCTGATAACCTGAAGCTTAGCGACAAGCTGCAGGCCGAAGTGGGGCTGCGGGCCACGGGCTTCCGCAGCGGCACCGACCTGCACGGCGGGCTGGAGCCCCGCCTCTCGGCCCGCTACGCGCTCACCGATAGGGTGACCCTCAAGGGCAGCTACGCGCTCATGTACCAGTACGTGCACCTGGTGTCGAACTCGGGCGCGTCGCTGCCCACCGATATCTGGTACCCGTCGCGGCTGTCGGTAATGCCCGAGCGCTCGCAGCAGGTGAGCACGGGGGCCAGCTTTTTGCTCGGCAGCGGCAAGTACTTGCTTACCAATGAAGTATACTACAAGTGGGCCAACAACCAGATTGACTTTAAGGACGGCGCGCAGATTTTTGCCAACAACAACCTCGACTCGCAATTCCTGTTTGGGCGCGGCTGGGCCTACGGCAACGAGCTGTACCTGGAGAAAAAAACCGGCAAAACCACCGGCTGGGTGGGCTACACCCTGGCCTGGACCAAGCGCAGCTTTCCGCCCCAGCTGGGCACCACGGGCATCAATGGCGGCCAGGACTTTTATCCCAACTACGACCGGCGGCACAACCTGACGGTGGTGGTTATTCACCAGCTCAACACGCGCATCAGCCTCACGGCCAGCTTTGTCTACACGAGCGGTGCGCCTACTACGCTGCCCTTGGGGCGCTTCGCCATTCAGGATATTTACCAGGGCGGCATTCAGGCCATCCCCGTGTACCCCGACCGCAACTCGTACCGGCTCATCCCCTACCACCGCCTCGACCTGGGCCTGGTATACAAGCTGCGCCCCTCGCGCATGGGCGGCGAGCGCGACCTCACTTTTAGCATCTACAACGCCTACAACCGGCGCAATGCCTACTTTATCTACTTCGACCAGGTGCGCGACAAGGCCACCGACCAGGTAACCGGCTACCGGGCGCAGCAGGTGTCGCTGTTTCCGTTCATTCCCTCGGTAACGTACAATTTCAAACTCTGACCGCAGATTCAAACGGATTTAACGGATTTCGCGGATACGCCCGCTGCGCGGGCTGACTAGCTGGCTTTTTGAGGGTGATTATTGGTTTTTTAAATTTACTGTTACTGCTATGGCTTTGTTAGTTCGTGGTTTTTGGGGGCTGGCTGTTGGGGGCGGGGTGCTGGGGCTGGCGGGGTGTGGCAAGTTTCAGAACGACGTGAACGTGCCCCTGCCCTACTACGCCAACCAACTGGTAGCTGAGTGCTACCTGCAGAATGGCAAGATTCCGCAACTTACTGTTACGGAGTCGGTTCCGTACCTGGATGATGGCCAGGCAATTGCGGCTGGCTCGCAGGTGCTTAAGCTGGCAAATGGGCAAACTGTGCAGCTGCCTACCGATGTGACGGTGACGCTTACGCTGCCCGGCGGGCAGGCCGTGCCGCTACGTTTTAGCCCCGGCATCGATGCCGCTACTGGTAAGTACTACACGCATATTGGCGCAGCACCCATTGTGGCGCGGGCGGGCCAGCAGTTTGGCCTCGATGCGCAGGACAAGCGCGGGCGGCACATTACGGGCACTACCATTGTGCCTACCCTCATTCCGATTGACTCGGTAAAATATAAGTTTAATGGGCTGACCGACGACAATAAAAAGGCGTATTTTCAAACCAAGTGGACCGACCCCGGCGCCACCAACGACTACTACCGGCTGATGCTGCACAAGGGCAAGCCCAGCAACAATTCCGAAACCGATAACACCCTCAACGACCGCCTTTTCAATGGCCAGCCCTACGCGCAGGTAACCTCCTACCGCTTTCGGCCCAACGATACCGTGACGGCCACGCTCTACCACATCGACTCGCTGTTTTTCGACTTCCGGCAGTCGCTACGCGATGCCCGTAACGCCAACGGCAACCCGTTTTCGCAGCCCTCGGGCATCCACAGCACCGTGCAGGGCGGCATCGGCGTGTTCACGGTGCTGGTGAGCGACGAGCGCCGGGTGGTGTTGCAGTAAGCTTGACAAATAATCGACTTCCTTATTTTGCCTAAAACCGCTGTTCCATCCCAACACCTCGTGCACTACGGCGCGCACGAGATAGCCTACCACCTGGAGTTTCGCCGGCGACGCAGCGTAGGATTTCGGGTACTAACTACCGGCGCGGTGCACGTGGCCGCGCCCCTGGGCACCACGGCCGCCTGGGTGGCCGAGCAGGTGCTGCGCAAAGCCCCCTGGATACTAAAGCACCAGGCCCGGTTTCGGGCGGCGCGGCCGGCCGCGCCGCCCCGCCAATACCTCAGCGGCGAACCGCAACACTATCTGGGTCAGACTTATAGCTTGCTAGTGGCCGAGGCACCGCAGGCCGTTGTGCAGCTGCTTGGCAGCCAGTTGGTAGTGGCCTACCCCGCGCCCCACACACCCGAGCGCATGGCGACGCTGCTGGCCAGCTGGTACCGGCAGCAGGCCGCCGCGCAGTTTGCCCTGGCACTGGCCCGCGTGTGGCCCCGGTTTGCGGAATTTGGCCTGCTGCTTCCGCAACTATTTGTGCGCCAGATGCAAACACGCTGGGGCAGCTGCACGCCCACTACGGGCCGCATTCGCCTCAACGTGGACCTGGTGCGCACCGCTGAAGCGTGCATCGACTACGTGCTGGTGCACGAGTGCTGCCACCTGCTCGTGCCCGACCACTCGCCCCGGTTTTACGCGCTGCAAACCCGCCTGCTGCCCGGTTGGCAGCAGGCGAAAGCCTTGCTAGCCCGCCAGCACCGCCTTTAGCAAGGCCGTGAGGCGGGGCTCGGCTACGGCAGCGGCGGCCAGTATTTCGCTGATTATCACGGGCTTGAGCTGGCCAGGATAGCACAGGTCGGTGATGACTGACACGGCTAGCACGGGCAGGCCCATGTGGCGGGCGGCAATGACCTCGGGCACGGTGCTCATACCCACGGCATCGGCCCCGATGGTGCGCAGGTAGCGGTACTCGGCGGGGGTTTCGAGCATGGGGCCGGGCGCAGCCACGTACACGCCGCGCTGGGTGGTGCTGCCGTAGCCCAGGGCCGCAGCCGCGGCGCGCGCCCGAGCCAGCAAGTCAGCATCATAGGGCGCAAACATATCGGGGAAGCGCGGGCCCAGCTCGTCCAGGTTGGGGCCGATGAGCGGGTTGCCGGGCAGCAGGTTGATGTGGTCGTCGATGAGCATCAGGTCGGACAGAGCAAACTCGGGGTTCAACCCGCCAGCCGCGTTGCTCACAAACAATTGCTTGATACCTAATAGCTTGAGCACCCGCACCGGCAGCACCACCTGCTGCATGGTGTAGCCTTCGTAGTAGTGAAAGCGCCCTTGCAGCACCGCCACCTGCTGGCCGGCCAGCGTGCCCAGCAGCAGGCGGCCGGCGTGGCTTTCCACGGTCGAGTGCGGGAAGTTGGGGATGTCGGTGTAGTTCAGCTCAAACGCTACTTCGATTTCCTTGGCCAGCGCGCCCAGGCCGGTGCCTAAGATAATGCCGGTAGTGGGCTGAAAATTATTACTGTGGGCCTGAATGTAGGCGGCGGCTTCTTGGATAGGTTGCATTTGAGGAGTAATCTGGTTTACTGCTTGTAAAGAGTTTATAAAAGAACGTCATGCTGAGCTTGTCGAAGCATCTCTACCACGCCGTTCGGGTTACTAACCCCCGCAGCGTGGTAGAGATGCTTCGACAAGCTCAGCATGACGTTCTTTCACAGCGAGTTGCTTACTGCACCGTTAGGCGGTCGTTGCTGGGGTCGGCGTCCATATACAGGCCGTGGTCAAGGGCCACGGTTTGCACGGCCTTGCCGGCCGGAATAACGAAGCTGGCCTGCTGCTGATTGGCGCGCCAGATGTCGGCCGAGCGGTGCAGGGTTTCGGTGCTGCCGTCGGCGTAGCTCACTTTCAGGTCGATGGGCACGGCAAAGCCGCCCACGTTTTTGAGCGTGACGGTGGTGCCCTGGGCCGTTTTATCGGCTTTGGTAAGCGCCAGGTCGATGTAGCCGTTGCTGAAAAACCAGTTGTTGAAAAACCAGGTCAAATCCTGCCCCGAGGCGTTGCTCATCGAGTTGAAATAATCCCAGGGAATGGGGTGCTTGCTGTGCCAGCGGTCCATGTAGGTGTGCAGGCATTTCTTGAACAGCTCATCGCCCAGCATATCCTTGAGAGCCAGGTAGCTGAGCGATGCCTTGCCGTAGGAATTATTGCCGTAGCCGGCCCGCAGCTCGCTGCTAGGCGTGATAACGGGCAGGTCTTCGGCCGTGGCGCGGTCGTTTATCCAGCGCGTCACCCGAAAGCGACGGTAGAACTCGTCGGCCGCCGCAGGGCCGTTTTCAGCCCGCCCGATGAGCAGCTCCAACGTGGTGGCCCAGCCCTCGTCCATGAAGGCGTAGCGGCTCTCGTTGATGCCCATGTAGAACGGGAAATACGTGTGGGCAATTTCGTGGTCCTGCACCAGCTGCGCAAACTGCAGGTCCTTCTGGGGGCTGTCGTTCACCATCATCGGGTACTCCATGTCGGCAAAGCCCTGCACCACCGTCATTTTCGGAAACGGGTAGGGCACGCCCGGCCAGTTGCGTGAAAACCAGCTCAGCGCGTTCTGGCTGAACTTGACGGAGGACCGGAAATCAACCGTGGAGTCGCCGTAGGCGGCCTGCACGCTGGCCCGGCGCTTAGTGGCGGGGTCCACGATGACGCTGGCGGCATCCCAGTCGTAGTGGTCGCTGAGGGCCAGCGTCACGTCCGAAATGTCGGTGGCCTTCCACACCCACGTGTTGAAAGGCTGCTGGGCGGTGATGTTCTTCTTGGCCAAGTCGGCGGCCGTGGCGATGTGCATAATGGCATCGCTGGTCATCGACTTCTCGAGGCGCTTGGCGAAAGCGGGCTGCAATACCTGCTTGGGATTCTGAAGCGTGCCGGTGGCCCACACGAGGTAGTTGGCGGGCACCCGCACCCGTAACGTGTAGGTATTGAAGTCGTTATAAAACTCCTTGCTGTCCACGAAGGGCAGGCGGTCCCAGCCGTTGTAGTCGTCGTACACCGCAATGCGCGGGTAGAAGTAGGCCAGGAAAAACGTGGTTTTGTCGAGCATCCCCTCGCGCCCGCTTTCCAGCGAAATGGGGAAGTGCCAGGCAAACGACAGCCGCACCGAGTCGTGGGGCAGCAGCGGCTTGCCCAGCGCAATGGTTTGGGCGGTAGCCGCGCCGCGCCCATTATAGGGCCGCGCCTGCCCACCCACGGCAAACGAGTCGATGGCCACGCCCGTGGTCAGGTAGTCGGGCGAGGCATCGCCGTCGCGGGCCACGCCGGGCTTGTGAATGTTCTGTATCAGTCTTATAACCAGACTTTTGAGCGTATCGGGGCTGTTGTTGAAATAGGTAATTTGCTCGCGGCCTTTAATGTCGCGGGCCGGCGGCGCGGCCTGCACCGTAATGTCGTAGCGGGCCGTATTTTGCCAGTACTTGGGGCCGGGCCGGCCATCGGCGGCGCGGGTGCCTTTGTCAAACGCCCGCTTGATGTCGCGGGGCTGGTAAAGCGCGGTTTGGGCGGTGGCCGTGTGGGCGAGGCCGGTTAGCGCGAAAGCGCTGAGGAGAAAGGGTTTGTGGAATAGGTTATTCATTTAGAATCGGGGTTAGTCCAGAACATCATGCATGTAGAACGTCATGCAGACCGAAGGGAAGCATCTCGCGTGAAGCAATAATTAAAACCGTCGAACGATTGAATTACTACCCCACGCGAGATGCTTCCCTTCGGTCTGCATGACGTTCTTTTTTACTTATTTTAACCAACTATCTAATCTCCAGCTCATACGGCAACCGGGCCTGCACGCCGCGCATCTGCAGGAGCTGCTGGTACTGGCGCACGGCCGGGTAGAGCGGCCCCAGCTTGGCTTGCAGCAGGCGGGTTTCGGCGGCGGCCTGCTCGTCGTCATCACCCCCGGTAAAGCGGCTGAAGAACTTCTCGACGGCCGATTTCTGGCGCGGCAGGCGCTGCACGTTGTAGTCGTCGCCCTTGATGTGGGCACGCGCAGCGGCGATTTTCAGGGCATCCTCATACGAGCCGAGCACATCGACCAGGCCAATTTTCTTGCCCTCACTGCCGCTCCACACGCGGCCCGAGGCAATGCGGCGCAGCTTTTCGACGGGCATGTGGCGGCCCAGGGCGGCTTTGCTGGTAAAGTCGGCGTATATCTCGTTGACTTCCAGCTGCAGCTGCTGCTTCTCGTAGGCCGAGAGGGCGCGGGTGATGGTGGGCAGGTCGGAGAACTTGCCGGTGGTTACGCGGTCCACGGTAATGCCCAGTTTATCAGCCAGTAAGGGCTGGATGTTGGGCAGCACGCCAAACACGCCGATGCTGCCGGTAATGCTGTTGGGGTGGGCCACGATGGTGTCGCAGGCCATGGCAATGTAGTAGCCGCCGCTGGCCGCCACGTCGCTCATGCTGGCGATAATTGGCTTTACCTTCTTGGTTAGCAGCACTTCACGGTAAATAATATCGGAGGCCAGCGACGAGCCACCGGGCGAGTTGATGCGCAGCACCACGGCCTTCACGTTGTCGTCGAGCCGGGCCTTGCGGATGGCCTCGGCAAATTTGTCGCTGCCGATGTTGTCCTCCGAGCCGCGGCCGGTTACGATGTCGCCCTCGGCGTAGATGACAGCGATGCGGTTGCCTCTGGTTTTGCCCTCTTTCTCGTCGGCTTTATCGCTGTCCTGGTAGTCGCTCAGGCTCACGAGGCTGGGCTTTTTATCGGCCTTCACGCCCAGCTTGCCGCGCAGGTAGTCCTGCACCTGGTCGTAGTAGCCGAGCTCGGTAACGAGGTGCAGCCGCAGGGCATCTTTGGCGTTGTGCACCAGCATGGAATCGGAGATGACGTGCAGGCGGGGCAGCGCAATCTGCCGGCTCTCGGCTACTTGCTCAATCAGGTGGTTGTTGAGCGAGTTGGGGTACGACACCGTTTGGTAGCGGGCCGAGTCGGAAAAGATCTCGCGGAAAAACGGCTCCACGGCGCTCTTAAACGAGCCCACCCGGAAGATGTAGGGCTCAATGCCGGCTTTGTCGAACAAGCGCTTATAAAACATCACCTCCGAGCTGAGGCCGTTGAATTCCAGCGTGCCCTGCGGGTGCAGGTAAATCTGGTTGGCCACCGACGAGAGGTAATAGCTTTTTTCGGAGGCAATCTCGTGGTAAGCCACGATGAACTTGCCGCCTTTCTTGAAGTCGAGCAGCGCGTCGCGCACTTCTTCGAGCGAGGCCATGCCGCCCTGCACCAGCTCCAGGTTGAGTAGGATACCCTTGATATCGTCGTCGGTTTTGGCCCGGCGGATAACCTCTTTCAGGCCCACCAGCCCGATAGTAGCCCCGCTATTGCCCAGCAGGTCAGCGCTTTGCTTGCGCTCCGAAATTGGCTTGTCGAGCTTCAGCTCCAGCACCGAGTTGCTGGCCACCGACTTTTCGGAGCTGCTGCCCAGGGCCGCCCCCAACCCAATGAGCAGCACAAAGCCCAGCACCGAAAACACAAGCAGGCCCACCACGGTGGCCAGCACAAACTTAAAAAACTGTCTCATAAAATCGCAGATTATGCAGATTGAGCGAATTTCGCTGATTCAAACGGCGCGGTTGGCAGGCTATTAAAATTGTGGCAAGATACACGCGGGCTTTGGCGGCGCTGGTTACTGGGGCGCTTCGCGGCGGTTTGGTTCGTGCAGGTTCTATCGACACGGCCGATACAGTATTACACCTGGCCGCAACCTGCTACCGGCCGCTACCAACTCCACCGGCACACAGCCGCGCCGTTCGAATCAGCGCAATCCGCTCAATCTGCATAATCTGCGATTATTAGTAACCGTACTTCTCCTGCCACCACTCGCGCAGGCGCTCCCTTATTTTGGCTTCGGCCGGGTTGTCGCCGGGGTCGTAGTAGCGGGTGCCGCTCAGGGCGTCGGGCATGAACTCCTGGTAGGCGAAGTTGCCCGCGCCGTTGTGTGAGTACTGGTAGGCCTGGCCGTAGCCCAGCTCCTTGAGCAGCTTGGTGGGCGCGTTGCGCAAGGGTACCGGCACGGGGTGCACGCCCTGCGCCCGCACCTGTGCCTGCGCCGCCCGGATGGCCGTGTAGGCCGCGTTGCTCTTGGGCGAGGTAGCCAGGTAAATAACTGTCTGCGAAAGGATTAAGTCCGACTCGGGCATGCCGATAACGGTGCAGGCCTGGAAGCAGCTTTGGGCCAGCAGCAGGGCGTTGGGGTTGGCGTTGCCGATGTCTTCGGAGGAGAGAATGAGCAGGCGGCGGGCGATAAATTTTACATCCTCCCCGCCTTCCAGCATCACGGCCAGGTAGTAGAGCGCCGCGTTGGGGTCGGAACCCCGGATGCTTTTGATGAACGCCGAAATCACGTCGTAGTGCATCTCGCCGCCTTTGTCGTAGCGGGCCAGCGGGCGCTGGGCGGTGAGTTGCACGGCGGCATCGGTGAGCTGCACGCGGCCGGCGGCGTCGGGCGGGGTGCTCTGCACCACCAGCTCCAGCAGGCCCAGCAGCTTGCGCGCATCGCCGCCGCTGAGGGCCAGCAGGGCGTGGTCTTCCACCACCTCAACGGGAATTTGGCGCAGCACCTCGTCCTCGGCCAAGGCGCGGCGCACTATTTCGCGCAGCGTATCGGCGCTTAGTGCCTCCAGCGTATATACCTGGCAGCGAGACAGTAAGGCCGGAATTACCTCAAACGACGGGTTCTCGGTGGTGGCCCCGATTAGCGTGACCGTACCGTGCTCCACCGCGCCCAGCAGCGCATCCTGCTGCGCCTTGCTAAAGCGGTGAATCTCATCAATAAACAGCACGGTGCCCGCCTGTTTTTTGGCCCGCTCAATAATCTCGCGCACGTCTTTCACCCCCGCATTAATGGCCGAGAGCATGGCAAAGGGCCGCTTCAGCTCTTCGGCCAGCAGCAGGGCCAGGGTGGTTTTGCCCACGCCGGGCGGCCCCCAGAGGATGAGCGAGGGCAGGCGGCCAGCGGCCAGGTAGCGGCGCAGCACGCCGGTTGAGCCCAGCAAGTGGGTTTGGCCGGCGTAGTCTTGCAGGCGGCGCGGGCGGCGGCGCTCGGCCAGCGGCGCGGCGGCGGGGGTATCAAATAAGGAAGCCATCATGCGGAGTAATGCAAGTAGCGCGAACTTTGTGGTTCGCGTCCCGCGCAGGTCAACTCAAGCTGCCAGTCGCTTCTGACCCAAAACGCGAGCTACAAAGTTCGCGCTACTTCGCGCCCTTCCCTATGGTTTCTAAGTTTCGGCTGCACGCGGCCTTGTTCCTGGTTTCGCTCATCTACGCCGGTACGTACAGCCTGGCCAAGGACATTATGCCGCACTACATGCAGCCGCTGGGCATCGTGACGCTGCGCATTGCGGGGGCCTCGCTGTTTTTTGCCGTGGCCAAGCGGCTGGTGGCGCCGCACGAGCGCATCAGCGGCCGCGCCGACAATGGGCGGGCCATTTTGTGCGGCGTGCTGGGCATTGGGCTCAATCAGCTCTCGTTTTTTGCGGGCCTCAACCTGACCACGCCCATCAATGCCTCGCTGCTCCAAACCATTTCGCCCATTGTGGTAGTGCTGGCCTCGGCGGTGCTGCTCAAGGACCGGATTACCCTGCCCAAGGTGCTGGGCATTGGCCTGGGCGCGGCCGGCGCGGCGGCGCTCATCCTGAGCCGGCCCAGCAACGGCGCGGTGCCCCAGGCGGCTTTTTTGGGCAACCTGTTTTTGCTGGCCAATGCCACGGTGTTTGGCCTGTACCTGGTGCTGGTGGCCCCGCTCATGCGCAAGTATCACGCATTCACGGTGTTATCTTATATTTTTCTGGTGGGGGCCGTTGTTGCCGTGCCGGTGGGCCTGCCGCAGGCCCTGGCGGCCCACTACGCCAGCTTTCCGCTCTACATCTGGGGCGAAATCGGCTACATGATTTTCTTCCTCACCATTCTGGCTTACTTGCTGAACAACTGGGCGTTGAAGTACGCCACGCCGGCGCTGCTGGGCGTGTACATCTACCTGCAGCCGGTGCTGGCCGTGCTCATTGCCGTGGCCACCCGCAAGGATGCCCTCACCTGGGATAAAGCCTGGCAGGCGGCGCTCATCTTCGTGGGCGTGTGGCTGGTGAGCCGCAACCGAAGGTCAGCGCAAGCTAAGCCCGCGGCGGCACCCGCCGAGGCGTTGGGCTAGCGCTGCTTTTCAGCGTAACTTGTTAGCCCCGCTCACGCTGCACTTAAACCAACCCATGGAAACCGTCACCGTTACCCTGCTCAATGAGCACGCCCGCCGCCTGCTGGAAGACTTGCAGGCGTTGGGGGCTCTGACAATTCAGCCCGCCGCCCCCGCGACGCCCCGGCCCCCCGCCACGTTCAACGCGATAAGCGTTTCTACAAAGGGATTCAAATTCAACCGTGAAGAAGTGAATGAGCGGTAGAATTTTCTTCGACACCAACGTATTAGTTTACGCCTACTCCAACGATGATACCATCAAGCGCCAAGTGGCGCTTACGCTCGGCACGACTTCCGACCGCTGGCTTTCCACGCAGGTGCTGATTGAGTTTGCCAACGTTTTTTCTCGCAAGCTCAAAACGCCGTGGCCCGATGTGCAACTAGCCCTGCTGGAGCTTACCAGCAACAATTCCGTGCACCAAACCACGCCGGCCACCATTGTCTTCGCCACGCGCCTGGCCCAGCGCTACGGGTTTTCGTGGTTCGATGCGCTCATCGTGGCCGCCGCGCTCGAATGCGGCTGCCAAACGCTGTACTCGGAAGACCTGCGGGCCGGGCAGCTCGTGGAGGGCACGCTGCGGGTCGTTCATCCATTTGCGAATTAGCGCAAACCTTGCCCGCGGCCGGTAGTTAGCAAAGCCCACCCTTGGCCTTACTACCCCCGCATGAACTTTACTGGTAAGAATATCCTCCTCGTCGGCGCGTCGTCCGGCATTGGGCTCGCTACGGCCCAGCTGCTGCACGCAGGCGGCGCTACGCTTTTCACCGCCTCGCGCCACCTGCCGGCCGAGCTGGCGGCGCTGGGCACCACGCACATTACCTACGATGCCACCCAGCCCGTGGGCACCGCCTTCGACGCGCTGCCCGCGGTGCTGCACGGCCTCGTGTACTGCCCCGGCTCCATCAAGCTGCGGCCCTTTGAGCGCGTGCCGCTCGATGATTTTCGCGCCGACTTTGAGCTGAACGTGCTCGGGGCCGTGCAGGCGCTGCAAGCCACTGCCAAGCGCCTCAAAAAGGCCGAAGGGGGCGCTAGCGTGGTGCTGTTCAGCACGGTAGCGGCCGCCGTGGGCATGAGCTTTCACACCAGCATTGCCACGGCCAAGGCCGCCGTGGAGGGCCTCACCCGCGCCCTGGCCGCCGAGTACGCCGCCAGCGGCCTGCGCGTCAACTGCCTGGCCCCCAGCCTCACCGATACGCCGCTGGCCGCCGCCCTGCTCAACACCCCCGAAAAGGCCGAGGCCGGGGCCAAGCGCCACCCCCTGCAGCGCGTGGGCCAGCCCGCCGACCTGGCCAACATGGCCGCCTTTCTGCTTTCCGACCAGGCCACCTTCATCACCGGCCAGGTGCTGGCCGTGGATGGCGGCATGGGTAAGCTGAAGTAGCTTTTTATTGTCTAAAAGCGTTTGTCCTTGCGAGCGCCACGCAGTGGAGCGTGGCGCTCGCAAGGACAGATGGCTTCTAAAAGCATTTATCTCCAATATGAAAATTACCCTCTTCTGGCACCGGCGCGACTTGCGTTTTCAGGATAATGCCGGCCTGGCCGCTGCGTTGCAGAGTGGCTACCCGGTGCTGCCGCTTTTCATCTACGACCGGGATATCTTAGACTATCTGCCCTCACCGCAGGATGCGCGCCTGACCTTCATCTACGACGAGGTGGAGCGCCTGGCCAGCGAGGCGGCGCAAGCGGGCGGCGGGCTGGTAGCGCGCTACGGCAAGCCGGTAGAACTATTCCGCCAACTGCTGCAAGACTACGACGTGGCCGCTGTGTACACCAACGAGGACTACGAACCCTACGCCACGCGGCGCGACGGGGAAATTGGCGAGTTGCTAAAATCGCACGGTGTTGATTTTAAGCTGCTTAAGGACCAAGTCATTTTCGCTAAGTGCGAGATTCTTTCCAAAAACGGCAACCCGCCCAAAGTATTCGGCCCCTACCGCACGGCCTGGCTCGCCAAGGTTACCGCCCAGGACCTGGCCGACCGCGGCTCGCTGACGCTGTTTCAGTCAGACCACCTGGCGCAGGCCAACCCCGCCGATGCGCGGCGCCCTACCCTCTCCGAGATGGGCTTCGAGCGCCTGGAGCAGTTCGTGCCCACCCGCGACCTGCCCGCCGAGGAAGTGGTGCGCAACTACCACACTACCCGCGACTTACCCGCCCTCACCAATGGCAGCACCCGCACCTCGGTGCAGCTGCGCTTTGGCACCCTGAGCGTGCGCCAGCTCATGCGCCAGGCCCAGGCACTGAACCCCAAGCTGCTGGCCGAGCTGATTTGGCGCGACTTTTTCATGATGCTGCTCTGGCACTACCCCAACACTGCCACCGAAGCCTACGACCCCAAAATGCGGGCCATCCCGTACCGCAACGACCCCGACGAGTTCCGGGCCTGGGCCGAAGGGCGCACCGGCTACCCCCTCGTCGATGCCGGTATGCGCGAGCTCAACGCCACGGGCTACCTGCCCAACCGGGCGCGCATCGCGGCGGCAGGGTTTCTGGTAAAGCAACTGTTTACGGACTGGCGCATCGGCGAAAAGTATTTTGCCGACAAGCTGCTCGACTACGACTTGTCGCAGAACATCGGCAACTGGCAGTGGATGGCCGGCACCGGGGCCGTGGCCGCGCCCTGGTTCCGGGTGTACAGCCCCGACAGCCAGCAGAAGCAATACGACCCCGAATACAAGTACGCGAAGCGGTGGGTACCCGAATTCGGCACCGCCCAATACCCCGCGCCAATTGTGGACCATAAGTTTGGCCGCGAGCGAGCCATCGAAACCATCCGCAAGGAACGGAAGTAGAACTAATTGGGAAGGAGGAATTTAGCAGGGAGAATTGTTGCCTGGATAATTCTCCCTGCTAAATTCCTCCTTCCCAATTCAAATTTTAAACTCCCTCTTCGCGGTCACGGTTATACCAGCATGGAACCGACCTCGCTCAAAGCTGCCTACCTCGACTACCTGCGCCGCCACGGCCACGCCCCCAAAACCGTTTTCGCCTTTGCCGATGCGCAGGGCATTACGGAGGGCGAATTTTACCGCCATTACGCCTCCTTCGCCGTTATCGACCGCGAGGCCTGGGCCGACTTTGGCCGCGACGCCCGCACCCAGGCGGCCCAGGAGCCAGCCTGGCAAGGCTACGGCGCCCGCGAAAAGCTGCTGGCTTTTTACTACACGCTGCTTGAGATTTTGAAGAACAACCGCAGCTTCGCGCTGCTCACGCTGGGCCGCTCGCAGCGCCGCCAGTTTGCCGTGGTGCCCACGGTGCTCCGAAAGTTTGAGGCTGAATTTCAGGAGTTTGTGCAAGAAATTTTGCAGGAAGGCCGCGCTACGGGCGAGGTGGCCAGCCGGCCGTTCTTGCAGGCTGGCTACGGGCGCATTTTCCTGCGCCAGCTGCAGTTTTTGCTGCTCTATTTTGTGCGCGACGAGTCGGCCAACTTCGAGCGCACCGACGCGGCCGTGGAGAAAGCCGTGACGCTGAGCTTCGACCTGGTGGGCCGTAATACGTTTGATTCGGCCCTTGATTTCGGCCGGTTTTTGCTGCAACGCTAGCCTTGTGCGGTAAGCTTTAGCTTGCCGTTTTCAGCTTGCCGATTTTTTTCTTCACCTCCAAACGGCAAGCTAAAGCTTACCGCACAATGTCTGACCAACCCCAGGAATCGCTGCCTACCTCCAAGGTGGCCCGCGCGGCCCGTTTTGCCAAAACCGGCTTCAAAGTAGGTGCCAACTACGTGCAGCACTACGCCAAGCGGGCCGTGGGAGCCGACTCGCCCACCGCCGACCTGCACCAGGCCAACGCCGCCGAGCTCTACGGCACCCTCAGCGAGATGAAAGGCTCGGTGCTGAAGGTGGCCCAGATGCTGGCCATGGAAAAAAACCTGCTGCCGCCCGCCTACGCCGAGCAGTTCCGGCAGGCCCAGTACCAAACGCCGCCGCTCTCGGGGCCGCTGGTAGTCAAGGCGTTCCGCGATGCGTTTGGCTCTTCGCCGAGCGAGATTTTTGACGAGTTTGAGCCCGAGGCGCGCCAGGCGGCCAGCATTGGGCAGGTGCATTTTGCGCGCAAGCTGGGCAAGCCGCTGGCCGTGAAGGTGCAGTACCCCGGCGTGGGCGCCAGCATTCGCTCCGACATTGCCATGGTGAAGCCCGTGGCCCTGCGCGTGATGGGCCTCAAGGAAGAAACCCTGCGGCCTTACATCGCCGAGGTAGAGGCGCGCCTCATCGAAGAGACTGATTATAAGCTCGAACTAAGCCGGGGCCAGGCCGTAGCGGCCAAGTGCGGCCACCTGCCGCACCTGCAGTTTCCGACGTATTACCCCGCGCTGTCGAGTGCCCGCATCCTCACCATGGACTGGCTGCCCGGCCAGCACATGAAGGAGTTTTTGGCCGACAACCCCAGCCAGGAGGTGCGCAACCAACTCGGCCAGGCCCTCTGGGACTTCTACCAGTACCAGCTGCGCGAACTGCGCCAGCTCCACGCCGACCCGCACCCCGGCAATTTCCTGTTTAGCCTCACCAACGGCGGCACGGTGGGCGTGCTCGACTTTGGCTGCGTGAAAGATGTGCCGGCCCTGGAGCAGCAACAGTTCCTGGCGCTGCTCGACCCGGCTACCCTATCCGACCCGGCCCGCCTCGAAGCCCTGCTCACCGAGGCGGGCGTGCTGCGCCCCACCGATGCGCCGGCACTGCGCAGCATGTATTTGCGCACGCTGATGCAGTCGCTGGAACTGGTGGGCCGCCCCTTCCGCGAGGCTGACTTCGACTTTGGCGACCCTACTTATATGCGAAGTTTATATGCCCTGGGCGACGACCTGATGCAGGATGCCGACCTGCGTCAGCAGCGCGAGCCGCGCGGCTCGGCCCACTTCGTGTACCTCAATCGAACCTACGTGGGGCTGTACTCGCTGCTCACGGAGCTGGGCGCGGTGGTGCAAACTACGTATCAGCGCTAGCGCTTCTCAGCTTGCATATTTTTGGCCACAACGTGTTATTTACTAGCACGTTGTGGCCATTTATCGTTTTAAGTCAGAAATCGGATGCATCAGCGCCGCTCGGCGGGCTGCCGGCTTTTCACCGGCTGTCCACTCGTTGCCAGAACGAACGAAGAACGGCACATGCGGCACAAACGACGGGCGGCAGCCGGCGAAAAAGCCGGCAGCCCACCCAATGCCCGCCCCCTACGGCGCGGCCTCAATCTCCTTAATCGCGGCCTCCACCAGCGTGCTGGCTAGCGCGGCATTCGGGCGGGTGGCTTGCTGCTGCTGCACGCTGCGCAACGACCTGGTAACACCTTTATCCACGCCGTAGGGCTTGTATTTCACGCCCAGTTCTTTGAGGCGGTCGATGCCCTGGGGCAGCGCCGCCGGGTCGTCGAGGTGGCAGAGCAGGGCCGTCAGGCCGGGCCCGATGTCGAAGCGGCCCTGCGGGCCGGCAGCGTCGAACTTGCGCAGCACCGAGGGCCACTGCGCCGGGCCACCCGCCTGGCCGTACACCGTGATGAGGGCCACGGTCAGCGCGCCTTTATTGTCGGCCTCCAAGGCGGTGGCGCGCGCCAGGGCCCGCGCCGGTTGCAGGGGCAGCAAGCCCAGCAGCGCCGCGCCCTGCACCTGGTACGACGGGCTATCAAGGGCCCGCTCAAACACGGTAGCGTAGGCTGAATTTTTCAGCGTGCCCAGCGCCTTGAGGGCGGCGGCCTGCACCTTAACTACCTCATCACCAGCGGCCAGCTTGGCCAACACGGGGGCGGCGGCCTGGCGCGTGGCTACGTTTTCCAGGTCGAGCAGCCCGATGGCCATTTCGCGTAGCGCGGGCGATTTATCACGCAGGCCGGCCAGCAGCAGCTGCCGCGCCAGCGGGTCGGTGGCCAGCGGCCCGGCGGCGGCCAAGGCCTCGCGCCGGTCGGCGTAGCGGGGGGCGTGGCTATACTGGTAGGCAAACGCAACCAGCGGCTTACGGTCCTGCTTTTGCCAAACCAGCACCTTGTCGGCGTCCACGTTCACCAAATCGGGCCGGGTGGCCGCCGGAAAGTACAGGGTATCAACGGCGTGGCTCAGTAGGGCGGGGTAGTTTTGCACGCGGCCCTGGGCATACACCGCCACCGTGAGCGGCAGCCGAAACGGCGCGCCGGCCTGGGTTTGGCGCACCACCACGGCCTGACGCCGGCGGGCCGCATCCCACTGGTACTCAATAGTTACGACGGGGTGGCCCGCGCCGTAGTACCACTGGTTGAAAAACCAGTTCAGGTCCTGGCCCGAAGCGGCTTCCAGCGCCAGCCGCAGCTGCTGCGCCTCGCCGGTGCCGAAGGCATTTTGCGTTAAATAGCCTTGCAGGCCCCGGAAAAACACGTCTTCGCCCAGGTAGGCGCGCAGCATGTTCAGGATGCTGCCGCCCTTTTGGTAGGTCACGTTATCAAACAGGTCTTCCTTATCAGCATACTGAAAGCGCACCAGCGGCAGGGCGTAGTTGGCCGGGTTGCGCAGGTAGGTGCGCAGGCTGAGGTCGGCGTGCGCGGCCCCCGCGTCGGGGCCGTGCGCGTGCTCGGCCCACAAAATCTCGCTGAAGTTGGCCAGCGACTCGTTCACGGTCAGGTTGCTCCAGCTTTCGCAGGTTACGTAGTCGCCAAACCAGTGGTGAAACAGCTCGTGGGCAATTTCGCGCTCCACGCCCGCGTATTCCCAGTCGAGCTGCTCGCGGGCCGTGGCCTGCGCCTGCTCGCCAAACAGCGAGGCCGTCACATTCTCCATGGCCCCACTCGTGTAGTCGCGGCACACAATCTGGCTGTACTTATTCCAGGGATAGGCCACCCCCAGCCGCTGCGAAAAGAACTCCAGCATCTGGGGCGTTTTGCCAAAAATGGCCGGTGCCTGGTCAGCATACTGCGGCTCCATGTAGTAATTCACTTCCTTGCCGCGCCAGGTAGCGCGGTGCACTTTAAAACTGCCCACCGCCAGCATCACCAGGTACGGCGCGTGCGGCTCGCTCATTTTCCAGGTATCGGTGCGCAGGCCGGGGCCAGCGGGCACCTGGCTCACCAGCTGGCCATTGCTCAGCGTCAGGTACTTACTAGGTACCGTGAGGCTGATTTCGGACGTGGTTTTCTGGTTGGGCTTGTCGATGGTCTGAAACCAGGCCGAGTTAGACTCCGTTTCGCCCTGGGTCCAGATTTGGACGGGCTTACCGCTCACCGCACTGTCAGGATTGATAAAAAACAGCCCCTTGGCCTCCTCAATGGCGGCGCTGCCCTTGGCTTGCAGCTCATCGGGCTTGGCCGTGTAAGCCAGGTAAACGGTGTAGGCCTCCCCAGGGGCCACCGCCCGGCCCAGACCAATGCGCAGCTGCTGCCGCCGGTAGACATAGGTAAGCGGTTGGCGCGCTGCCCCCTGCACCAGGCTTAGCTCACTGATATCCATACCCTTAGCATCCAGCACCAGTGAATCGGTGGCGCAGCCCTGGGGCTTGAGGGTAAGCCAGGCCTTGCCATAGGCATACCGCTTGGCGTAATCAAAGCGCAGGTCCAGTTTGGTGTGAATGAGCAGGTTAGCCTGGCTCGCAGTGGCGCGGTAGGCCGAAGGCGCGCCCGGCTGCGCGCGGCCAGCAGTAGGCGCGGCCGCCACTAGCAGCGTAGCCAAAAGGCAGGAATGGGGTAAAAGGCGCACAAATAGAACGATGAGGTTAGGGCCAAACGGGCTTAGCAAGGTTACTTCCCAAGTGGCCGATACGTTACAAAGCTCGCCGCACGCGCGACTAAATCGGCCCGGACGGTAACATTCTGCTTGTTTTCAGCTTATGACCATTCACCTTCTTAATTGCAACTTTCCATGAAAAAACTGTTCCTACTCGTTGCGGCGGCCCTCACCTTCGGGTCGGCGGCGGCCCAAACCAAAACGGCTGCCGCGCTTAGCTGCTGCGTGCGCCCGGCCACGGCCAGCGCCACCGAGGCGTTTGCCATGCTCGCCACCGAAAAAGACTTTTCGGGCGGCCACGACGCGCCGCTGCCCTACTCCTACGCCGGTGAGGGCCAGATGATTGAGTTCAAAACCAGCGATGGCCAGGCAGGCCACGCTTTTGAAATCAAAAGCGCCAGGCCGAGCAATAAGTACCTGTTCGTCATCCACGAGTGGTGGGGCCTGAACGACTATATCAAGAAGGAAGCCGCGACTTACGCCCAGGAGCTGCCCGGCGTCAACGTCATCGCCCTCGACCTCTACGACGGCCAGGTGGGCACCACCCCCGAAGAAGCGGGCAAGCTGATGCAGGGCGTGAAAACCGAGCGCGCCACCGCCATCATCAAAGGCGCGCAGCAATACGCGGGGCCCAAAGCGCAGTTTGCTTCCATCGGCTGGTGCTTTGGCGGCGGCTGGAGCCTGCAAAGTGCCCTGCTCGGCGGCAAACAAACCGTGGGCTGCGTGATGTATTACGGCATGCCCGAAAAGGACGTAGCCAAGCTCAAAGGCTTGAATTCTGATGTATTGGGCCTGTTTGCTGACCAGGATAAGTGGATTAATCCTGAGGTGGTTAAGCAGTTTGAAAAGGACATGGCCGCCGCTGGCAAAAAGGTAACCACAAAGGAATACCCAGCCGACCACGCGTTTGCCAATCCTTCTAACCCCAAGTACAACAAGGAGTTAGCAGCCGACGCGCATCAGAAATCCCTAATCTATCTCAAGGCCCGCCTGAAATCGTAAGTCCCGGCTACTCAGCATTACGCAAAAGCCCTCCTTTCGCCAGAAAAGAGGGCTTTTTAGCTAGTTATAAGATAGCCAATTACTTAGCCTGGTGCAACCCGGCAGTGCGGGCCGCGAAGACCCGGCTCCGGCCATCGGGTGCAACTGGTGCCGCCTTCAGCGGCGAGCGGCTGCCAATTGCCTGCCGCTGCACCCTAATCAGCTCGGTACGCAACTGCCGGATAGCCGCGCTCAAGTCGGCCCACGTTTCGGCCACAAAATAGCTATCAGGGCCTACTGCGGTAAAGCTAACTTCGGGCGGCATGGCCTGGCTAAAGTGCTGCGCAGCGGTGCTTACCAACTGGTAGTCAGCCGCATTGGCTACTGCGGCAGCGTGCAGGTGCCGGGCCGAAGTGAGCAGTGCCGACCCGTAGAAATACGGCCGCTTGCCGGCCACTGCTGCCAGCAGGCCCCGCTCAAACGTAGCCTGGGTGAAGCGCCGCAGCAGCACCATGGCCGCGGGCGTGGTAGCCAGCTCCCAGGCGCAGCCCAGCGCGTGCAGCGCTTCGGCATAGCCCGGCTCGAGCAGCAGCGGCACCCGGCCAAAAAGGTCGGCAAACAAATCGGGGCCGCCCGTGGGCTGGTCAAACTCGCTGAAGCTCCGCAGCCGCGACACCACCGGCAGCTCGCGCCGGCTCAGGGCGGCGTAGTACGCCGCCTCGCTCACGGGCGTGCCGGTGGGCAGCAGCGTCCAGCCAGTGCGCTGCCACACCAACTTGCTGATTTGGTTGAGGTTGGGCAAGGCATCGCGCCGCAAACCCAGCTCGGCTAGTGCCCGGCCAAAGGCCGGGCTAACCCAGCGGTGCAGCAGCGCCTGCTGGCGGTCAAACAACATCTTCCAAACCATACCCGAGGCGGGGGCGGCGGGGTGGTGCGGGCGGGCAAGCAAGTGTAATGACATAGCGGTAAGGATAAAGGAAATAAAAAAGCCCGGTTCCAGAGGCTGGAATCGGGCTGTAAAGCTGGTGCTGAACCGGAGGGTGGGAGCTTTTTTACTTGCTGGGTACCCGTGGCAGCTGGCCATAACGCGCGATTCCGAAACCCGGTTTGGGTCGGCAATTCAGCACCATAATGACTAGCGAGTTGAAATTCATACAGCGGCAAATATAAGGGCGACAGTTACATCCACAAGTTTTTCACTGAAATTTCATAAACTAGTTACCCCACCCCGCTGGCTGAGCACCCGGCTACTGCGCCAAAAGCCAGCGGTAGGCAGCGCCAAACTCGCGCCGCCAGAACCATTCGGCGTGCTGGCCGTCGGCAGGGGCCTTGAGCAGGATATGGCTGGGGGCTACCCCGCTGGCCAGCAAAGCGTTGCGGGCTTCCAGCATCAGGGGCAGCATGGTTTCGCTTTCGGTGGGGCCGGCCACAAAGTAAAAGCGGCTGGCCGGGCCCGGCCGGTGGCGGCGCTCATAACTCAACACAGAGTCTTTGGCAAACCAGATGGCGGGCGAGAACACCCCCACCCGCCCAAAAACCTGCGGGTATTTCAGCCCCGCATAAAGTGCGATGAGCCCGCCCATGCTGGAGCCGGCAATGGCCGTGTGCGCGGCATCGGGCCTGGTGCGGTAGTGCGCATCAATGTAGGGTTTGAGGATGAGGGCCAGGAAGTTGGTGTACTGGTCGCCTTCGCCGCCCTTCTTATACTCGGCATTCACCCAGGGCGAATACTCATCGAGGCGGTGGTCGCCGCCATTGTCTACGGCCACCACCAGGCAGCCGGTGGGGTCCTGGCCGCTGGCGCGGAGCTGGTTCAGTGTCTCATCCACGCCCCACTCGCCCGCGTAGGCGGTAGCATCGTCAAACACATTCTGGCCGTCTTGCAGATACAGCACCGGGTAGCGCCGGGGGCTGGCCGGGTTGTAGCCCGGTGGCAAGTAGAGCCACACCCGGCGCGCCCGCCCCGGCAGCTGCGGCAGTTGAAACGAGTCGGCCAGCACGCGCACGTTGGCGGCCAGGGTGTGGGCACGGGGCGCGCTTGGGGCCGCGCCGCCGGGGCGCTGGTCCTGCCAGCTGGCAACTTGAAACGTGCGCGTGGCGGGGCCCGCCGCCAGCTCGGCCCGCCGGTTGGCTATCGGCTGAAACCTGGCGTCGGTTTCGCCAGTGGCCCAGGAGCCGCGCGTGAACTTAAACTCCTGTGGCCCAGTGACTTCGCTGGGTAGCGTAAGCTGGTAGGTGCCGTCGGGCTGGCGCGCCAGGGTGTAGGCCGGCGCGGCCGGCTGCCAGTTATTAAAGGAGCCCGCCACGTAAATAACCGCGCCGGCCGGGGTAGTGGCCGGCAGGCGCGTGAGGCGTAGCGTGGTTTGGCCCAGCGCCAGCTGGCTCGCCCCGCTCACCAGCAGCCCACAAGCAATTAAGCTAACTCTATTATAACCAATCATTTAACTCAAGCCGCTGCCAACCTATCGAATAATGTTGCCCTGCTCCGATGAGTCCAGCTTGCGCAGCGTATATATCGCCCGCACCGAGTCTACCCCCGGCAACGCATTCACGCTGAAGTCGATACGGGAGCCTTTCTTCTGGGGGCCGCTTACGAAGTGGCGGTACTCCTCGGCCGACTCGCGCACCACGTACAGGTCGCCGTGGCCCGGCACTTTCAGGCGCGCGTAGGTGCTGCGGCCATCGGGGGCCGGCTTGCGCTTTTCGCTCTTGGCCAGCTGGCTCACCCCGGTGAGGCGGTATTTGTCGGCATCGGCCGTGCCCTTGGGGGGGTCGTAGTTGCCCAGGCCATCGATAAACACCTCGCGGCGGGCCACCAGCTCCTCCAGCGGGGTGGTTTTGAGCAGGCTCATGCTTTTCTCGTCCATCAGCAGCTGCTGCACGGCATTGGTGGGGCCATCTTGCTGGTAGAACACCAGGACGGGGTCGTTCAGCTTTATCTTGCTGATTACCAGCGGTATTTTGCCCTCATCGGCGTTGTCTACGCGCTTGGCCGACTCTATCGGGGCCGGCGGAGCAATGACTTTGGAGCCAGGCCGGCCCTTCCCGGTTGATTTGCCCGGCACCGGCCGCCGCGACTGCGCAGTAGCGCTCGTGGCAGCAGTGAGTAGCAAGCAGCTAAAAGCTAAAGCGTAGCGCAATGAGTTCATATAAGAGGGGTGTATTCGGCCAAAAGTACGGCGTTTGCTCCGTAGCGGGCAAGCCCTACTGTCTGCCAGCCTTCGCTCCTCTCCAAAGGCGCCTGGGAGGTCTGTTTTAAAACGCAAAAGCTGGGGCCTGGGACGGGGTTCAGCTGGCCAGGCCAATTGGTGGCGCCGGCCAGCGGTTAGCTGATAATTACTGCCCGTGGGCAAGCAAAATTACGGGCCTGCCCGTGGTCGCTAAAGAATTTTTATTGAATAAGTTAAGCACAGCAACTTTATTATATTTTGCAAACTAACAGTCGCGGCAAGCTTAGTAGTCTACCGCTTTCTTTTTTACGCATTCAACTTATTTTCAGTATGTTAAGTTGACATCTTCAAAAGCAAACCGGGTAATTCAGTATTTACTTTAATTTATTCAATTTACCTTTCTTGGCCACCGCACCCTCAGCCAGCTACTGAACCTCGGCGGTGCACCCCTCAAAACTGGTGTGAGTACCCGCTTCGGCTACTGGGCCGCAGTTGGTTTCTGATAGGATAATAACTTATCTTGTTCTGAATTCTAACAATTTCTTAACACTACTGCGCCTTGCGCCTGCAAACGTTTGCAGAGCTTTTGCCGCTGATTAGCCCGCTTTATTTTCGGTGCATTGGGTGGCGTTTGCCCTCATTGGTGGCGGCACCAGCACGGCCCGCAAGGCCTTTTTATCTGCTCTTTAATTTCACTTTTCCCCACCCCCAGTTTTAACTGTATGAAACAACCTTACCTGGCGAAGCTACGGTTTCTCCTTCTTGTACTATTTGGCTTGACTGCCGCGCTGGGCGCCTGGGCCCAGGCGGGTACCGGCACCGTAAGCGGCCGCGTGACGGACGCTAAGAATGAAGGCATTCCGGGCGTTACCGTGCTGGTTGAAGGCACCACCGTGGGCGGCTCTACCAATGCCGACGGAACTTACACTATTGCGGGAGTGCCAGCTGGTACGCACACCCTGGTTATTTCCTTTGTGGGCTACGCTACGGCGCGCCAGGCCGTGACGGTAACCGCCGGCCAAACGAGCAACGTGGCGGCCCAGAAGCTGAGCGAAAACGCCACCGCCCTGGGCGAGGCGGTGGTAGTAGGCTACGGCACCCAGCGCAAGCAGGACGTGACGGGGGCCGTAACGACGGTGACTACCAAGGACTTCGTGAAAGGCCAGGTAACCAACCCCGAGCAGCTGGTGCAGGGCAAGATTGCGGGCGTGCAGATTACGACCGCCGGGGGCGCGCCCGGCGCGGCTACCACCATCCGCATTCGCGGGGGCTCGTCGCTGAATGCCAGCAACGACCCGCTGATTGTGATTGACGGCGTGCCCGTAGACAACAGCCAGGGCGCGGGCGTAAGTGGGGCCTCCAACCCACTAGCCCTCATCAACCCCAATGATATCGAGACGTTTACGGTACTGAAGGATGCCTCGGCTACGGCCATCTACGGCTCGCGGGCTTCGAACGGCGTTATCCTCATCACCACCAAGAAGGGCATTGCCGGCGAGACGCTGGGCGTGAATTTCAGCTCGCAAGCCTCTCTGTCTAAGCGCTACAACTCGGTGCCTGTGCTCTCGGCCGATGAGTTTCGCGCCACGGTGCAGCGCGTGGCACCCAGCAAAGTAGGCTTGCTCGGCAAGGCTAGCACCAACTGGCAGGACGAGATTTTCCGCACGGCCATGACCTACGACAACAACCTGAGCTTGAACGGCTCGCTTGGCAAGCTGGTACCGTTCCGGGTTTCGTACGGCAACCTGTACCAGGAGGGTATTCTCATCACCAACAAGCTGGTGCGTAACACGGGCTCTATCAGCCTGACACCCATATTATTGGATGACCACCTGCGCGTGACGCTGAACGTGAAAGGCTCGGTAACCGACAACAACTTTGCCGACTACGGCACCATTGGCTCGGCCCTGGCCTTCGACCCTACCCAGCCGGTAACATCGGGCAACAATGCCTACGGCGGCTACTTTGAGTACTTGCAGAACCCGGCCAACCCCAACAGCGCCCCGCAGCAGCTGGTGCCCAAAAACCCGGTGGCTACCCTCAACCTAACCCGCGACCGGAGCACGGTGCTGCGCAGCATCGGCAACATTCAGCTCGATTATAAGCTGCACTTTTTGCCCGACCTGCACGCCAACGTCAACCTGGGCTACGATGTGACCAAATCGGAAGGGGCGAAAAACCAGAGCACGCAGCTGGCCGACACGTATTTCAACGTGCCCTTCGACCCCACCATCACGGGGCAGAGCGGCGGCTCGTATTCGCTTTATGGCCAGAACCGCCAGAACAAGCTGCTGGAAACCTACCTCAACTACACCAAACAGCTGGGCGACAGCCGCCTGGAGCTGCTGGCAGGCTACTCGTACCAGGACTTTGTAACGACTTCGCCCTCCTACGCCACGTACCTGGGCCGCACCTCGGAAACCCCGCTGGTTGCCTCTTCGCCCGCCGGCCCCTACCCTTTCCGCACGCAGTACACGATTTTGTCGTACTACGGCCGGGCCAACTTCAACGTGAAGGACCGCTACCTGTTCACGGCTACCCTGCGTAACGACGCTTCGTCGCGCTTTAATAAGGACAACCGCAATGCCCTGTTCCCGGCTGCCTCGGTGGCCTGGCGCATCAAGTCGGAAACCTTCCTGAAGGACAACACCGTGTTTACGGACCTGAAGCTGCGGGCGGGCTACGGCCGCACCGGCCAGCAGGACGTGTACGCCATTGCCGGCGACTACCCCACCATTCAGCGCTACGTGCAAAACAACCAGCAGGCCAACTACCTGTTTGGCGGGCTGCCGTTTAACCCGTATTCGCCCCAGGGCTTTAACCGCAACCTGAAGTGGGAAACCACTACCACCTACAACGCGGGTATTGACTTTGGCTTTTTGGAGGGCCGCCTCACGGGCTCGGTCGATGCGTACTACCGCAAAACGACGGACCTGCTGAACGGTGTTTTCCTGAGTGGCCTCACCAACTTCACCAACTACTACGTGTTCAACGTGGGCGCGCTGGAAAACCGGGGCGTGGAACTCAACGTGAACGCTATTCCGGTGCAAACGAGCAACTTCACCTGGAGCGTGAACGCCAACGCCACGTACAACCGCAACAAGATTCTGTCGCTGGGCAACCAGCAGCCCGGCTTTCCCGGCATTGAAACCAACGGCGTACCCGGCGGCACGGGCACCAACATCGGCATCTTCGCGGTGGGCGAGTCGGCCTCGTCGTTCTACGTGTTTAAGCAGGTGTACGATGCTAGCGGCAAGCCCCTGAACGACGTGTACGCCGACCTCAACGGCGATGGCAAGGTAGATACCAACGACCGCTACCTCTACAAGCAGTCGGCCCCGCCGGTTATCCTGGGCTTCTCGTCCAATATGACGTACAAGAACCTGAGCCTGGCCTTTACGCTGCGCAGCAACCTCGGCAACTACGTGTACAACAGCGTAAACGCGCAGAACGGTAACTACCAGGGTATCAACAACTCGACTACGTACCTGACTAACGTAACGCAGGACGCCAACTTCACGCAGTTTCCGAACGCAACGCAGAGCCGCTACTCGTCGGACTACTACATCCAAAACGCTTCCTTTCTGCGTATGCAAAATGCCACGCTGGGTTATAACGTAGGTAAAGTATTCGGTGGCAAGGGGAATCTTGGCTTGTCGGCCGCGGTTCAAAACGTATTCCTGGTTACCAAGTACGTAGGCCTGGACCCCGAGATAAGCAATGGGGCAGGCAACACCAATGGCGTTGACAACAACTCGTACCCCCGGCCGCGCGTGTATACGCTGGGTCTCAACCTGAACATTTAAGAATTCCCAATTTTTAATATGAAAAACTTTATTGTTCGTAGCGCGACGGTGCTCTCGCTCTCGGCTACGGCGCTGGTCGTGGCTCCTTCCTGCACCAAGGACCTGGACCGCACCCCTACCTACGACCTGAGCACCAATGCCGTGTATAAAGACGCGGCGGGCTACAAGGCGGTGCTGGCTAAAATCTACGGGGGCTTTGCGCTCACCGGCTCAAAAGGCCCGGCCGGCGACGACCAAACCAAGGATATCAAGGGCATCGACGAAGGCACCTCGGACTACCTGCGCCAGTACTGGAGCGCGCAGGAGCTGACCACCGACGAGGGCGTAATTGCCTGGGGCGACCCCGGCATTCAGGACTGGCACAACCTGAACTGGACGTCGAGCGGGGTGCTCATCCGGGGCCTGTATAGCCGCCTGATGTACGAGGTAACCATCTGCAACAGCTTCCTCAGCGAATCGACGGATGCCAAGGTGAGCGCCCGCGGCCTGAGCGGTACGGAAGCCACTACTATTGCGGCTTACCGCGCTGAGGCGCGCTTCCTGCGCGCCTTGTCCTACTACCACGCCCTGGACCTGTACGGCAACGTGCCGTTTGCCGACGAAACCTTCGAGATTGGCGGCACGGCCCTGCCGCCCCGCATCAGCCGCGCCGACTTGTTTGCGTTCATCGAAACTGAGTTGAAGGCCATTGACGGCAGCCTGGTTGATGCCCGTAAAAACGAGTACGGCCGCGCCGACAAAGCCGCCGCCTGGGCCCTGCTGGCCAAAATGTATTTGAACGCCGAAGTGTACCTGGGTTCCGGTAAGGGCCGCTACGCCGATGCCGCCACCTACGCCAAGAAGGTAATCGACGCCGGCTACTCGCTGACGCCCAAGTACGGCAACCTGTTTTTGGCCGATAACAACACGAACAATTCGGAAATTATCTTCCCGATTGTGTTCGATGGCAAAAGCACGCAGAGCTACGGCGGCACTACCTTCCTGACCCACGCGGCCGTTTCGGGTACGGCCGATGCCAACTGGAACCCCGCCTACTACGGTATCGGCGGGGGCTGGGGCGGTAGCCGCACCACGGCCAACCTGTTTCAGCAGTTTCCAGACACGGCTTCCGATTCGCGCGGCCGGTTTAAAACCGGGGGCCAAACACTGGCTATCCCATCGCTTACCGACTTTAAATACGGGTACGTGCCGATTAAATTCCGCAACGTAACCTCGGGCGGCGCGGCCGGCTCCGATAATACGTTTGTGGACACGGACTTCCCTATGTTCCGCCTCGCCGACATGTACCTGACCTACGCCGAAGCCGCCGTGCGGGGTGGCGGTGATAAAAACCTGGCCCTTACCTACGTAAACCTGGTGCGCACCCGCGCCTACCGCGGCTCTACGGCCGGCAACATTGCGGCAACCGGCCTGACCCTGCCCTTCCTGCTCGATGAGCGCTCGCGCGAGCTGTTCTGGGAGGCTACCCGCCGCACCGACCTTATCCGGTACGGCCTCTTCACCAGCGGCACCTACGTGTGGCCCTGGAAAGGGGGCGTAGCGGCGGGCCGCGGCGTTGCCGACTACCTCAGCCTGTTCCCCATTCCGTCGTCGGAATTGAGCACCAACGCCAACCTGACGCAGAACACGGGTTACTAAGCCCAGCCCGGCCGGATGATTTCTTAGGCTTCAAAATATTTTCATTTAGGCAAAGTATTTTGAAGCCTAAGTTGCTTCTCTCCCATAATTTCCCCACCCCATCAGCAGCATTTTCATGAAAACCTGGATTACTAAATTAACGATGGGTGCCTGCGCCCTTACCGCGCTCGCCTTCACTTCGTGTAAGAAGGACGAGGTACAGGCCACCCTGGTGCCCACCACTCCCCCGACGCTGACTTCTACCACCAGTGCCGTGGTGCTGACGCAGGCCAACAGCGCGCAGCCCGCCCTCACCTACAACTGGGCCCCGATTTCGTTTACCTGGACCGGGGTAGACCACCCCTACACGCTGCCCGTCAACTACTCGCTGCAAATAGATAAAAAAGGCAACAATTTTGCCGCGCCCGTGAGCATCGACGCGGGGGCCGGCCCCAACACCACCCTCACGGTGGGAGCCCTGAACACCAGCCTCAATACGCTAGGCCTCACCTCGGGCACCGCCACGCCGCTGGAAGTGCGCCTGTTTGCCAACTACGTAGCCAACGCGCCGCTGTACTCGGCAGCCATTCCGCTCACGGCCACCAGCTACACCTTCGTGTGCCTGCCGCCGGCTGGGTCGTCGGCCTGGTCAATCATTGGCCCGGCCGGTGTTGATTGGAGCACGGATATCGCCCTGAAATACAATTGCGACACCAACACCTTCGACCTCACCCGCTCGCTGAATGCCGGCGATTTTAAGTTTCGGGCCAACAATGACTGGGGCCTCAACTACGGTAGCACCACCAGTGTGGGCGGCCCGTTGGTAGCCAATGGCGGCAACATTACGGTTGCCAAAGCTGGCACCTACACGGTTAAGCTGGACCTGAACAGCATGACCTACTCGATTAAGTAGCGCTTGCTTAGTTGGCCACCTGCTGGCCAGCATATTACAGAGGCCTCGCCCGGTTTTTCCGGCGGGGCCTTTTTGCTTGCGGGCGGCTTGCCCCCGGCCGGCACAAACAACGCCTGGCAAATTGGCACCAAAATGGAAAGTATCCCTGTTGAATACCGTAGCTTATCCTGCTTCCTCCGCAACTTTGCAAGTCTATTGCTCACCCCCTTATGTTTAAGATGACTTTTCTTGTGCTGGCGCTTGCGGCCAGCACGCCCGCGCTGGCCCAAACCGCCCTGGCCAATGCCGCCCGGCCTGCGGCAACTACCGCCGCCGACCGCACCGAAGCGCTGACCACCAACATGGCCCAGGCCCTGGCCCTCACGCCCGCCCAGGTAGAAAAAGTACGCGCCATCAACACCACGGCGGTACGCAACGTAGAAACCGCCCGCCAGCGCTATGCCCAGGAGCCCGCCAAGCTGCGCGGTTACATCGAGGATATCAGCCTCTCGCGGCTCGACCGGCTCAAGGAAGTGCTCACGGCCACGCAGTTTGCCCGCTACCAGCAGAAGCGGGAGGAGAAAATGGGCATCCCCACCGTGCGCGGCAACCAAGGCAACCCGCCGCCCGGCTTGCCCGGCATGCGGGGCGATGATAACTAACTTCTTATGCACTAGTTACCAAAGCCCTGCGTTAAGTAGAGAGGCCTGTTAATTACGTAATTAACAGGCCTCTCTACTTAACGCAGGGCTTTGCTATTGTAGGAGCGGCAGCGAAAGCGCCTACATCTTGAGGGCCCGCAGCTTAAGCAGGGCCTGAGCAGTTTCGCGGCGGTTGTCCTGTTCTTTTTCCTCTTTGTCTGCCGGCTCCCTGGGGGCGTTGTTGAAGAATAACAGGATGTCTTTCTGAATGGTGGGCGTCACGGCCTTAAAATCGTTTTTGGCCAGCTCCCGCACCCACTCGCTGTAGGTGCGGTCGGCCAGCGGGTACTCGCCTATCTTGGTGGGGTGGCCGGTGTCGAAGTCCGTGTTGGGCAAGTGCGGGGCCTGGCCCACGGCGCTGGTTTGCTCGCTCAGCAAGTGAGCGTAGTTGAGCACCGTTTCGTGGAAGCTCTGGCGAAAAATAGCCTGGGCCTCGGGCGTGGGCGCAATAAATTTCAGCGACTTCAGCTTGCCCACCTTGGGCAGCACCCGAATAATGCCCGCCAGAACGCGCGCCCCAACGCCGGGGCGCTCGTAGCGCGTGCCATACTCCTGCTCGTACGCTTCTTTGCTCTGCTTGTACACGTAGTCGCGGCGGCGAATACGGCGGTTCACCTTATGCAGCTCGTGGCGGTTGGCGCGCCAGGCGGCCCGGCTGGCCAGCGGAATAAGGTTGCGCACGGCAAAGCGGTAAGAGCCCAGCGCCAAGTCGGTGTTAAATACTATCTGCTTCAGTTCCAGGCCATACGTTTCGGCAAAAGCCCGCTCCAGCAAGCCCTGGCTCACCTTGAAGCCAATAAAATCGTGGTAGGCGTCGGTGCGGTAGCGGCCGGCGGCCAGCTGCACCACGTCGAAGGCAAACTCGGTGCGGCCGTGGGCCACGGGGTCTTGCTCATAGGTGACTACCGGACCGTACTTGGCCTTCAGCTCAGGAAACAGCAGCGGCACCGTTTTATTGATGCCCACCTCGTGCCCGTAGATGTCGGCCGCGTAGTGCGCCAGGGCCCCCAGGGCAAACGCGTACTCGGCGCGGTCGTGGGCGCCCCGCAATAGGTTTTCCACAAAATCACCCGAGCGCACGTAATGCGCCAAATCGGTAAACAGGTGAGAGCCAAATGGATAGTAACCCATATCCTGCATAATGGAGCCCCCGTAGGCGTAGGCCTTGGCCTCGCGCAGCTCTTCTTTGGTGGCACCAGGGAAGCGCTTTTCTAAAGCCGGCCGAATATAGGGAGCCCAGCAGGAGTCGATATTGGCCTGGTGGCTGAGCACCGAGTAGGCCTGGGCGGGGCGAGCCAGCAGCAGGCCCACGCCCAGCAGCAGCCCGGAAAGAAAACGCAGATTCAACACAGTATTTGAGCAGAAAGAAAGTGTAACCCCAACGGTAAAGCAAGGTTTGGCGTTGAGCAACCAGAGAAAAAGTCAACGATGAGCAATTGCTATTTTAAGGTATCTCATTGATTTTCAGTAAATTACATTTAACTCAACGGCAATTTATTTTATAATTGCTTTTAACAGTTAGCGCCCGGCGCTGGCTGCTCGGGCGGGGCTCCCAGCGCCGCCACCACCGGCCACGCCGAGCTGCGAAACGCCACCGTGCGCAGCCCCGGATACGGAAACTGGGGCAGCGCGGGCGGTAGCAGCATCTGCTGCGCCGCTTCCTGGCTGAGGGCCTCGCCCACCGAGCGCACCGCCCCGGCCGGCACGCCCAGCCGCGCCAGCTCGTGCAGCAGGGCCGTGCCATTGAGCTCCGCAATGCGCACCAGCAGCAGCTCTTCCAGGGCTGCGCGGTGGCGCACCCGCGCCGGGTTGGTGGCAAAGCGGGGCTCCTGGGCCCAGCGCGGGCGCATCAGCACCAGGCACAGCTGCCGAAACTGCGCATCGGTGCCCACCGCCAGCACCAGGCGCTGGCCATCGGCGGCGCGGTACACGGTGCCGTAGGGCACTATGCCGGGGTGGCCCGAGCCCAGCGGCGCGGGGTCGCGCCCGGTGGTGAGCCAGGTGGCCCCCTGGTTGGCCAGCGAAGCGAGTGCGCTGGCTAGTAGGCTTACTTCAAGGAGCGCGCCGCGGCCGGTTTTCTCGCGCTGGTAGAGGGCCGTGAGAATGCCTTCCTTGAGCTGGTGGGCGGCGAGCAGGTCGATGAAAGCCACCGGCATTTTTTGGGGTGGGGCGGCGGGGCCGGCGGCATTCAGGTGCATAAAGCCGGTTTCGGCCTGCAGCACGGCATCGTAGCCCACCCGCGGGCTCGCCGGCCCGTAGCCCGTGAGGTGCGCGTAAATAAGGCGCGGGTTGGCGGCCGCCAGCGCTGCGTAATCCACCCCAAATTTCTCGGCATCGCCCGCCTTGTAGCTGACCAGCAGCACATCGGCCGCCAGGGCCAGCCGGCGCAGCTCGGCCTGGGCGGCGGGCTGCGTCAGGTCGAGCGTGCGGGTTTCCTTGCCCCAGTTGGAGGCCGCGAAGTAGGCCGACACGGAGCTATCGGGGTTGTCGCCAGCGGTGCGCCAGGTGCGGGTTACGTCGCCGGCCGGCGGCTCCACTTTCAGCACGTCGGCCCCCAGCTCGGCAAAAAACTGGCCCACCTGCGGGCCCGCCAGCACGGTGGCCAGCTCCAGCACCCGCAGGCCGGTAAAAGGAAGGGTATCAAACATTTGGGAAGTGATTGAGTGCGCCTACTTACATCGCCGGGCGGCGCTTTTGCATTACGCGGGCTTGCAAAAACTACACCACGCCGGCCCGCGCAAACACCGGAAAAACTATTTCGCGCTCGCCCGCGCCCCAGCGCTGCGTTAGCTCGCCGGCCACCAGCAGCACGGCATCGGCCCCGGCGTGCTGCTGGCCGTAGTTGGCCACCGCCGACCACGTGCGCAGGTAGTCGAGGTACCAGGCCGCCGACCACCGCCGCCGCACCGCAAACCGCGCCGTGCGCACCCGCGCAAACGGGAACTGCAGCCGCGCGTACTCGTCCAGCACGTGCCAGCGGTTGGCATCCCAGTACGGCCCCACGGTTTCGTTGTGAAAGTGCAGAATCAGCGCATCCAGCGCCGCGTCGCCGGTTTGGCCCAGGCCGTAGCCCCACTCGGCCAGCACGGTGCCGGGGCCGGCCACGCGCCGCACCTCGGCGTGGTAAGCCTCCTGGTCGAACCAATGCACGGCCTGCCCCACGGTAATCAGGTCGAAGTAGTCGTCAGGAAACGGCGTGTGCTCGGCCGTGGCTACCTGGTAGTGAATGTTGGGCCGCTCAACTGCTTCCAATAATTGATTGATGCTAAGGTCGGTAGCTTCGACATCACGAAAATACTCGGCCAGCGCCACGGCCACCTGGCCGTTGCCGGTGGCGCAGTCCCAGGCCCGCAGGCGGTTGGGTACCTGCGGCAGCAGCCAGGCGTAGAGCTCGGGCGGGTAATCGATGCGGTACCGGGCGTAAGCGGCAGCCTGGGCAGAAAAACGGTCGAGTGACATAGCATGTAAGGTAAGCTTTAGCTTGCCGTTAATTGCTGGGGGGGGTTGCTGAATAGGGCATTGCTGCTACCCACGGCCCTGCGGTACCAGCTAAAGCTTACCGCACAAGCCGGGCACTTATCCGGCTTACCTTTGTTCTAAATCAAGCGGTTTGCTGGCCCAGGAATGCAAGGTCAGCCTCTATTTCTCACTTCATTAGCTGCACTTTGACCTTCCACGATTTCAACCTCCACGACGACCTGCTGGCCGGCGTGGACGCCATGAACTACCTCAACGCCACGCCCATTCAGGAGCAGGCAATTCCGAAGATTCTCGCCGGCAAGGACCTCATCGCCTGCGCCCAGACCGGCACCGGCAAAACGGCCGCCTACCTGGTGCCGCTGCTCGATAAGATTTCGCACGCTGGCCACGGCACCACCTCCACCCTGGTGCTGGTGCCCACCCGCGAACTGGCTACCCAGATTGACGAGCAGGTAACGGGCTTCGGCTACTTTGTAGAAGCCTCATCCATTGCCATTTACGGCGGCGGTAAAAGCGAGAACTGGGAGCAGCAAAAGCGCGCCCTCACCAGCGGGGCCGACATTATTGTGGCCACGCCCGGCCGCCTCATCGCCCACATGCAGCTCGGCTACGTCAAGTTCGACGACCTGAAATACCTGGTGCTCGACGAGGCCGACAAGATGATGGACATGGGCTTTGCCGATGATATCCTCAACATTGTGCGGCAGCTGCCCAAGCAGCGCCAGACGCTGCTGTTCTCGGCCACCATGCCGAGCAAAATCCGCGACTTCTCGCAGCAGATACTGCAAGACCCGGATGAAGTTCGGTTGGCCGTGAGCAAGCCCGCCGCCGGTATTAACCAGCAGTTCTACATGACCTTCGACCACCAGAAGCTGCCCGTGCTGGAGCACCTCATCAAGGCCCAGGACGTGCAGAGCATGGTGCTCTTTACCAGCAAGAAAGCCGCCGTGGCGGGCATCGTGCGCTCGCTCAACAAGCTGGGCTACCCCGCTCAGGGCATCAGCTCCGACCGCACCCAGGAGGAGCGCGAAGACACCATGCGGGCCTTCAAAAACAAGCAATTTCCCATTCTCGTGGCTACCGACGTGGTGAGCCGCGGCATCGACATCGACTCGCTGAGCCACGTGGTGAACTTCGACGTGCCCCGCGCCGCCGAAGACTACGTGCACCGCATTGGCCGCACGGCGCGCGCCGCTACTACTGGTACGGCTATCACCTTCATTGCCGACCAGGACCAGGACCGCATTCTTAAAATCGAGAAGCTCATTGAGCGCGAGATTGAGAAGCAGGCCATCACCGAAGGCCTCGGCTACGGCCCCGCCCCCGAGTTTGACCCCAAGCGCTTTAGCGGCCTGCGCGGCAAAACCGGCCCGCGCCCCGATGGCCGGGGCGGCCACGGTAGCCGCGACCGCGGCCCCCGCCGCGACGGCGAAAGCGGCCCGCGCCCCGAAGGTGACCGCCGCGGCGGCAACGGCGGCAACGGCGCCAGCGGAGGGCGCGACCGGGGGCCCCGCCGCGACGAAGCCAAGAACGACCCCCAACGCGCTGAGCGCCTGGCCAATGCCACCGCCCGCCTGGCCGCCATCGACGCCGGCCAAGCGCCCGTAAACGCCTACGTGGCCCCGCCCCGCGAAGCCCGCCCTCCCCGCGAGCCGCGCCCCGAGGGTGAAGCCCCCCGCGCGCCACGCCCACCCCGTGAGCCGCGCCCCGAAGGCCAGGCCCGCCCCGCCCGCGAGCCCCGTCCCGAAGGGGAAGCCCGCCCCGCCCGCGAGCCCCGCGCTGAGGGCGAAGCCGCCCTACCCCGTGAGCCCCGCGCCGAGGGCGACAGCCCCGAAGGCCCGCGCCGCCGCAAGCGCGGGGGCCGCAACCGGGGCGGCCGGGGTCCCCGCCCCGAAGGCACCGTGGCTACCGTAGAAACGCCGGACGCACCCAGCGCTGAGTAGCCCGCAAGCTATTCCATTTATTTATAATCGCCTGATTAACAAGTTGTTAGTCAGGCGATTCATTTTCTATCAAGCAGCCCGCTTTGTATCTTGAATGGGCAGCTCGCTACTATTATTTCATATGCAACTCGGAATTGACAGCTTTGCGGCCGCGAATATGGGCAGCGGGGCCACCGCCCAAAACGGGGCCGAAGCCATGGGCCAGCTACTCGACCGCATCGCGCACGCCGACGCCGTGGGGCTCGATATATTTGGCCTGGGTGAGCACCACCGCCGCGAGTTTCTGGATTCGGCGCCCGCCGTTATTCTGGCGGCTGCCGCGGCGCGTACCAAGCAAATCCGGCTGACCAGCGCCGTAACCGTGCTCAGCGCCGCCGACCCGGTGCGCGTGTTTCAGCAATTTGCTACCCTCGACCTCATCGCCCAGGGCCGGGTGGAGCTTGTGGTGGGCCGCGGCTCTTTCACCGAGGCCTTCCCGCTGTTTGGGCTCAACCTGCGCGACTACGACGAGCTATTCACGGAAAAGCTCGACCTGCTGCTGCGCCTGCGCGACGACGAGCACGTGCACTGGGCCGGCAAGCACCGCCCCGCCCTCACCGGGCAGGGCGTGTACCCGCGGCCCATGCAGGCCCGGCTGCCCATCTGGCTCGGGGTAGGCGGCACGCCCGAGTCGTTTGCGCGGGCCGGCACGCTGGGCCTGCCGCTGATGGTGGCCATCATTGGGGGCGAAACGCACCGCTTCCGCCCCCTCGTAGACCTGTACCGGGAGGCCGGCCGGCGCGCGGGCCACGCCCCCGAGCAGCTGCAAGTGGGCCTGCACTCGCTGGGCTACGTGGGCGCCAGCACCGAAGAAGCCATCGCCGATTTCTATCCGGGTTATGCCCAGACGTTTACGGCCATTGGCAAGGAGCGCGGCTGGCCGCCGGTTACCCGCGCGCAGTTTGATGCAGTAGCCGGGCCGCGCGGGGCACTGCTGGTGGGCGGCCCCGAGGAAGTAGCCGAAAAAATAAACCGCCACAGCCAGGCGCTGGGCGGCATTTCGCGCGTCACCCTTCAAATGGACAACGCCAATATGTCCCACGCTAAACTCTTGCAGGCCATCGAGTTGCTGGGCAGCCGCGTGCGGCCTTTGCTGGCCTGAGGCGCTCCGCCAGAACGATGCGCTCAATTAGGCACGAGAGCTTGGCACCAAGATGCCACAGCGCTACCCGCCAAAACTCTGCTGTATCATGCGCATAAAATCGTCCTCGCTCAACTGCGTTTTGGTGGCTAGCAAGCCTTGGGCATCGGCGCCGGCAATGTAGCGCAGCTGCGCGGTGCCGTCGGTGGCAGCCTGGTAAATGACTTCGGCAATCTGCTCGGGCTGCGAGGCGGCCCCGCCGCGGCTGCTAAAGGCGTCGAGCACGGCGCGCATTTGCCCGGCGTAGGGGTTAGTGGCGTCGGCTGGGTCGGCGGTCAGGTGCAGCGAGCGGCCCGCAAAGTCGGTAGCTACGCCGCCGGGCGCCACCACTTTTACTTGGATGCCATGCGGTGCCAGCTCGTACCAGAGCGATTCCGAAAAGCCATCGAGGCCAAACTTGGTGGCGTGGTACAGCGAGTTCAGCGGGAAGGCGGTGCGCCCACCCACCGAAGTAATATTGATGATAACGCCCGACTGCTGCGCCCGCATGGCCGGCAGTGCCGCCTGCGTCACGGCAAAAACCCCGAACATATTAGTGGCAAACTGCTGCTGAATCTGCTCGGTAGTGGCCGTTTCAAACGGCCCCACCAGGCCATAGCCCGCGTTGTTGACAAGCACGTCGAGGCTGCCAAAATCCTGCTGAGCCTGGGCCACGGCCTGCCGCACGGAAGCCGCGTCCGTCACGTCGAGCGCGTACACCCGCACGCCGGGTAAGTCGCTGAATTTGGCGTCGGCGGGGTTGCGCATGGTGGCGGCTACCTGCCAGCCGTGGGCGGCAAAAAGGCGCACCGCGGCGGCCCCGATTCCCGTGGAAGTACCCGTGATAAAAACAGTTTGAGCCATAAGAAGAGGGAAGAAAAATAGAAAGCCCCGACTGGCGCAGCCGCCCGCAGCTTAGAGCAGAAGCCCGCAACGTTTTAACGCAAATGCGTGTCTTTTAAGTTACTAGAGGTTCTGGCGCAACCGCTAAAGGTAACCCGGCGGAATTGATTTTTTTGTTTTTTATTACCCGCACGAACTTCTACCTTTGTGCCCCTAATACCCTCCCCCGCGCTCTGACTAGTAAGTTTGTGAATAGACCGTTGTTGCTCCTGCTGCCGGCTTTGGCAGCCCTCGGCCTGACCACGCAGTGCCAATCGAGCAAACCCGCCGTAACGGCCGCCGTGGCCCCGGCCACCACGCCAGCTGCCCCCAAGGAGTATAGCTATACCACCGCGCCCAACGACCCGCTCGGCGTGCGCGTGTACCAGCTCGCCAACGGCCTGACGGTCTATCTGTCTGACTACAAGAACGCGCCGCGCATCCAAACCTACCTGGCCGTGCGCGCCGGCTCCAAAAATGACCCGGCCACCGCCACCGGCCTGGCCCACTACCTCGAGCACATGGTGTTCAAGGGTACGTCGCGCCTCGGCACCAAGGACTGGAGCAAGGAAAAGCCGGAGTTGGATAAAATTGAGGCGCTGTACGAAACGTACCGCGGCGAGCGCAACGACCCGGCCGCCCGCAAGCGCACCTACCACCAGATT
>CAXTFI010000012.1:0-40007 GCA_964243255.1 uncultured Hymenobacter sp.
ACTTTCAGCGCCCGCCCCACGCCCAGGCCAAGCTGGTGCGCGTGGCCCAGGGCCGCGCCCGCGACGTGGTGGTGGACCTGCGCCACCGCTCGCCCACCTTCGGCCAGCACGCCACTGTGCTGCTCACGGCCGAGCTGGGCAACGTGTTCTACGTGCCCGAAGGCTTCGCCCACGGCTTCGTGGCCCTGGACGATGATACGCTGTTTCTCTATAAGTGCTCGGACTACTACGCCCCCGCCGCCGAAGGCGGCCTGCGCTGGAATGACCCCGCCCTGGGCATAGACTGGGGCTTCGCGGGCGAGGCGCTGGTATCGCCCAAAGACGCCATCTTACCCACGCTGGCCGAGCTGCAGAATCCGTTTTAAGTCAATTATCAATCATCAATTATCAGTCGTTCAAGAAGCTAGTTAATAATCTGAACGACTGATAATTGATAAGTGATAATTGAAATCACAGCAGCGGCAGCAGCGTCTCCAGGCCCATGCCGCGCGAGCCCTTAAGCAGCACCAGCTGCCCGGCCACGGGGTGCCGGGCCAGCCAGCTGGCGGCGGCGGCTTTATCGGCGAAATAGTGGCTGGTTGGCTGCGCGGTGGCGGCGGCCTGCATGAGCGGGCCGATGAGGACGGCATTTTGCAAACCCAGCTCGGCCAGCAATTGGCCAAGGTCCCGGTGCTCGGCGGCGGCGGTTGCGCCTAGCTCAAACATGTCGCCCAAGACGACCAGCTTGTGCGCCTCGGGCCGCTGCGCGAAGCTGCGCAGCGCGGCGGCCATGCTGCTGGGGTTGGCGTTGTAGGCGTCCAGAATCAGGTCGTTGCCGTGGGCGGTGCGCACGAGCTGCGAGCGGTTGTTCTGGGGGTTGTAGCCGGCCAGCGCGGCCGCCACCTGGCCGGCGGGCACGTCGAAAAACGCCCCCACGGCGGCGGCGGCGGCCATATTAGGAAAATTATATTCGCCGGTGAGTTGGGCGGCTACCTCAGTGCCATCCCAGAGGCGCAGGCACAGCTGCGGGCCGTACCCGGTAGGGTCGGCGGCGAGCAGCGTGGCGGGGTAGGTGTCGGCGGGGCCGGGGTAGCTGACGCGCTGCGCTACGGCCGCCGCCAGGGCCGGCAGCTTGGCATCGAGGCTGTTGACGAAGGCAATGCCATCCGTAAGATTCAGGTAATCAAATAGTTCGCCTTTACCCAATGCTATTCCCTCCTCGCTGCCAAAGCCTTCGAGGTGGGCCTTGCCGATGTTGGTGATGAGGCCGTGCGTGGGCGCAGCCCACTGGCAGTAAGCGGCAATTTCGCCCCGGTGGTTGGCCCCCATCTCCACCACGGCCACGTCGTGCTCCTGCGGCCGCAGGCGCAGCAGCGTGAGCGGCACACCAATGTGATTATTGAGGTTGCCGATGGTAGCTAACACCTTATATTTCTGCGCTAATACTACCGTCAGCAGCTCCTTAGTAGTGGTTTTGCCATTCGAGCCGGTGATGGCCAGCACGGGGCCGCGGAAGTGGCGGCGGTGCTCCTGGGCCAGGGCCTGCAGGGCGGCCAGCGGGTCGGGGGCGTAGGTGTAGCGGGCGGGGTCGTGGGCGGCCAGGGCGGCATCATCTACCACGGCGTGGCGGGCCCCCTTGGCCAGGGCGCCGGCGGCAAAATCGGCCCCGCGAAAGCTGGGGCCGTTGAGGGCAAAAAACAGGGTGCCGGGCTGCGGCTGGCGCGAATCGGTGCTCACCTGGCCCTGGGCCGCCAGGTAGTGGTCGTAGAGAAACATGGATTGCAGTGAGCAGTGAGCAATGAGTAATGAGCAATGAGCAAACGACCACGTAGAATCAGCCATTGGTAAGCGAATCTGTTTTCTCACGCGTGGTAGTTAACCCCTTGCTCATTGCTCATTGCTCATTAATAATTACGTGTGCAACTTACGGTCGAGCCTGCGTTGTTAACGGGTACTGACTTTCTTGCTTCGACTTATGCGGCGTTGTTTCTTCTTGGTAGTGTGGGGGTTATGCCTGGCGGTGGGCCCGGCGCGGGCGCAAACGCCGGGCACGCAGTTTGGCTTTGTGTTCGGGAGCGTGGCCAAAATCGTGCAGGGCACCGACACGCTTGCCCAGGCCTGGGCGGGCGGCCTCAACACGCCGCAGTTCAGCACCATCGACCTCAACAACGACGGGCAGGCTGACCTCTACGCCTTCGACCGCGAAACGGCGCGCAGCTACACGTTTCTGAGCGTGGCGGGCGCGGGCGGCGCGGGGCGGCGCTGGCAGTACGCGCCCGAGTATGAGGCATTTTTCCCCGGTGACCTGGCCAGCTGGGTGCTGCTGCGCGACTACGACTGCGACGGCCGGGCCGACCTGTTCACGGCTGCCAACGGTGGCGACATTCGGGTGTTTCGCAACGTGGCCAACGCGGCGGGGCGGCCTTCCTTCGTGCTGGTTAATAACCAGTTGACTTTTCCAATTAGCAACGGCTATACCGCCAACCTCAACATCGGCTTGTACAACACGCCCTCCATTCAGGATGTGAACGGCGATGGGAAGCTCGATATTCTGACCTACGATTTTGTGGGCTCCACCGTGCTGGAGCTGTACCTCAACACCAGCCCCGGCGGCTGCGGGGGCGTGGCGTCTTTTGACCGAAGCTCCAACTTCTGGGGCCAGCTGGTGGCCTGCTCCGACTGCGCCGCGTACCAGCTGGCAGCCACCACGGCCTGCCAGGCCTACCGCCCGCTGCACAGCCTGGGCCACAACGTGCTGCTCATCGACCTCAACGGCGATGGCAAGCTCGACCTGCTCGATGGGCGCGATAACTGCCCGCAACTCACGCGGTTACTCAACACGGGCACCTCGACTATTGATGCCCAGCTGGTGGCCAGCGGCGCCAGCAGCGCGTTTCCGTCGGCGGCCGCGCCGGTGAGCTTGCCGGTGTTTCCGGCCGCGTATTCGTTCGATGCCAACTTCGACGGCGTGCCCGACCTGGTGGTGGCCCCCAACATGACCGATAACTCGCTCGACCGGGTGAGCATGCGGCGCAGCATCCGGCTGTATCAGAACGCGGCGGCCAGCGCCGCGGCGGTGCCCAGCTTCGGCCTGACCAACGACGGCTTCTTGCAAAACGACATGCTCGATGCCAGCGAGGGCAGCGTGCCGGCCTTCGGCGACATCGACGGCGATGGGCTAACCGATATGCTGGTGGGCAACCAGGGCGACCTCGTGAACGGCTACTACCGCGCCAGCCTCTACTACTACCGCAACGTGGGCACGGCCCGCCGCCCCGTGTTTCGGCTCGTCACCGACGACTACCTGGGCCTGGCCGCCACGGCGGCCCTCACGCCGGCAATTGGCTTTGAGAGCCTGCGCCCGGCCCTGACCGACCTCAACCGCGACGGCGCCCTCGACCTCGTGTACTCGGTGTTTCGGACGTTTCCGCCCGATGCGACCCACCCCAACGGCAGCTCCACTAATCAGCTTAACTATATACTAAACAATGCGTTAGTTAATCAGGCCGTTAGCTTCAGCCCGGCCAAGGCCAGCTATTTCAAGCCCCAGGGCGCGGCGGGCACCGGCGTGCTGCCGGCCCGGCAGGGCGACACGCCGTGCTTTTTTGACGTGGATGGCGACGGCTACGTGGACCTGCTGCTGGGCACCAACGACGTGGCCGAGGCGGGCGGCAGCCTGCGCTACTTCCGCAACCAGGGCCCGGCGGCCGGCGGCAACGTCGACAACCTGTTTGTGCTGGCCAATGCCAACTACGGCCAGCTGCTCGACCAGGGCAGCCGCCCGCCCTACCTGGCCCCGGTGGTGGCCGACTTCAACGGCGACGGCCGTCCCGACCTGCTCACGCTGGACGGCCGCGGCACGGTGAGCTTTTACAGTGACCTGCGCAGCCAGAGCGGCCCGTTTCTGGGCAGCAATGAGCTGTTTTACAACGGCTTCACCAGCCAGTATGAGCCGGCGCGGCTGGGCCACGGCTTTGTGCTGCGCTTTGCCGCCGCCGCTGCCGACCTCAACCACGACGGCAGCCCCGAGCTGTACGTGGGCACCGAAACGGGAGGCATCATCAGCTACCTGGGCCGCAACCGCACGGTGCTGGCCGCCCGCCCCAGCGCGGCTACCACGCTGGCCCTCAGCCTTTATCCCAACCCCGCTACCCAAACCGCCACCGCCGAAACCGCCCAGCCCACTAGCCTGCGGGTGTTTGACCTGGCTGGCCGCCTGGTGCGCACCGACAGCCCGCTGCTGCGCACCCACCGCCTCGACCTAAGCGGCCTCGCGCCCGGCCTCTACGTGGTGCAGGCCACCGCCGCCGATGGCACCAGCACCAGCCAGCGGCTATCGGTAAATGAGTAGGTGAGTAAATGAGTAAAGTGCCTGAGTGAGAACGTCATGCTCATCTAGCGTTCACTTGCCGAAGCATCTCGCTCGCTTCATTCAAAGAGGCGGTAGAGATGCTTCCTGCCGTCAGCATGACGTTCTTACTCAGGCACTTTACTCATTTACTCACCTACTCATTTACCGCTTAGCAACTTAACAAGCTGAACTCGTCCGCATCCTGCAAAAAGGGCATGCGCTCGCGGTAGGCTTGCAGGGGGGCGGCTTGCAGGGTGTGGGTGAGCACGGTTTGCAGGTTGCCGGCCTGGGCTACGTACTCGCCCTGCATGTCGAGCAGGGCCGAGTAGCCGGCGTAGTCGTGGCCCAGGCCATCGGTGCCCAGGCGGTTGACGCCGGCCACGTAGGCCAGGTTTTCGATGCCGCGGGCGCGCAGCAGCGCCTTCCAGATTTCGGCCCGCACCTGCGGCCAGTTGGCCACGTACAGCAGCAGGTCGTAGGGGTGGTGCTGGTGGTTGCGGCTCCACACCGGAAAGCGCAAATCGTAGCAAATAAGCGGCCGGATGCGCCAGCCGCGCCACTCTTCCAGCAGGCGGCTGGTGCCGGCCGTGTACACCTTGTGCTCGCCGGCCAGCCGAAACAGGTGGCGCTTGTCGTAGCTGCTGTGCGAGCCGTCGGGGCGCACCCACAGCAGGCGGTTGTGGTAGCAGTCGCCGGCCTGGGTGAGCACGCTGCCCGTCACCACGGCGTCGTAGTGGGCGGCCTGCGCGCGCAGCCAGTCCAGGGTGGGGCCGGGGTACACTTCGGCCTGGGCGGCGGCCTCCATGCTAAAGCCCGTGGTAAACATCTCGGGCAAAATGATGAGGTCGGTGAGGCCGGGGCCGGGCAGGGCCGAGGCCAGCAGGTCGGCCAGCTGCGCCAGGTTGGCCGCCGGGTTGTGCCAGTGTAAATCAGCCTGCACCAGCGAAACGGTTAAGTCTTTCATGGTAAAGTGTTCGCAGCGATGGAGTTACTAGTGCGTCAACTTGCTATACGGCTGGCCGGCCGGGTAGGCCAGCACCGGCAGCTGAGCCAGGCAGGTGGCGGCGGCGCGCAGGGTGGCGGGGCCTTTGGCAAAGCAAAAGCGCACCAGCCCGGCATCGTAGCCATCGTGGTAGAAGGCCGACACCGGCACCACCGCCACGCCCCACGTGCGGGCCAGCTCCTGGGCAAAACTTTTATCATCCTTCTCCGACAGCCGCCCGTAGCTGGCCAGCTGAAAATAGCCGCCGGGCACGGGCAGCAAGTCCCAGCCGGTGCCGGCCAGCAGGCCCGCAAACTCGTCGCGCTTGGCTTGGTAAAAGCCCGCCAGCCCGCGGGCGTGCGCGTCGGTAGGGTCGGCCTCCAGCACGTCGGCCAGCGCGTGCTGGGTGGGCGTGCTCACGGCAAACGTTACGAACTGATGCACCCGGCGCAGCTCGGTGCTCAGGGCCGCCGGGGCCAGGCAGTAGCCCACCTTCCAGCCGGTGGCGTGGTAGGTTTTGCCAAACGACGAGAGCACGAAGCTGCGCGCCCGCAGCGCCGGGTGCTGGCGGGCGCTGCGCGGCGGCACGCCGTCAAACACCAGGTGCTCATATACTTCGTCGGACAGCACCAGCACATCGGTGCCCGCCACCAACTCGGCCAGGGCGTCCCAGTCGGTGGCACTGAACACGGCCCCGCTGGGGTTGTGCGGCGAGTTGACCATAAGGAGCCGGGTGCGCGGCGACAGGGCCGCCCGCACCGCGTCCCAGTCGGGCCGGAAGCCGGGGGCCGGCAGGCGCACGTAGCGCGGCACGCCGCCTTGCAGCCGCACGGCCGGCCCATACAGGTCGTAGGCCGGCTCCAGGATAATAACCTCGTCGCCGGGCCGCACCACGGCCGCCAGCACCCCGTACAGCGCCTCGGTGGCCCCGGCCGTGATGGTGACCTCGGTATCGGGGTCGGGCGCGGGCGCATCGGCTTGCAGGCGGCCCACCTGCGCCGCAATGGCCGCTCGCAGGCGCGGCAGGCCCGGCATGGGCGCGTATTGGTGGCTGCCGGAAGCCAGCGCGTGCCGGGCCAGCGCCTCGCGCAAAGCCAGCGGCGGGTCGTAGTCCGGGAAGCCCTGGGCCAGGTTGATGGCCCCGGTTTGCTGGGCCAGCAAAGTCATTTGCGAAAAGATGCTGACGCCCACATCGGGCAGCTTGGATTGCAGCATAAAAAACGAAAGAGCAGGGGAAAAGGAAGTGATACGCAGCGCCGACCGGCTTTTGGGGTTAACCCAGAAGTCACGGCCCGGCGGGTAATTTTAGGGAAAGTAGCTACCGGCCCGATTTCGGAGCCCTTTTAGCCCGCGTGTGCCGATTATTTACCGCGCTTCTTTTATCCAAGTATACCGGCCGTTCGGGGGGCAGACCCCCGAACGGCCGGTATACGCGTTTCGAAACCCCTCTAGGCATGTTTCTATAAACATGGGGGTTGGCGTAAGTCCTAAAACCCAGAACGGCCCCACCGCAAAAAGCAGTGGGGCCGTTCTGGCGTTGTCATAAGGGCCTGCCTTACAAGCTAGGCAGGCCAGGCTTCAAATCCTGCGGAAACAGCTGGCGCACGTGGGCTACCTTGTGCTCCGACACGTTGGCGATGTAGGGGTTGTCGGGGTGCAGGCGGTAGTAGCCCTGGTGGTAGTCCTCGGCATCCCAAAACTGCTTGAAGGGCAGCACCTGGGTCACGATTTTGCTGTCGTACTCCTTGGAGGCGTTAACCCTGGCAATGGTTTCGTCGATGATTTTCTTTTCCTCCGGCGTGCGGTAAAACACGGCCGAGCGGTACTCCGGCCCGGCGTCGGGGCCCTGGCGGTTGAGCTCGGTAGGGTTGTGGCTGGCCGTAAAGAAGATGTCGGCCAGCGTTTTGTAGCTCACCACTTTAGGGTCGTAGTAGATATTCACCGTTTCGGTGTGGCCGGTTTCCTGGCCGGCCACCTGCTCGTAGCTGGGGTGGGGCACGGTGCCGCCGGCGTAGCCGCTCACCACCTGCTGCACACCTTTTATTTGCTCAAAGGCCTCTTCCTGGGCCCAGAAGCAGCCGCCAGCAAAAGTGGCCTGGGCCAGGCCCGTGAGGTTTTTGGGGGCAAAACCAGCCGTGGAGGCCACAGCCGCGGCCGGGCTTTGGCCCTGCGCCTGGGCGGGTTGCTGCGAGCCGCAGGCCGCGAGGGCCAGCAGGCCCAGGCCCGAAACGGCCGACAAAATCTTGGTCATGGGGGTCATGTGAGGTGATGGGTTTTATACGCTAGACGCGCGGCCACCGGATTCCTTAACAACACAGGGGGCCAGCAGCTAGTTCGCGCGTAGGGGCCGGGCTGGCCCCGGCCCGTCGGGCGCGCCGTGGCAACAAGTATGTACACGCTGGGCCGGGGCCAGCCCTACCCCTACGCCCCCGCCACCCCCTTCAACTCCTGCAGTTTCAGCAGGGCTTCAATGGGGGTTATGGTATTGATATCCAGATTGGTCAGTAGCTCGCGCAGGCGTTCCAAAGCCGGGTCGCCGGGCTCAAACATGCTGAGTTGAATCTTGGGTGCCGAGGCTACGGCCGCGGTGGCGCGGGGCCGGGGCTGGGCGCTGGCTTTCGGCGGCTCGTCGAGGCCGGCCAGCACGTCGTCAAACTCGGTGGGGGCGCTGGGGTCGGCGGTGGCGGCCAGGCCGGTCTGGGTGCGCTCCTGCTCCAGGTGGTGCATTATTTCGTTGGCCCGCAGCACCACGGCTTGCGGCATGCCGGCCATGCGCGCCACATGAATGCCAAAGCTGTGTTCGGAGCCGCCCGGCCGCAGCTTGCGCAAAAACAGCACCCGGCCGTCGGCTTCCTGCACGGCCACGTGGTAGTTGCGCACCCGCGGGCAGTCGTCGGCCAGTTGGTTGAGCTCGTGGTAGTGGGTGGCAAACAGCGTTTTAGCCCTGGCTTTTGGATTATTATGCAGGTGCTCCACAATGGCCCAGGCAATGCTGATGCCGTCGTAGGTGCTGGTACCGCGCCCAATTTCATCCATCAGCACCAGGCTTCTTTCCGATAAATTATTCAGGATGGAGGCCGTTTCGGTCATCTCCACCATAAACGTGCTTTCGCCCTTACTCAGGTTATCGCTGGCCCCCACGCGGGTAAAAATCTTGTCGATAATACCGATGGTGGCTTCGTCGGCGGGCACAAACGAGCCAATCTGGGCCAGTAGCACGATGAGGGCCGTTTGGCGCAGCAGGGCCGACTTGCCGGCCATGTTGGGGCCGGTGATTACGACTATCTGCTGGTCGTCCTGGCTCAGGCACAGGTCGTTGGGGATGTAGCTTTCGCCGGGTGGCAGCTGCCGCTCAATCACGGGGTGGCGGCCGCCCTTGATGTCGAGCGTGGGCCCGTCGTTCACCACCGGCCGGGTGTAGCGGTACTGCCGCGCCGTGGCCGCAAACGAGGCCAGGCAGTCGAGCACCCCAATGGCGCGGGCGTTCTGCTGAATCTGGCTCACAAAATCGAGCGCCGCCAGCGTAACCTCCTGGTAGATACGGGCTTCGATAATGAACAGCTTTTCCTCCGCGTTGAGAATCTTCTCCTCATACGTCTTCAGCTCTTCGGTCACGTAGCGCTCGGCGTTCACCAGGGTTTGCTTGCGAATCCACTCGGCCGGCACCTTGTTCTTGTGGGCGTTGCTGACTTCGAGGTAGTAGCCAAACACCTTATTATAAGCCACTTTCAGCGACGAGATGCCCGTAATAGCCTGCTCGCGCTGCTGCATTTTGAGCAGAAAGTCCTTGCCCGAAAAGGCCAGCCCGCGCAGCTCATCGAGCTCGGCATCCACGCCGTCCTGGATAACGTGGCCCTGGTTGGTGAGCAGCGGCGCATCGGGCCGGATTTTAGCCTGGATTTCGGTGCGCAGCGAGTCGCAGGCGTTGAGCTGGTCGGCCAGCTTCTCCAGCGCCCGAATGCCCGAGCCGGCCAGCTTAGTGCGCAGGGGCCCAATGCTTTCCAGGGCCCGCGCCAGCTGCAGCAGCTCGCGCGGATTCACGCGGCGCACCGCTACCTTAGATATCAGGCGCTCCAGGTCGTTGATGGGGCGCAGCTGGCTCTGGGCTTCTTCCAGCAGCTCGGGGTCGGCCACGAGGGCGGCCACGGTGTCGAGGCGGCGCTGAATCTGGCTCACCTCCTTCAGCGGCAGCACCACCCACTTGCGCAGCAGGCGCGCGCCCATCGGCGTGATGGTCTGGTCCAGAATATCAATCAGCGGCACGCCGCCGGGGTGCTGGGCCTGCACCAGCTCCAGGTTGCGCACCGTGAAGCGGTCGAGCCACACGTACTTATCTTCTTCCAACCGGCCCAGGCTGGCAACGTGCTGAATATCAGTATGCTTGGTTTCGGCCAGGTAGTGCAGAATGCAGCCGGCCGCAATCACGCCCTCCTTCAGGTTATCAACCCCGAAGCCCTTGAGCGAGGTGGTGCGGAAGTGCCGCGTGAGCGTGTCGTGGGCGTAATCGGGGCCAAAAACCCACTCATCAAGCGCGTAAGTGCAGAAATCGGGACCGAAATGGCCCTCAAACTCGCCCCGGCTTTTCTTGCAAAACAGCACCTCGGCGGGCCGGAAGTTCTGGAGCAGCTTGCCCAGGTAATCAAGCGTGCCCTGCGCGGCCAAAAACTCGCCGGTGCTGATGTCAAGAAACGAGATGCCGGCCTCCGTTTTGCCGAAGTGCACGGCGGCCAGGTAGTTGTTCTGGCGGCGCTCCAGGGTGTTGTCGTGCAAGCTCACACCGGGCGTTATCAGCTCCGTTATCCCTCTCTTCACCAGTCCCTTAGCCAGCTTGGGGTCTTCGAGCTGGTCGCAGATGGCCACGCGCTGGCCGGCGCGCACCAGCTTGGGCAGGTAGGTGTCGAGGGCGTGGTGCGGAAAGCCCGCCAGCGCCACCTCGCTGGCCGTGCCGGCCCCGCGCTTGGTAAGCGTAATATCGAGGATGCGCGCGGCCGTCACGGCGTCTTCGCCAAAGGTTTCGTAGAAGTCGCCCACCCGAAACAGCAGCACCGCGCCGGGGTGCTCCTGCTTGAGCAGGTAGTACTGCCGCATGAGCGGCGTGTCGGCCACCGCAGCGGGCTTGATGTGGTCGGGCCCCAGCGACTTAATGACAAACTTGGGGGCGGCAGCAGAAACAGGAGTCAAAGTAGTGCGGTAAGCTTTAGCTTGCCGTTTTTAAAGCCCAAAATGCAGTTTTCAATTCTATCGAGAACCGCATTTTCTCAAAGATAAATCCAGCCAACGGCAAGCTAAAGCTTACCCTACAACATGCGCAAACTCACGATGGCCGAGCTAAACCGCCTGCCGGTGGCCGATTTCAAAGCTACGCCCAAAAGCCCGGTGGTGTTAGTGCTGGATAATGTGCGCAGCCTGCACAACGTAGGGGCCGTTTTTCGCACCGCCGATGCCTTTGCGCTCGAAAAAATCTACCTCTGCGGCGTCACCGGCCAGCCCCCACACCGCGAAATTACCAAAACGGCCCTCGGCAGCACCGAGTCGGTGGCCTGGCAATACACCCCTACCACCCTGGAGGCCGCCCGGCAGCTGCGGGCGGCGGGCTACCAGCTGGTAGCCGTGGAGCAAACGACCGGCTCGGTGCTGCTGCCGCAGTTTTGGCCTGAGCCTGGCCAGCCGCTGGCCCTGGTGCTGGGCAACGAAGTGCTGGGCGTAGAAGACGAGGTGCTGGCCCTGTGCAGCGCGGCCGTCGAAATACCGCAGCTCGGCACCAAGCACTCGCTCAACGTGGGCGTGGCGGCGGGCGTGGTGCTGTGGGATGTGCTTAATAAGCTAAAAATATTCAGCTAATTATCTGATAAACATGGCAATAAGTGGTATAGCTGCGCTTTTACCGAATTTTTTCAGTGGTTTGAGAAAGCGGTTTGGGAAATGTGTTTATCTTTGGAGCCTAGCCATTGTCATTACTTTTTTCTTCCTTTTTCCTTTCCTATGACGTTGTTCTCTACTCACTTGGGTTATCGGACGCTGGCCCTGGCAACGGCCTTGGCTTTGCCAGGCATTGCCCAGGCGCAGCAAGCGCCGCCCGCCACTGCGCTGCCCACCTTTGCGGCCAAAGCCAAGGCCCAGGGGCTAACCGCCGCCGATGTGGCCGACGTGCTCGTTACCAACTCGTACTCCGACCCCAGCACCGGCCTCACCCATACGTATCTGCAGCAGCGGGTAAATGGCCTGGTCATTTTCAACGCCACCGGCGCGGTACACACCGATAAAACGGGAAAAGTGCTATTTACCAGCCAGGACTTTGTGGCCGGTGCTGCTGCCCTGGCTCCCTCGGCCACCCCGGCGCTCACCCCCGAGCAGGCCGTAGTGGCCGCTTCCGTGAGCCTGGGCCTGCCCCGGCCCGTGGGTTTGCGCACCGTAGTAGAGGCCCGCGTGGCCGATGGCCTGGTGTTTAACAACGGCGGCATTTCGGAAGAAAATATTCCGGTGCGCCTCATGTACACCCGCGCCAATGGCAAGCTGGTGCTGGTGTGGGAAGTAAGCATTGCCCAGCTCGACCAGCAGCACCACTGGAATGCGCGCCTCGATGCCCAAACCGGCCGCCTGGTTGACCAGAACGACTACGTGGTGAGCGAGCAAACCACGTTCAACCAGCAAATGCTGAAGGCGCGGGCCAGCCAGCAAAAGGCGCCCGCCTTTGCTGCGGCCGCCACACGCTCGGTGCTGGGCACCACGGCCGCCGCCAGCCTCAACGTCATTCCGGTGCCGTTTGAGAGCCCCGCCCTCACGCCCCGCGTGCAGGTGCCGCTCAGCTCGGCCAACCCCCTGTACTCGCCCGTGGGCTGGCAGGTAGAGCAGGCCGGGGTGCCCACCGGCTTCTTTGCCGATTCATACTCCCTGGCGTCGAGCGGCAAGTTTTTGACGCGCGGCAACAACGTGGCCGCCTACGACGACAACAGCACGCTGACTTCGGCCAACGGCAACGCGGGCTCCTCCACCAACTCGCCCGATGGGGGCTCGGCCCTGAGTTTCGACTTTCCGTTTGACCAGCCCAAGGGCCCGCGCGACCCTGGCAACCTGGCCGCCGGCATCACCAACCTGTTCTACTGGAACAACATGCTCCACGACGTGATGATGGCGCATGGCTTCGACGAGGTATCGGGCAACTTCCAATACAAAAATCTGACCGTTGATGCCCAGGGCAATAAGCTAGGCAAAGATGCCGACTTTGTGCGGGCTGAATCGCAGGATGGCAGCGGCCGCAACAACGCCAACTTCTCGACGCCCGCCGACGGCACGAGCGGCCGGATGCAGATGTACCTGTTCGACAACACCGCCGCCAACGCCCTAACTGTTACGGGCCCGGCAGCTGCGGCCGGCACCTACAGGTTTGCCACGGTAGCCTTTGGCCCTACCATCAAAAAGAAGCCACTGGCTGGCAAGCTGGTACTCGTTAACGATGGCGTATCGGCTGATGGCGGCGACCATGGCTGCGCCACGCCGTTTGTGAACGCGGCCGACGTTGCGGGCAACGTAGCCTTCATTCAGCGCGGCGGCTGCCCGCAGCTCACCACCCTTAACCCACGGGCCAACAACCAGTTTGCTCCTAAAGTAAAGCGGGCGCAGGCCAACGGGGCCACGGCCGTTATCGTGTTTGACTCGCTGGGCACCACCACCAACCTGACCAACTTCGGCGGCGCCGATACCGTGGGTATTCGGATTCCGGCTATCTTCATCAGCGGGGCCGATGGCTTTAAGCTACGGGCCGCCCTGCTGGCCGGCGGTACCCTCAACGTTACCTCGGCCCTAGGCCCCGACTTCGACGGCTCGTTTGACAACGGCGTGGTATCGCACGAGTTTGGCCACGGCATCAGCAACCGCCTCACCGGCGGCGGCACGGCCAACTGCCTCAACTCTACGACCGGCTACCAAACTATGGGTGAAGGCTGGAGCGACTTCTTCGGCTTGTGGATGACGACGCGCCCCGGCGACATCGGCAGCACCAACCGCTACGTGGCCACCTACGACAATGGTGATGCCTACGCCACCGGCCCCGGCTTCCGCCACAAGCCTTACACGACTAACTTTTCGGCCGCGGGCAATAACTATACCTACGCGCAGCTAGGGTCAGCCACCGGGCAATATAGCGAAACGCACGACGTGGGCGAAGTTTGGACTACGGTACTGTGGGATTTGGACTGGCAGTTCATTTATAAGTACGGCTACAACGCCGACTTTTTCTCCCCCAATGGCGGCAACAACAAGATGCTGAAGCTGGTGCTTGACGGCTGCAAGCTACAAGTGTGCCAGCCGGGCTTCCTCGACGGCCGCGATGCCTTGCTGCGGGCCGATAGCGTAACCAACCGCGCCGCCAACGCCGACCTCATCTGGAACGTGTTTGCCCGCCGCGGCATGGGCTACAGCGCCAAGCAGGGCGACCGCGTCAACGGCTTCCCCACGGTAACCAACATTGTGCAGGGCTTCGACATCCCGCCCAAAGCCAAGGCAATCGCGCTTTCCAGCCAGAACAGTGTAGTGGCCGGCAATGCCCTGGAAGCCTATCCCAACCCGGCCCAGGACCGCCTCACTATTCGCACGCAGCTCAACAGCACGGCCCCCATGCAGGTAACCCTGGTTGACCTGATGGGCAAAACCGTGCTGCGCGCCGCCGTGCCCGCCGCCCAAATGCAGCAAGCCGGCGCCGAGCTGAACACCAGCCAGCTGGCCAGCGGCCTTTATGTAGTGCGCGTGAGCACCACCGAAGGCAGCTACACCACCAAGGTGACCATCCAGCACTAAGCTGCCCGGCACCCTGCAATTAAAAAAGCCCGGCTTCGGCCGGGCTTTTTTTGTGCGCGTATTACCCGCACCTATGTCTACTTCTGAGCCCTTCACCCAAGCCGATGCGGCGCTACTGGCCCTGCGCCCCGCCATTGCCGGCCAGCCGGCCGCCATTCCGACCCCGGCTACCGTGGCCGACTTTCAGCACCAGGTGCTGCGCCCGCTGCTCAAGCTGCAGCACGAGGTGCTGCTGGCCACCGTGGCCGACTTTGCCCACGACTACCACCTGCCGCTGGCCACGGCCGACCCCACGGCGGCCACGCGCCTGCTCACCGAGCTGCTGACCCGCAATACCCGCCTGCGCGCCACCATCGTGGGCCTCGTGGTGGGCCTGCTCACGCAGCCCGAACTGGCCTTTTACCGCCCGCACCGCCCCGAGCTAAACCGCCGCCTGCTCGACCTGGCCCAGCAGCGGGTGCTCACTTCAATTGGGGAGGTGGTGAAATGGTGAGGTGGTGATTTTGAGGTTCTGCTTGCGCCGCTCGCGTATTAAGAACCTCAAAGTCACCATCTCACCACCTCACCATTTTCCTTAATCATACTGCGAGTCGCGCAGCCGCACCGGGGCCGCCTTGCTCTTGCGGCGCAGGCGCATGTTGAGCACCTCTACCAGCAGCGAGAAAGCCATGGCGAAGTAGAGGTAGCCTTTTTCCACCTCCTTGTGGGCGGCCTCCATCACCAGCATGAAGCCAATCATGATGAGAAACGACAGCGCCAGCATCTTGATGGTGGGGTTGCGGTTCACGAAGTTGGCCACGGCCCCGCTGAAGGCCAGCATGATACCCATGGCGCAGATAACGGCGGCTATCATCACCAGCACGTTATCGACCAGGCCCACGGCCGTCAGGATGGAGTCGAAGCTGAAAACAATATCAATGACGATAATCTGCATGATAATGGCCGGGAGCTTGGCGTGCGCCTTGCCCACGGTTTCCTCTTCCTCGTCGCCCTGCAGCTTGGTATGAATCTCGGTGGTGCTTTTGTAGATGAGGAAAAGTCCGCCCGCCAGCAAAATCAAGTCGCGCCCGCTCACGCCGAAGTGCTCGACCAGCGGCGGCACGTTGAGGGTAAATAGCGCCGTGCGCAAACTCACAATCCAGGAGATGCTCATCAGCAGCCCAATGCGGAAGAGCAGTGCCAGCAGCAGGCCAATGGTGCGCCCGCGCGCCTGCTCATTCGGGGCTAACCGGTTGACCGTGATGGAGATAAAGATAATGTTATCAATCCCCAGCACGATTTCCATCAGCGTGAGGGTGAGCAGACTAACCCAGGTTTGCACCTGCGAGAAAGCGGCAAAGTGCTCAGAAGAAAAGGCAGCGAATGGTGACAAACGAGGACGTGGTAAGAGGCTAAGACAGCTGAATGACTAATGAAGCTACGGCCGGCGGGTCTATTTCATATTCACAAATTGCAGGGGCTGGCCATTGTCGGTGCTGCGCAGCAAGGCGATAACCGCCTGCAAATCATCTATTTTCTTGGCCGACACCCGAATCTGGTCGTCCTGCATCTGAGCCTCCACCTTAATTTTACTGTCCTTGATGGCCTTGATTATTTTGCGGCCCGCGTCCTTGTCCACCCCGGCGCGCACCTTCACCGTTTTCTTGATGAGCGTGCCGCTGGGCTGCTCCTCGGCTGTGAAGTCGAGCGCCGTGCCGTCGATGCCCTGCTTCACGATGCGCGTGAGCAGAATATCCTCCAGGGCCTTGATACGCATGGAGTTCTCGGAGCTGAGCAGCACGCTGTTGCCTTTTTTATCCAGCTCAATGCCGCCCTTGGTATCGCGCAGGTCGTAGCGCGTGGCCAGCTCTTTCTTGGCGGTATTAATGGCGTTTTCCAGCGTTTGCGGGTCCACTTTGCTAACGATATCGAAGGAAGGCATGGTTATCTGGATTTGAAGGATAAAATCGCTCGCCAGGCAGCGGCGGCCCAACGGTGCGCCCACCGCGCGGCTGGCTGGTTTGGAGTAGGCAAAGGTACGGGCTGGGCTGCGGCGGGTTTAGCTTGCGCCCCGGCCGCGCTGCGCAGTAGCACGCGGCAGCGCTGCTTTTTCTCACCTTTTGCTCACAGCAATGTCCGCCCCTGCCGACTGGACCGCCCTAATAGCCCACTACAACCGCATCAACCACTATGGCCGGGCCAACGGCATGGTGCTGACCGTGCCAACTCCCGGCCGGGCCGAGTACCGCATGGTCATCGAGGAGGCGCACCTCTCGTCGCCGGGCACGGCGCACGGTGGCGTGCTGGCCGGCCTCCTGGACGCGGTGCTGGGCGCCGCGGCCCTCACCCTGGCCTTCACCGCCGGCGAGCTGGTGGCTACTATCGAATTTAAAATCAACTACTTGCGACCCGTGCACCTCGGCGATGAGCTGCTGGCCGTGGCGCAGGTCGAGCACGGGGGCAAGTCGATTGTGGTGGTCAGTGGCACCATCTACCAGCAGGTGGCCGGCGCGGCCGGGCCGGCCGTGGCGCAGGGCCTGGGCACCTTCAATCGCTACCCAGCTAGTAAAAAGAATTTGGAATGAAGAATAGAGAATTTAGAATGAAGAATTTGGAATGAGGAATTACCCATACGCGCAAAATGAGGAATTGCGGCCGGCGCTTGGACAGCAGCAATTCCTCATTCTACATTCTTCATTCCAAATTCCCTACAGCACGGCCCCTACCGATTGAGCGGCCGCACTGGGCTCGTAGTCCCCGTCTTCGTCGCCGGTGAGGTTGGGGGCCGGCACCTTGCGCACGTTGCGGGCGCAGTCTTCATCGCGGTGGTTGCGGCCCACCGTAAACTCCACCCAGTCGCCCTCGCGCAGGTCGTTGAAGTCACCCTCCGACAAGTCGGCGTAGCTGAAAAACAAGTTGTTAGGCGGCATTATCACGAAGCCAAACCCGTTTTTCAGGTTCTTAATGGTGCTGATGCCGATGGTGCCAACCGGCCCGGCCGCGGTAGGGCCCGAGGGGCGCACGGCCCGGCTGGCGGCCGCAGCCGCCACGGCGGCGGCGGAGGCCGCCGGGGCGTAGGGCTGGCCGTTGGGGGCTGCCGGGGCGGGCATGGTGGCAAACGCAGCGGGCTCGCTCTGCGTCACAAACATGCTTTCTACTACTTCGTCCTGCTCCTGCAGGCCGCGGTCGATAACGGCGTGCATGGCCACGGGGTAGGTAGCCTGCTCCAGCAGGTGCTGCGAGGCGCGCGTCACGCGGGTTTCGCCCTTAAAGTCTTCGTATTTGAAGTCCCAGTTGAGCAGCATCACGCGGGTGCCCACCGTGTTGAGCTTGCGAATGAGCGGCACGTAGTCGGAGTCGCCGGCGATGAGCACCACCACGTCGAGGGTTTTGTGCAGCGCCATTTCGAGGGCTTCGAGGCTGAGCCACACGTCGATACCTTTTTCCTGGAGGCGGCCGTCGCGGGTTTTGAGGGGCATGTAGTGCGTGCACACGCCCAGGTTCATCAAGATATCGTCGAGCAGGCGGTCATGAAAGAGGCGGTCCTTGTCGCGGGCTTCGGTAGCCGATAGCCGGCCCCGGAAAAAGTGGGAAGTAGTAACCTGCGCTAGTCGCACGTCAACGTCTTCTTCCTCGGCTACTTGGTGCCGGATAAACTCGTGCAGGCCTTCGAGGCTGATGCGGGCTTTGCGCTCATGCTGAAAATAGTAATAATCACTAATTTTAAGAAAATAATTGCCGTCGTAGAAAACGCCGACCCGGATGAGCGGACTATTCATCTGGTTCATAATAAAGACAGAATGTTGGTGGGGGTAAAATTTGGAGAATGGGGTAGCAGTTGAAATAAAGCCCGCCGGATAACAGTTTTGCGGGCTAACACATTAAAAATAAGCGAGTTGAGCGACTCGCGGGCCTGAACCGGACGTGCTATTAAAGTTCACGATAAGATACAATTACCGCCGCCGTATCGTCCGCTTCGACGCGAAGCTAAGGCCGGGCAAGTAGATACACAAATTATTCATTTTAAAACCCAACCCGGCCAATGACCAGCCCCAGCACCAGCAGGCCGTAGCCCAGGCAAATGGTGGCTTCCATGATGTTACCGGCCTTAGAGCCCGTGCTTAACAGCGGAATTTTGAAGCTAAAATCGGTGAGTGGCCGCAGCCACTGCACCCCCGATTTGGTGAGCGTATCGGCCAGCAGGTGAGACATATACCCGCCGCCCGCGTAGTAGGCCACGCCGTGCCAGCCCAGGCTGCGGTTGGCCAGGTAGCCCACGTAGGTCCAGAAGGCGGTGGCCCAGATGGTATGCGTCCAGGTGCGGTGCGAGGTGAAGGGCGCCAGCGAGATAAATCCACCCAACAAGCTGAGCCACAAAAACTTAGCGTATAAGCCCGCCAGCACCGTGGCCAGGCCCGTGAACAGCAGCGCCAGCTTGCGGGCCGAGCCGCCCTGCAGGGCCACGCCCAGCAGCCCAAACGCCAGCGCGGCCACGTAGCTCAGGCGCTGGTCGGGGCCGGGGCGCAGCTGCAGGTAGGCGTAGGCGGCCAGGGCCAGCGCCGCCGCGCCAAAGGCCCAGCGCACGTAGCCGTGCACAAAGCCCAGCCGGTGGCTAAGCTTGCTTTCGGGGTGGTCAAGGTCGGGGGCGAGGGCCGAAAAGCCGGCCAGCGCAATGCCGGGCAGCGAAAACGGGATGCCAGGTACGAGGCCCGCAATGGCCACGCCCGTGATGAGGCCGATGGCCAGGTGAGCAGAACCGCGCAAGTAGCTTAGGCCGAAGGGTTTTCGAGGTTGTTGAGGCGGCTTTCGTAGCTTTTGAGCTGGTCGTCGTGGGCAAGCAGGCGGGTGAGAAAGGGCTCGAAACCTTTGACAATGCCCGCTACCGTGGTACGGCTACTTTCTTTGATTTCCTCACGCAGCGCTTTAAAGCCTTCATCAACAGTACGTTCCAGGCGGTCGATTCGCCCATTGATGGCGTTCAGCTCCGAGCGCACTTCGTGCATTTCAATAATTAGCTCAGCTACCACTTCGGGTAAGTCACGCGGATTCATATCGGCCTAGTCTACTAAAATTATTGGGCTAAGTTACGCCGGAAACTTTCGGAGGCTGGCGGGGGTATTACCTGCGCGCCTGGCCCGACCGGAATTACTCCCGGCCGGGCTGGTCGTTTTTTAGTTGACCGTTAGCCAAATTCTGTGCAAGTAGCTGATTTTCTTCGCCTTTACCGCCTCGACGCCGAGCTGCAAACCCTGAGCGCCCGCCTGCTGAGCGCCGCCCAGCCCACCGATGCCCAGCGCCCGGCCGACGAGGCGGCCCACGGCGGCGAGCTGCGGGTGCAGCTGCGCGGCCTGGTGGGCTCGCAGGATGCGGTGGTGGCCGCCGCCGCCGCCCAGTACGCGCACCCCAACGTGTTTGTACTCCACGACAAAGACGAGGCGGCGCTGTTTATGGCCGACCTGCGCCACCTGCTGCCCGACGGGCCGGAGGCACTGCTTTTCCCGAGCTCCTACAAGCGGCCCTACGAGTTTGACGAGACGGAAAATGCCAACGTGCTGATGCGCGCCGAGGTGCTTAACCAGCTGAATGCCAGCCGTAACCCCGAAGCGGCGGCACGCAACATGGCCCCGCTCATCGTCACGTACCCCGAGGCGCTGAGCGAGAAGGTGATTAACCGCCAGAGCCTGGTGCAGAACACGTTTTCGGCCAAGGTGGGCGACAAGCTGGATGTGAATTTTCTGGGCGAGCTGCTGGCGCAGTACGACTTTGAGAAGTCGGATTTTGTGTACGAGGCCGGGCAGTACGCGGTGCGTGGCGGCATCGTGGACGTGTTTAGCTACGCCAACGAGCTGCCGTACCGGCTGGAGCTGTTTGGCGACGAGATTGAGAGCATCCGCACCTTTAATCCCGAAACGCAGCTCTCGGTGGAGCCGCGCCCGACGGTGAGCATTATCCCCAACGTGCAAACCAAGCTGCTGCAGGAGCGGCGCGAGTCATTTCTGGAGTTTTTGCCGCGTACCAGCTGCCTGTGGGTCAAGGACATGCGCCAGACCCTGGATGTGGTGACGGAGCTGTTTGACAAGGCCGAGAGCAACTTCCGGCGCCTGCTGGACGAGGCCGGGGGCATGCAAATCGTGTCGAAGCCGGCCGACTTGTTTGAGGCCGGCAAGAGCCTGAAAAAGTGCCTGGAAGAGTTTGCCATTGTGGAGTTTGGCAAGCGGTTTTACTTCAAGAATGCCCAGGAGTTTCTATTCACGGCCAAGCCGCAGCCGAGCTTCAACAAGGACTTCGACCGGCTGCTGAAGAACATCCGGGAGAACAAGGTGCGCGATTTTACCACCATTATCGCGGCCGACTCGGTGCGGCAGGCCGACCGGCTGCGCACGATATTCGACGAGCTGGACCCCAACGTGCAGTTTCAGCACCTGCTTATTGCCCTGCGCGAGGGCTACGTGGACGAGCAGCTGGGCCTGGCCGTGTACACCGACCACCAGCTGTTTGAGCGCTACTACCGGGCCCAGGAAACGCGCAAATTCTCCAAGAAAAAGGCCCTGACCCTGCGCGAGCTAAAGACCTTGCAGCCAGGTGATTACGTGACGCACCAGGACTACGGCATTGCGCGCTTTGCGGGGCTCACGCAGGTGGAGATAAACGGGCATATCCAGGAGGCCATCCGGCTGGTGTACCGCGACGACGACGTGCTGACGGTGAGCATCCACGCGCTGCACAAGATTGCTAAATACAGTGGCGCGGAGGGCGCGCCGCCCACCATGAGCAAGCTGGGCTCGGCGGAGTGGGAGAACAAGAAAAAGTCGGTTAAGAAGAAGGTCAAGGACATTGCGGCCGACCTGATTCGGCTGTATGCCAAGCGCAAAACCGCGCCCGGCTTCGCTTTTTCCAAGGATGGCTTTATGCAGGCCGAACTGGAATCGAGCTTTATCTGGGAGGACACGCCCGACCAGGCCAAGGCCACGGAGGACGTGAAAAACGACATGCAGCAGCCCCACCCCATGGACCGGCTCGTGTGCGGCGACGTGGGCTTTGGCAAGACCGAAGTGGCCATTCGGGCGGCCTTTAAGGCGGCGGCCGATGGCAAGCAAGTGGCTGTATTAGTGCCGACTACGATACTGGCCATGCAGCACTACAAGACCTTTCGCGACCGGCTGGCCAACCTGCCGGTGACGGTAGAGTACATCAACCGCTTCAAAACGGCCAAGCAGATAAAGGAGACGATGGAGCGCGTGGCGGCCGGCCGCACCGACATTCTCATTGGTACCCACGCGCTTACCAATAAGAAGCTGCAATTCAAGGACTTAGGCTTACTTATTATTGACGAAGAGCAGAAATTCGGGGTCAAGACCAAGGACAAGCTCAAGGAAATCAAGGTGAATGTGGATACGCTCACGCTCTCGGCCACGCCGATACCGCGCACCTTGCACTTTTCGCTGATGGGCGCCCGCGATTTGAGCGTGATTGCCACGCCGCCGCCCAACCGCCAGCCGGTGCAAACGGAGCTGCAGGTGTTTGACGAAATCATCATTCGCGACGCCGTGGCGCGGGAGCTGAAGCGCGGCGGGCAGGTGTTTTTCGTGCACAACCGGGTGAGCGACATTGAGGAAATGGCCTCCATGATACTGCGCCTCGTGCCCAACGCCCGCGTGACGTTTGCCCACGGGCAGATGGACGGCGACTCGCTGGAAAAGCGCATGATGAAGTTTGTGGAGGGCGAGTACGATGTGCTGGTGAGCACCAACATTATTGAGAGTGGCCTCGACATTCCGAACGCTAACACCATCATTATCAACCGGGCGCACCTCACGGGCCTGAGCGACCTGCACCAGATGCGGGGCCGCGTGGGCCGCTCGAACCGCAAGGCGTACTGCTACCTGCTCACGCCGCCCGTGGCCAACCTGCCCTCCGATGCCCGCAAGCGCCTGCACACGCTGGAGGAGTTTTCGGACCTGGGCGCGGGCTTCAACGTGGCCATGCGCGACCTCGACATCCGGGGGGCGGGCAACCTGCTGGGTGGCGAGCAGTCGGGCTTCATCAACGACCTGGGCTACGAGGCCTACCACCAGGTGCTCGACGAGGCGGTGCAAGAATTGAAGGAAACCGAGTTTCGGGACCTGTTTCTGGGCGAGGGCGCGGCCGGCAGCAGCCAGCAGCGGCTGCAGCAGGCGGCCGGCGCGCTGCCCGGCCACGGCGGCCCCCGCGAAACCCAGATTGAAACCGACCTGCCGGTGCTCATTCCGACCACCTACGTGGGCAACGTGTCGGAGCGCCTGCAGCTCTACGCCAAGCTCGACCGCGCCCAAAAGCCCGAGGAGCTGACCAAGCTGGTAGCCAGCATGACCGACCGCTTCGGCCCGCTGCCCGAGCAGGTGCAGCTGCTGGTTGATATTGTGAAGCTGCGCTGGCAGGCCGGCAACCTGGGCTTCGAGAAGCTGACGCTGAAGCGCGAAACGCTGCGCATTTACCTGCCCGCCGGGGCCGGGCACGAGGCGTACTTCCAGGGCGAGCAGTTTGGGCGCATCCTCAATTTTGTGCAAACCCACCCGCGCACGGCCCGCATGAAAGACCAGAAAGACAAGCTGCAAGTAACCTTTGATGGCATCAGCAGCGTGGGCAAAGCCCAGCACCTGATGGCTACGCTCGGGGCTGAGGAAATGGTGGCTGTGTAGTTAACGGTGCCTAAACTTACGCTGTTGTGCTGTGAAAACGTCATGCAGACCGCAGGGAAGCATCTCGGCCGCTTCGTTGAGCGAGATGCTTCCCTGCGGTCTGCATGACTTAGTCTTTCGTTAACTAGCTCTTAAACAGACTGTTTTACCACTGCCATGGACGAAATTAGAAGAGAAGAACTGAAGCTGCTGCTTCAACAGTTTACGGCGGGTTTGGAACACGCCCAGCAACAGGCAGCACTTCAAGCTTCAGTTGCTTCTAGTACAATATTGTCTGTGCCAGAAATTGACTTGGATGCCCTTTTAAAATCCGACCAACCGATTGATGTTCAGATAACCGCATTGCAGCAAAAACTAGTTGCTTTATTAAAACACAACTAAGCCAGCGGGTTAAATCAACTCACCTGCGGCCGTTTGCTTCTGCGTCTTCTGCGCAATCCTCAGCGACTTCTGCGGGCTAAAAAAGGCTTGCCCCGTTGCCACGCAGTTAGCTGCATAGCAATGGGGCAAGCCTTTTTCAATCAACCATTTACCTCCCCTTGGGAGCCACGTAGATAGTGGCGCTGCCCCGGCTGGGGTCGCCATTCAGGCTGATGCCCTCGGTAGCAATCTGGAAGTTGCCGCTGCCGTCGGCGGTGTTGAAAATGAATTCGCCCTTGCCGGCGATGTCGGTGCTAAACTCGGGGTCCCAGTAGAGGGTGAGGCGGCGCGGGTCGGCGGCGGGCGCGTTTAGAACCGGCGCGCCGTAGTGGGGCTGGTAAAACTCGCGCGCCTGGTAGTAGCCCGGTAGCTTCATCGTGAGCAGGCCGGGGCTCAGGTTGGGCCCTTTATCATCACCCTTGTAATTTTTGTCGCCCCGCTTGGTGTATACCGCGATGACGCCGCCCGCGCTGCCGAAGATGGCGCCCTCGGTGCCTTTGAACACTTCCACGGCCTCTATCTGATTGCCGGGCAGCGTGTTGATGAACTCGATATCGGTGCGCTGGCCGTCGAGCAGAAACAGCGGCGAGCCGCTGCCCCGAATCTGCACGCTCATGTTGGGCGGGCTGCCGCTGATGGTGAGGCCCGCCACCCGGCCCTGCAAGATTTGCAGCGCGCTCATGCCCGACTGCGCGGCCGGAATTTCGGTGAAATCGACGATGGTATTGGCCACCACGCCGGGGTAGAGGCGGCGCGTATCGTTGGGCGGCACCACCTGCTTTTTGGCAGTCACCGACACGTTGCTCAGCTGCACGCTGCGAATGTCACCCTCGGGCCGGCCCTGGCGCTCCTGCACCTGCTGCTGGCGGCTGCGGCGCAGGTAGTCGGCCACGCCGGCCGTGGCCGCCACTGGCGGCAGCGGCGGCAGGGGCGCGCCGAAGGTGGGCGGGCCCAGGTCGGGCCGCACAATTACGTTGCTGCCCCCGGTGGCGCGGCGCGCCTGCAGGGTTATCACGGACGTGTCGCGGCCCGGAAAGCCACTGAACAGGAAGCGGCCGCTGGCATCGGTGGTGGCGGTGAGCACGCTGCGGGCCGGCTTGCTTTGAATAAAGGTGAGCTGGCTGCTCGGAATGCCGGTTTGGCCCATGCCCGTGACTTGCCCAAATAGGGTAATGCCCTGCTCGGCGCCGTAGAGCAGCGGGGGCGGCGTGGGGCTGAGCACCTCCTTCCACACGTAGCGGCGCCAGCCCTGGGTGAGGAGCAGGTCGTCGAGGGCGCGGGTGGTTTCGGGCGTGGGGGCCTGGAAATAATAGCCGGGGCTTTCGACGTAGCCGGCCAGGTCGGAGGTCAGCAGCAGGGTAGAGGCCACGTTGCCGCCGTTGGGGTCGAGGGCGGCGGCCCCGGCCTCGGCCACCGTTACCGAGAGGTGCGTAGCCACCGGCTGGCCGGCGGCGTCGGCCACCATCACCTTCACGTGCACGGCATCGTGGGGGGCGTAGGCGGCCTTGTCGGGGGTGAGCACCACGCGCAGCGCGGGCGGCCCCATCAGCACAAAAGCCAGGCGCTCGGCCTGGGCCGTGCTTTGGGCATCAAACAGCGTAAAGTGCAGAATACCATTGGGATAGCGCGCCTTGGCTACCGTCCAGGTCACGGGCTTGCCATCGTCAGTTAGCTGCTTGGGCACCAGGCCAATGATAAAGCCGCGCACCTCGGTGAGCAGCATCACCGGGCCGGGCACCGGGGCGCTGGGCACGCCGCGGTAGCGGGCTTCCACGGTGTAGCTCTCGCCGGCGTCGAGCACGCGCAGGGCGTAGCCGGTGGCTTGCACGGCGGGCAGCGGGTAGTCGGCGCTGCTGCCGTCGGGCAGCTTCACGCGGGCGTGGTAGCGCTGGCCGGCGGCGGGCGTAAAGCTGAGCCGGCCCATACCCGCGTGCTGGGCGCTGAAGGCCGCCACCACGGGCTTGTTCTGCTCATCCAGTACCTGGCCGCTGATGGCGATGCCCCGCCCGGTGGCCGCCACCGCTTTAAAGCCCACCACGGCGGGCAGGCCGGCCACCAGCGTGCCGCCTTCGGCGAAGAACTGCACGTCGGCTTTGCCGGTGGTGGGGGCCAGGCGCGGCATGGCTTTGAGGGCGGGCGTGGCCGGGCCGCTGCTGGCCGCGTCGGGGGTTTTGTCGGGGTCGGCGGGCCACACTTGCAGCTGGCGCTCAAACACGAAGCCGGGGCCGGCGTTGCGCATCCAGGTGGTGTAGGCGCGCAGCAGGTAGGTGCCCGCGTCGAGGCTGTCGCTGAGCTCAATGTCGCCGGCGGCGCGGCCGCCCACCAGGCGCAGGGTGCGGCGGGCTACCACCCGGCGCTGGGGCGAAAGCAAATCCACGTGCAGCACTTTGCTGAGGGTGTCGGGGCGGTGGCGCATGGCATCCACCACGTAGGCGCTGAGCCAGATGGTTTCACCGGTGCCGTAGGCGGGGCGGTCGAGGTGCAGGTACGCCTTCTCGGGCAGGGTGCGCGCGTAGAAAATGCTCAGCTTCTCGGCAATCACCCGGATGGGGTTATCGTCGGCAGCGGGCAGCCGAAAGGCCGTGAGGGCCAGCACGCCGGCTGCCGCCGGCACCCAGTAGCCGGCCCACCGCTTGGCAGCGCGCCCGTTGGCTGATGGTTTTTTTATCATAGAAGAAAACAACGAATGCGGCGCGCCCGCAGCACCCACCGGCGCTCACGCACAAGCCTACGCCCAACCGCATGGCGAAAGTATGAAGGTGAAAGTTGGGATGCGGAGTATGCAGGAAGTTAGTTAGAAAGCAAAAGAACGTCAGGCAGACCGCAGGGAAGCATCTCGCTCGCTTCGTTGAACAATTGAGTTAGTGCAGCATGCGAGATGCTTCCCTGCGGTCTGCCTGACGTTCTTTTGCTTTATTAGTTCCTGATTCTCCCTTTTAGTCACAGCCCTCGGGGCCGCAGGCGGGGCCGTCGGCCAGCAGGGTGGGGCGGGCTACCGGGTGGCCTTCTTCCCACACTTTGCCCAGTACCTCGGCAAATACCGCGCTGGGCTGCGCGCCCGACACGGCGTACTTGTCATCAAACACGAAGAAGGGCACGCCCTGCACCCCGATTTGCTGGGCCTCGTACTCGTCGCGGCGCACGTCGTGGGCGTAGGTGCCGGCTTGCAGCGCCTGGCGGGCGGCTTCGGCGTCGAGGCCGATTTCGGCGGCCAGGTTGGTGAGGGTGTCCAGCTCGTTGAGGTTGCGGCCTTCGAGGTAGTAGGCGGCCATGAGGCGCTCCTTGGTGGCATCCTGCTGGCCCTGGTGCGCGCCAAAGTGAATGAGCTGGTGGGCCAGGAAGGTATTGGCCGGAATGGTCTTGTCGAAGTCGTAGGCCAGGCCTACCTCTTTGGCAATCAAGGTCATGTGGTCGCCCATGCGGCGGCCTTCGGCCTCCGACACGCCTTTTTTCCTGGCCAGTGAGGCGTGGATGCTCTCGCCGGGCACGGGCACGAAGTCGGGGGTGAGCTGGAAGCTGCGCCACTCTACCTGCACGTCGGCGCGGTGGGCAAACTGGCTTAGGGCCTGCTCAAATTTGCGCTTGCCCACGTAGCAGAACGGGCACACCACATCGGACCAGATTTCAACTTTCATAACGGTAAAGAAGCGAGAAAATTAACGGAAAACACGAAGCGGCCAGGCGGCTGAAATGTTTGCGCTGGCTGCCTGCCCAACAAGCGGGCCGCCGCCCGCGTTCGGCCGGCCGAGGCCAGGCGGGGCGTAACCTTCGGCGGGCGGGGTGGGTTAACGGGGGACGTATTTTTTGCCAGTATTTACCTTACCTCATGGAATATCAGAAATTAGGCGCGTCCGACGTCTCCGTTTCGCGCATCACGTTTGGCAGCTGGGCGGCCGGCGGCTGGATGTGGGGCGGCACCGAGCAAAACGACGCCGTGGGCGCCATTCACGCCAGCTACGACCTCGGGGTGACCAGCATCGACACGGCCCCCGTGTACGGCATGGGTTTGAGCGAACAGATTGTGGGGGAGGCCATTAAGAGCCTGCCGCGCGATAAGGTGCAGATTTTGACCAAGTTCGGCATGCGCTGGGAGGGGGCCAAGGGCGACTTCGCCATGAAAACCACCGACAACCAGGGCCGCGACCTCGACGTGTACAAGTACGCCAGCCGCGACAGCATCATCAAGGAGTGCGAGGAAAGCCTCCAGCGCCTGGGCACCGACTATATCGACCTCTACCAGCAGCACTGGCCCGACGTGACCACCCCCATCGCCGAAACGATGGAGGCCGTGCAGCGCCTCATCGAGCAGGGCAAGGTGCGCGCCGCGGGCGTCAGCAACTACTCGGTGGCCCAGCTGGAAGAGGCCGGCCAAACGCTCAGCCTGGCTTCTAACCAAGTGCCGTACAGCATGTTGCGCCGCGATATTGAGAAAGACGTGGTGCCGTATGCGCAGCAGCACGGCCAGGGCATTCTGGTGTATAGCCCCTTGCAGCTCGGGCTGCTGACGGGCAAGATGAAGCCCGGCCAGCACTTCGACGCCAGCGACCTGCGCAGTACTAACAAGCTGTTTAGGCCTGAGGTAGTGACCAAGGTTAATGAGTTTCTCAACAAAATCCGGCCCCTGGCCGAAACCAAAAACGCCACCCTGGGCCAGCTCGTGCTGCGCTGGACGCTGGCGCAGCCCGGCATCACGGTGGCGCTGGTGGGCGCCCGCAACCCCGAGCAGGCCGTGCAAAACGCCAGGGCGATGGACGTGCAGCTGAGCTTTGAGGAGGTAGATTTTATTAACAAGCAGCTGGCCCAGGTGCAGCTGTAGCTACCCATAGTAGCGCGAACTACCGGGTTCGCGCTACTACGGATGGACTATTCTGCCAAAATTGCCGCTATGCATCCAGTTTTGGCTTATACCGACCGCATCGTGAAGCTCGCCTCGCCGGCCCGCGAGGCGCTTATGCAAGCTTTCGTGCGGCAGGAGTTTCGCAAAGGCGACTGCTTGCTGCGGGCCGGGCAAGTGAGCCAGTATTACCACTTTGTAGAGCACGGCCTGGTTAAGTCCTCCTTCTATAAGGAAGATAAGGAGTTCATTATGACCTTCTTCAAGGAGAATATTCTGTTCACGGAAATCAACAGCTACCTCACCAGCGCGCCCTCCAAGTACCAGCTGCTGGCCCTGGAGCCGACAACGGTATACAGCATCGCGCGGCCGGATATTGAGCGCTTGTGCCGCCAGCACCACGCCATCGAAACGCTGTTTAAGCAGCTGCTGGCGTTCGCCTCCATCGGCATGATGAAGCGCATCAGCGAGATGCTGGAGGAAAACGCCACCACGCGCTACCAGCTGTTTGTGCAGGAGCGGGCCCCGTTGTTGCAGCGCATCAGCCTGGGCGATTTGGCGGCGTACCTGGGCATTACGCAAGTATCGCTGAGCCGCATTCGGGCGGGTAAGTAGTTTTTATCATTTGTTAAAAGACCGTGGAATAGCGGCGGGTAGCTTTGGTCGAAACTTCACTACCGAGCTACGCTTATGGAAACGACTCGCCCCCGCCTCACCTTATTTTGGGTGCTAACCAGCCTGTTAGCTTTCGGAATGCTAGCCGGCGGCACGGCCCAGCTGCTGCACGCCCGGTTTAACGTGGACGGCATGCGCCGCTTGGGCTACCCGCTCTACGTGCTGTCGCTGGTGGGCGCGTGGAAGCTGGCGGGCACCTTGGTGCTGCTGCTGCCGGGCTGGCGGCTGGCCAAGGAGTGGGCCTACGCGGGCTTCTTTTTTCTGCTGACAGGCGCCACCGTATCGCACCTGGCCAGCGGCGAAGGAATTGGGAGCGCGCTGGCCCCCTTCGTCTTCGCCTGCCTCACGGTGGCCTCCTGGTACCTACGCCCCGCCAGCCGCCGGCTGACCGCCGCCCCGGCCCTCACGGCCCCGCCAGCTACGGCCCGCACCGCCCGGCCCGCCGCTGACTCTGCGGTATTTCAGGCCCAGGAAAAACACTTCAGCTAATACCAGCTATGAATCCGAAAGTTGATTTTTATTTCCATAAAGCCAAACAGTGGCTGGAAGCAATGGAGCAGCTACGAACGTTCGTGCTGGACTGCGGACTAACCGAAGAACTGAAGTGGGGCGTGCCTTGCTACACGTTCGAGAACCGCAACATCGTGTTGCTGCACGTATTCAAAGGCTACTGCGCTATTTTGTTTTTTAAAGGTGCCTTGCTACGTGATGCTAACGGTATTTTAGTCCAGCAAACGGCGAATACGCAGGCCACCCGCCAGATTCGGTTCACCACCGCTGGGCAAGTAATAGAGATGGAAGCCGTCTTGAAAGCCTACATTCAGGAAGCCGTCGAAGTAGAAAAAAGGGGGTTGCAGGTGGTTTTTAAAGAGGCTACCGAACTTGTGCTTCCCGCCGAATTTAAAAGCGAATTAGACGAAAATCCGGCGCTGAAATCTGCTTTTAACACCTTAACCCCTGGGCGGCAAAGAGCCTATATTCTTTATTTTTCGGCCCCCAAACAGGCTAAAACGCGAGCGGCAAGGGTTGAAAAATGCCGGCAGCCAATTCTTAATGGCAAGGGCCTGGATGACTAGACGCATGCTCAACTTAAGTCTCCTAAAGCAAAGGTGGTCCGGCTGCGCGCAGCCGGACCACCTTTGCTTTAGCCGAAACGCCTGTATCAGTTAAAAGCCAGGGCTACTTTTGCCCCATGCTACCCTACCGCCGCCTCGTTGTCAAAATCGGCTCCAACGTGCTCAGCCAGCCCAATGGCCTACCCGATGAGGCTCGCATGGCGCAGCTGGTGAGCCAGATAGTAGGCCTCAAAAACCAGGGCTGCGAGGTCATCGTGGTGTCGTCGGGGGCGGTGGCGGCCGGGCGCAGCCTCATCACGCTGCCACCCAAGGCCGATGCCGTGCGCAGCCGCCAGCTGCTGGCCGCCGTGGGGCAGGTGAAGCTGCTGAGCCTGTATGCTGCGCTGCTGGCCGGCCACGGCCTGCTGGGCGCGCAGGTGCTGGTGACCAAGGAGGATTTCCGCGACCGCCAGCACTACCTGCACATGCGCAACTGCTTTCAGGAATTGCTGCAGCAAAACGTCATTCCCATTGTAAATGAGAACGATGTGATTTCGGTAACCGAGCTCATGTTTACCGACAATGACGAGCTGGCCGGCCTGGTGGCCAGTATGCTCGACGCCGACGCGCTGCTGATACTCAGCAACGTAGACGGTATTTTCGACGGTGACCCGGCGCGGCCGGGCGCGCAGGTGATTCGGCACATCGCGCCGCACGACACCGGCTTTGCGGAGTTTGTGACGGCCACGCGCTCGCAGTTTGGGCGCGGCGGCATGCTCACCAAGTGCTCCATTGCCCACAAGGTGGCCCGGCTGGGCATCAGCGTGCACATCGCCAACGGCAAAACGCCCGATATTCTGCTTAACATCTTGAATGAGAGCGCAGTAAGTACCTGGTTTCAGCCCAGTAAAAAGGCCTCGGGCACCAAGAAGTGGCTGGCCCACGCCCAGGCTGCCCAGGCCACGGTGCACATCAATGCCGGGGCGCGGGCCGCGCTGCTGGCCGCGGGCCAGGCCACCAGCCTGCTGCCGGTGGGCGTGGTGCGCCTGGAGGGCGAATTTCAAAAAGGCGACCTGGTGCGCCTTGTGGATGAGGCGGGCCACGCGCTGGGCCTGGGCCTGGCCGAGTACGGCGCCGACAAGGCCCGCGAGCGCCTGGGCCAGCACGGCCAGCGCCCGTTGGTGCACTACGATTATTTGTTTTTGACCGAAGATGTGCGGTAAGCTTTAGCTTGCCGTTATACACTCCGGTTTTCAACAACCCGGCAAGCTAAAGCTTACCGCACAGCCTCATGCCCGACTATTCCGCTCTTTTCGCTGCCACCCAGCAGGCCAGCCGCGCCCTGGCGCTGGTGCCAGCCGCCACCACCAACGCCCTGCTGCGCGACCTGGCCGACGCCCTGCTAACCCACACCGACTTCGTGCTGGCCGAAAACGCCCGCGACCTAGTCCGCATGCCCGCCACCGACCCGCGCTACGACCGCCTGCGCCTCACCCCCGAGCGCTTGGCCGCCATGGCCGACGACCTGCGCAGCGTGGCCGCGCTACCCTCGCCGCTGGGCGCCGTGCTTAGCGAAAAAATCCTAGCTAATGGCTTGCAATTGAGCAAGATACGCGTGCCGCTCGGCGTGGTGGGCATCATCTACGAGGCGCGGCCCAACGTGACCTTCGACAGCCTGGCGCTGTGCCTGAAAACCGGCAATGCCTGCCTGCTCAAGGGCGGCTCCGACGCGGCGGCCTCCAACGCGGCGCTTATCGAGGTGGCGGGGCCGGTGCTGCTGCGCCACGGCTTGCCGCTGGCCGCCGCCACGCTGCTGCCGCCCGAGCGCACGGCCACCGAGGCGCTGCTGGCGGCCGTAGGCTACGTCGATGTGGTTATTCCCAGGGGCAGCCAGGGGCTGATTGACTACGTGCGCCAAACAGCCAAGGTGCCCGTTATCGAAACCGGGGCCGGCGTGGTGCACACCTACTTCGACGAAACCGGCGACCTGGCCAAGGGCGCCGCCATTGTGGCCAATGCCAAGACGCGCCGCGTGAGCGTTTGCAATGCCCTTGATTGCCTGTTGGTTAATGCGCAGCGCCTGCCCGACCTGGCGGCCCTGGTGGCCCCGCTGGCCGCGGCGCAGGTGCAGCTCTTTGCCGACGCGCCGGCCCACGCGGCGCTGGCCGGCCACTACCCGGCCGCGCTGCTGGCCGCCGCTACGGAAGCGCATTTTGGCACCGAGTTTTTGGATTATAAGCTGGCCATCAAGACCGTGCCCGACCTTGCCGCGGCCCTCAGTCACATTGCCCGGCATGGCTCGCGCCACAGCGAGGCCATTATCTCGGAAAGCGCGGCGCACATCAACACCTTTTTGCGGGTGGTAGATGCCGCTGCCGTGTACGCCAACGCCTCCACCGCCTTCACCGACGGCGGGCAGTTTGGACTGGGCGCCGAAATCGGCATCAGCACCCAAAAGCTGCACGCCCGCGGTCCCATGGGCCTGGAAGAGCTGACCAGCTACAAGTGGCTGGTGCGCGGCACTGGGCAGGTTAGGTAACGCAACTTATTAGCTAATAAGAAGTTATGAATAATTTGCCTGCTCCATCTTTCCGGGCTGTGCTCGAAGCCGGTGGCCCCAGCTTTATGCCTACGCAAGTAGTCAGCGTGCCCGACGCCGCCTGGCTAGCTATTGGCGGCAAGGTCACCAAGCGCGTTATCGCCACGCTCAACGGCCACGCCGAGCGCCTGGGCCTGTTGCCGCAGGAAGGCGGCGGGCGCTACCTCATGCTACGCAAAGAGCTGTGCCAGCGCCTGAACCTGGAAATAGGGCAGGTGCTGGACATCAGCCTCGCGCCCGACCCGCAACCCGACCACGTGGACTTGCCCGACGAGCTGGCCGAAGCCCTGGCTGCCTGGCCCGCGGCCGAAACCGCTTTCCTGGCCCAGTCCGGGGCCACGCGCCGCGCCATAGCGCGCAAAGTGGCCGCCGCCAGGCTTCCCGAAACCCGCGCCCGCTACGCCGTAGAGCTGGCCGAGCGGCTGGCGCGGGGTGCGCATCCGTTTCGGGTTGTTTTGTAAGCCGCAGATTTACAGATTATTCCAGCTGCTGATGGCCACCACTTTACCCGGCCCATCTACTTTAAACTCGCACTCTTTGAAGGTGGGGGCCGCCAGGCGCGGGCGCACGTTGTTGGAAAACGCGAACGGCTCGGTCGGAATCCCGAGGAAGTTTTTGTCGAGCTTGTCGTTGTTGTTCGTGTCCTGGGTTAGGGCCACGGCCCACTGGCCGGGGGCCAGCTCCACGGGCACCGAAAGCTCGGTTTTGCCCTCCGGCTTCACCACCAGCCGAAACGCTTGCTGGTCGTGCTTCAGAAATTTGTCGGGGTCGTTGTAGAAATTCATGCGCACCACCGACTGCGGGGAGGCCAGCGCCGTCAGCACCACCGTCACGGTTTGGGTGGCGGGCTCGGCTACGGGGCGGGTGGGGGCAGCGGCTTGCCCTAGCAGGCTGCTTGCAACAAGAATGGCCAGGGGCAAAGCTTTCATGCGAGACACTATAAGTTGTGGTAGGTTTGGCCTAAACCGGCGGGGGGCGCTAAAACGTTCCGGCCGGCCCCGGCCGCGCGGCCGCCGCAGTGCCTTTCCCCACCCCGCCCCATGCAAGCGTACTTCAAAGATTTTCAGCGCATTGCCGCAGCCGGCGCCTACCACGAGCTGGCCGCCCGCCCCGTGCCCAAGCCCACGTACTTCAACTGGACCACCGAAATTCTGGAGGGCCTGCACGTGGCCCGCCACCCCGACAAGGTGGCCCTGGTGCTGGCCGACGACCACGGCCACCAGCAACTAACCTACGCCCAGCTGGCCGCCCGCGCCAATCAGCTCCTGCACTTTTGGCGCGCCGCCGGCGTGCAGCCCCAGCAGGCCGTGCTGCTGATGGTGCCCGTGTGCGCCGAGCTGTGGCATACCTACGTGGCCGGCATCAAGGGTGGGCAGCTGCTCATCCCAGCCGCCAGCATCCTCACGGTGAAGGACTTAGAATACCGGTTTGGTCGGCTGCTGCCCGCCGTAGTTATCGCCGATGCCGAAAACGCCGCCAAAATCGACGCCGCCGAGCAGGCCCTGGGCCAGCGCATTCAACTCAAGATGTTGGTGGGTGGGCCGGCGGCCCAGCGGCCGGGTTGGGTGGGCTTCGCGGGGCTGGATGAGCTGGCCGACCAGGCGGAAGCCACCACTACCCGCGCCGACGACCCGCTGTTTTTATTCTTCACCTCGGGCACCACGGGCCTGCCCAAAGTGGTGACGCACACGCACTTCTCGTATCCGGTGGGCCACCTCAGCACGGCCGCCTGGATTGGCCTGCGGCCCGGCGACCGGCACTGCAACATTGCGCAGGCCGGCTGGGCCAAGTTTGCCTGGAGCAGCTTTTTTGCGCCCCTCAGCCTGGGGGCCACGCTGGTGGTGTACCAGGGCGGCGGGCGCTTTGCGGGCGGCCCGCTGCTGGCGGCGCTGGCCCGCGAGCGGGTAACCACGTTTTGCGCGCCGCCCACGGTGCTGCGGCTGCTTGTGCTGGAGGACTTAGCCAGCTACGAGTTCAGCTTTCGCGAGTGCGTGAGCGCCGGCGAACCGCTTAACCCGGAAGTGATTGAGGCCTGGCAGCGCGGCACGGGCCAGCTCATCCGCGACGGCTACGGGCAGTCGGAGAGCACCTGCATGGTCTACAACCTGCCCGGCAGCGCCGTGCGCCTGGGCAGCATGGGCCAGCCCTCGTTTATGTACGACGTGGTGCTGGCTGACGACCAAGGCCGCGAGCTGCCCGCTCTGGCCGAGGGCCACCTGGCCGTGCGCACCGACACCGGCCGGCCCAACGGCCTGTTTACCGGCTACTTCGGCGAGCCCGAGCGGGCGGCCAGCGTGTTTCGGCATGGCCTCTACTACACCGGCGACAAGGCCTACCGCGACCCCGACGGCTACCTCTGGTTTGTGGGCCGCGACGACGACGTAATCAAATCGAGCGACTACCGCGTGGGGCCCTTCGAGGTCGAGAGCGTGCTCGTCGAGCACCCGGCCGTGGTGGAGGCCGCCGTAGTGGGCTCGCCCCACCCCATTAAAGGCCACGAAATCAAGGCGTTCGTTATTCTATTGCCCGGCACCGCAGCCAGCGCCGCGCTGGCCCAGGAGCTGTTTGCCTACGGCCGCGCGCACCTCGCCCCCTACAAGATGCCGCGCATCCTGGAGTTTGTAACCGAGCTACCCAAAACCATCAGCGGCAAGATTCGCCGCGTGGAGCTGCGCGCCCGCGAGGCGCAGCAACGGCGCGGGGAAGTGGGGGATACGGAGTTTTTCTATGAGCGGGCACCGGGGTAGCTACCGCAGCGCCGCCAGCCCCGCGCAGAAGTAGCGAAAGCTGGTTGAGGTGTTGCGCGCCGGGTCGAGGTGGCGAGCTATGTCATTGGTCCACTGCGTTTTGCGCTTGCCCGCGGCGAAGTAGCGGCCCTGCTTCAGCACTTCCCACAGGGTGTCGTTGGGCTTAGGTGGCTGGTCGGGGTCGCGGGCTAGGCCTTTGAAATGCGCGGGCCTGACGCCGGGGTAGGCGGCCATAATAGCGGTGCGGTCGCCTAGCCACCAGGCTTCCAGCTCCTGCACCGCCACCCGGTTGAGGACGTGAAACGGCTGGCCGGGGCCGGCGGTGGTTTAAGTGAGCAGGCCGGCTGCGGCGGCTTTTTCTTTCATCGGGGCCGCGGACCCGCTCGGGGCGCCCGCCGGCCTTTTCTAGGATTTTGCGCCTACTATTCGGCGGCCGGGCCGTATTAGGCTCTTGATACGGCGGACGCTCGCTTGGCGCGCCCTTATTTATACCCTTATGGAAGGACTTACAAAAATCGCCGACCTCGGCAAGCCCCGCGTGGTGATTGTGGGCGGGGGCTTTGGTGGCCTGGCGCTGGCCAAAGAGCTGGCCAATGCGCCGGTGCAGGTAGTGCTTATCGACAAGCAGAACTACCATGTCTTTCAACCGCTTCTCTACCAGGTAGCTACGGCGGCCCTCAATGCCGACAGCGTGATATCGCCGTTTCGTAAAATCCTGAACGAGCAGGAGAATTTTTACTTCCGCATGGCCGAGGTGTGCTCCGTTGATGCCGCGGCGCAGGTGGTCGAAACCTCCATCGGGCTGCTGCGCTACGACTACCTGGTGCTGGCCACCGGCACCACGTCTAACTACTTCGGCGACAAGGCGATGGAGAAAAACTCCATCAGCCTTAAGAGCGTGACCGACGCCATTGAGCTGCGCAACACGCTGCTCTCCAACTTTGAGCAGGCCCTGCAAATAGGTGACCAGGAGCAGCTTAACAGCATGCTTGACTTCGTAATCGTGGGCGGCGGGCCCACGGGCGTCGAAATGGCCGGCGCGCTGAGCGAGCTGCGCGCCCACGTTTTCCCGCGCGACTACCCCGAGCTGGACCTCAAGCAGATGGACATTCACCTGGTGCAGAGCGGCCCCGTGCTGCTCAAGGGCATGTCGGCCGAGGCTTCGGCCCACGCCCTCAAGTACTTGCAGGATATGAATGTGCAGGTGTGGCTCGACAACCGGGTGACGTCCTACGACGGCTACCACGTGGAGCTGAAAAGCGGCGAGCGCCTCATTACCCGCACGCTCATTTGGGCGGCGGGCGTTACGGGCGCGGCGGTGGCGGGCCTCAACCCGGCGGCGCTGCTCAAATCCAACCGTTACCAGGTCAATGAGTTCAACCAGGTGGCCGGCTACGACAACGTGTTTGCCATCGGCGACATTGCCCAAATGGCCACTGAGGGCTACCCCGAGGGGCACCCGCAAGTGGCGCAGCCCGCTATTCAGCAGGGCGAGCTGCTGGGCGAAAACATGGGGCGGCTGCTCAATAAGCAGCCCATGCAGCCCTTCCACTACACCGATAAGGGCACGATGGCCACCATCGGCCGGCACCGCGCCGTGGGTGATATCCTACTCTTTGGCAAGCAGTACCACATCACAGGCTTGCTGGGCTGGCTGGGCTGGAGCCTGGTGCACGTGCTGGCCCTGGTGAGCTTCCGCAACCGCATTGCCGTGTTCCTGGCCTGGGCCTGGAACTACGCGACCCAGGACAAAGGCATGCGCTACATCATTGGCAAGGCCAAGGCCCCGCTAAAAGCAAAAGAGCTGGAAGTCAAGCCAATAGTGTAATTTGCTATGCCGGCGGCCATCTCCCATCTTTCGGGCACGCTGTCCGTGTTGTCGGCCATGTTTACGCCGGCGATACTGGTGTCGGCGTGCGGCTCGCTCATCCTCACCACTTCCCAGCGCCTGAGCCGCAGCCTCGACCGGCAGCGGGAGGTGGCCCAGCTGCTGCGCCAAAACCAGCAGCAGGCCACCACCTCCACGCCCGACCCCGCCGAGCACGGCCACCTCACCCAGCAGCTGCTGTTTGCCATCCGGCGCGCCCGCATCCTGCAAAAAGCCATGACCAGCCTGCACCTCACGCTGAGCATTTTTATCGGCAGCATTCTGAGCATCGGCATTTTTGAGCTGATAGACAGCGCCGCCGCCTGGATTATCGCCCTGCTGAGCGTGCTCGGGGCCACCACGCTGCTCTACGCCAGCGTGCTGCTAATCAGGGAGTCGCGCCTGGCCCGCTCCGACGTAGCCGAGGAAACCGCCTACCTCACCCAGTTCACCGTCTCGGACCAGGAACGCATTATGAAGCAGTAGCGCACTGTGGCGTAAGCTTCAGCTTGCGCGCGAGCGCAGCGAGCATCTCGCGTTAGGTTCGCCTGGCGCGGTACCGCCTGCTCGCTGCGCTCGCGCGCAAGCTAAAGCGTACGCTACAGCCGCACATTAAAGGCCAGCGGTTGCACCACCACCCGCTGCAAATTGCTGCTATACGCCACCCGCACCCCCGCCTCAATGGGCGTGCGCAGGTGAAAAACGTTCAACAAAGCCATCAAATCGACCCCGGCGTTGCGGTAGTCCTGGTAGAGGCGCGTGGGCACCAGCTGGCCGGTGGGCGTGCGCAGCGTCACCACGCTGCTGCCCTGGGCCAGGTCAAAAAACGCGGTGGCCCGCAGGCGCTGCACGTACAGCACCCGCCCCACCGACCAGTGCACGAAGGCAAGCGGCAGGTTGTAGTCGGCGCTGCCCACGGCCAGCCGGTCGAAGCTCACGTAGCTCGTTTCGGCCCTGGGAAAGGAGATGGCCGCCGAAAAATTGTACTGCCCCTGCTGCTGGTACTGAAAGCCGCCGCGCAGCCGCAGCGCGTGGTGCCGGGCCAGGCCGGGCAAATACACGCTGCTCTGCACGCCCACCTGGCTGGCTTGCAGGTTGGTGCCAAACGGGGTGGTGCGGTACGTGGCCAGCAGCGTAGCCCCGCCGCGCGGGGCCACGTCGCGAGCGCTTTGCTTGAGCTGGCTGGCGTAGCCCAGGGAGGTCTGGATGGCGTGCAGCGGCGTGTTCAGGCCGGTTTCGCTGCGGTTGCGGAAAGTGGGCGTATAATTAAACACCCGCTCGTGCAGGTAGTACGCGCCCACCGTGAGCGCCTGCAGGTACCTGGAGCGCGTAAGCACTAGCGGCAGGCGCACGCCAGCCAGCAGGCGGGCGTACTGCCACTGGCTGCTGCGCAGGCTGTCGAGCGGCGCGGCGCGGTCGAAGTAGCGCGTGGCGTTGCGCCCGCCGTAGGTGGCCTCCACATCGAGCACCGGGTAGCGGCCCTGGTAGCTGAGCGCGCCCGTGGCGGCCAGCGTGCGCTCGGTCTGGTCGTAGCTGAGGCCCGCAAATAACTGCGTGGTACTCAGGTAGTCCTGCGAGCGTAGCCCCACGCTCACCGCATTACCGGCCGGGCTCTGCACCACTCCGTAGCTGAACAGCCGCAGCGCGTGCGCCAGCGGCCGGTAGCGCCGCACCCCGTAGCGCGCCCCCCCCGAGTCGGGCGAGGCCAGCAGCGCGGTGATGCGCGCCGCCCCCGGCTCGCCGGCCGCCAGCGCCGCCACGAAGGGCGCGGGCGCATCAGCGCGGGCGGGCGTGGGCAATGCTTGCCAAGTGGTGGGGTCAAGTGGCATTTCGACCACGCGGGCGCCGGTAGCGCGGTAGTCGTGCAGGGCCAGGTGGCGGCCATCGGGCGCCACGGCGGCGTGGTAGGCCCCGGTGGGCCGGTTGGTCACCTGGTAGGTCTGCTTAGTGCTGTAATTGACGGCGTAAATATTATCTACCCCCGACTGTGGCGAGTTATAAAATACATATTCACCCCATAGCTGAGGATTGGCCAGGTTGACATTCGCCACCGGCAAAATGTTGACTTCCAGCCCACTCGTTGGCTCAATAAGCTGCAAGGTTTTGCCCGCCGCACTTAGCGCTACTGTCACAATAGCCTGGCCACTCGGCGACCAACGCGGCTGCTGATAAAAGTCGTTGCGCGGATTGGGCAGCGTGCGCACAACGTTGCCCGTGGTGGCATCCAGGATAACCAGCGCGTGGTGGTAGGCCGCATCGGTGCGCACGGCCACTAGCTGGCGGCCATCGGCCGAGAGCGCGGCGGCCGCGTAGCGCTGGCCCTTGCCCAGGCGCGTGAGGCGGCCCGTGCTAAGGTCCAGCACCTTAAGCTCGGAATACACGCGCTGGCCCCAGCGCGGATTTTGCCGAAACTCGGGCCACACGGCCTTGCCCCCGCCCACCGACAGCAGCTGCGGAATATTGAGCTGGCCCAGCGTAAACACCCGGCGCTCGCGCCCGTGGTGGCCCAGCAGCACCAGCTGCGCAATGTCGCCGAGGCCGCTTTTCAGGGCCAGCACCGTGCTATCGTTCACATACTGAGGGTATTGGTACTGCGTAAATACCTGCGTGGTGGCCTGCCCGGCCAGCTCGCGCACCGGCGTGGGCGCGGGCCGCGCCGCCTGCTCGGCGCGCCAGGTCGAGTCCAGGGCGTGCATAGTGCGGGCGTAGAGGTCTTCCACGCGCAGGCCGGTGGTGCGCTTCAGGCCTCTGGAAAACGAGAAGGGGTAAAACGGAAAGCGGTAGTACTCGTCCAGCACCCGGCTCCATACGTCGGCCCCATAATGGGCTTTGGCATAAGAAGTTAGGTAGTAGCCCAGCACGTACCAGTCGGGCACGTTATCGCGCAGCGAGCCGCTCACCGCCTTCTGGTAGTTATAGAGCCGGCCGTCGAGCAGGTTGGCCCGCAAACCCAGGCCGAAGTACGGGATGCGCCCGCGCCCGCTGCGCGTGAGGGCCGTTTCGGTGCCCACGGCGTCGCCCTCAAAAAACCACTGCGGCACGCCCACC